>JAZKAK010000001.1:0-39696 GCA_040389165.1 Pseudomonadota bacterium
CCCCGCCTCCGCGGGAATGACAGTAAGAAAAATAAAAGTGACGGGTAGCATGGTGACGCGCTATATATGTTGCCCCGATTTAAACGTATAAAAATCTTTTTACGAAGAAATTAACTTTTTATTAATCTAATAGATATAAACATATAGTATGAGCATGTAAATTATTCCAATGGAGATTATTTATTATTATGAAATATGTTTTTTTTAAGACGTCAATGTTAACATTACTCACATCAACAGTATTTGCTGCATATCAGTGCCCTCCAGGCAGTCAGGTTTGTGTCGATACCGCTAAATTTTTGGGTACATATGTATCTGAGGGAAAAGTAGATGATCGACAAAAAGAAATTAATTTGAGATTTATTGATACGGCCGGGGAAGCAGGCTCAAAAGATACTCTTCTTTTATTGCTGGACCCACCTGCTCAACAACAAACAGCACTTCTATCAAGAAAAGTTACGACGCGCGATAACCCACTGCCTTCACAAGAAGCACTTGATAGTGCACTTTTAGAAGCGACTGGAAAAGGAAATCTAGAGATTGTTAGGTTAATTCTTAGTAATGAAGGAATTAAAAATAGTCAATCAGGAATTAATTTGTCATATAAAAAGGCTGTAAAATCAGGAAAACTAGATATTGCTCAAGCTATGCTTGATAATGAATCTATCAAACCAGATGCAAATGGTGCTGATGAAGTGTTAACGGCAGTGGTGCAGCTTAAAAAAACTAATGTTGATAAAAAGAAATTAATTGAATTTATCTATAAGGCTTCTGTTAAACCAACTAAAGCACATACGCAACGTGCTTATAATGAAATTCTAAGAACGCCAAACTTACAAGAGCTTAGTGATTGGTTTGTAAGTCTTGCACAAAGTGTAGGGATTGAATTAACTGTAGCAAGAGAATCAGAGAGTGATCAAGATGAGGAAAATTCAAATAGTTCAGGCTCTTCAGATGGAGCAACATCACACGCAGAAAATATGTCGCTGAGTAATGAAGATAGGGCATTAATTGAAGCGTGTAAGCATTTTAATAAAGTAGATGTGAAAAATGCAATAGTCGGAAAAAAGGGGCAGCTGACACAAAATGGCTTTAATCGCGCAATAATGGAAATTATCACTAATACCGATCCAAATTACACGCATTTTTCAGACTTCATGGGATTCTGTGGAAAAGGAAATATAAAATTTACGCAAGAAACAGCAAATTCTATTCTTGCATTTGCTGCTGAAACTGAGCAAACCAATCTTCTTTTACAGTTTGCTAGGAGCACAGGTTTTATTGATAAAATGTATACTCCAGAAGCAATGGACAAAGCAATTTTAAAGATTGTAGAGAAAGCGAATGATCAATTATTACGCGCCTTTACGTTTGACTTAGCATCAGGTTATCCTAAAGTTACTGAAAATGGGTTAATTGCTGCATTTAAAAGGGCAAAGCAGTTAAATACACGTAATACATGTCCAAAAGGAAGAAACGATGGTTGTATGGATTTGGTAATCTCATATCTTAACACATATGCAACGACCCTGGGCGTTACACTTGGTTAATTTATAGCCATTCAACGTTAATTTGATTATGTTTCCGTCATGGCGAGTGTCGCAGGGGTGTTAAGACTTTCCTGCAATCGTCATGGCGAATCCCGCAGGGGTGTGGCCATCCAGTTGGCTGTTTTCCTGGATCACCATGGAGCTAGTGCTCCTCGTGATGACGGCTGATAGACTATGTGGTTCATTAACTTAATAGTAGTGCACAGGGGGGTGGCCATCCAGTGGCTGTTTCCCTAGATCACCACGCCTCTTACGAGGCTCGTTGACGGGCAATACGGAGAAAGAAAAATGTGCACCCCCTCCGCGTGTGAAAATCCTAATTATCCGATATGCAAGACAAGCTCATCTTTGACGTCTGTCACACCAGGAACAGACCACGCCGCTTTGCGTGCTTCTTTTTCTTCGGCCCACGAACGAACCATCCCTCTAAGAACGACTACGCTCCCATCGATGGAAACTTCTATATTTTTAGCATCCAAAACGGCATTTCTTTGAAATTCGCGGATAATCTGATTTGTGACATCCTTCGGATCAATCGGCATCTCAGATGCTTTGACCACGACATAGTTGAAGATATTGCGCACACCGTACAAATTGCGAATACATTTCGCTGCTTGTTTCTTTTTGTAATACTCGTCGACTTCTCCTGTTAATTCAACCTTGCCGTTTTCGACGACTACTTTGATCTTTTCATGGGGAAAAATTGACACGTCTTCCTCGAGCGCGCGAACGACAGCGGTAGCGATTTCTTTATCACTTCGCCTCAGCGGGGCGTCTATATCAACAACAAGTTCTTCGACAACTGCTTTGACGCCTAAGATGCTTTTTGTTGCCTGTTCAGCAAGATACTTTTCGCAATAGGTGCGTACACGGCCGCTTAACGTTACTATACCGCCTTCAGCCGCGACGATGATCCCTTGCGCGCGTAGCCCTGGCTCAAAATTAAGTTTATCCACAACGTATTGCTTGATTGTCATATCATTTGTATTATCGCCCATGATTTTCTCTCCCATAATGTTGTTTTTCCTCGTTCAGAGTACAAGCTTTTATGGAAAATAAAAGGCGAAAAGAAGCCGCTTTTTAACGGATTTATGTGTATAATATTTCAGATAATTTTGATAAAAAACTATATTAAATAACGCAATGCACAGAGGACGGAAACGTGCACACTGCGTTAAACGGTAACTCGCACCCATCATCACGAGGAGTCATGACTCCGTGGTGATTCATGTATTTAGTGCTAAGCAGACACTGGTTGACCACGTTCATCGGACTCGTCATGACAGAGGTGAGTTGCGTAAAATATTGGGCAAGCTCGACGCAGCGTTAAGCCGTTGGCACGCTAGTGCGTGGCAGATCATCTAAGGAAGTTTCAGGCATTGGTGGCAATTCTCCTCCATCGAGGACAATTCTAATTTCATCACCTGTCAATGTTTCGCGTTCAAGCAAAGCGGCGGCTAGGCGGTGCAATTCCTCCGTTTTATCTTTTAACAGTTTAGTCGTTTCTTTGTAGCATGTATCCAATAACGTATTTATTTCTTCGTCGATTTTACGGCCAATTTCTTCTGAATAGGGTTTTGTCATGCCTGGGTATTGATCGTCGCGCGTGCTGTAATTACGAAAACTAAGCGTATCGCCTAAGCCTGTCTCTGTAATCATATGCGTTGCATAATACGTCGCTGCTTTGATATCAGATTGCGCGCCGGTTGTTACTTTGCCTGGGCCAAAAATTAATTCTTCAGCAATGCGGCCACCCATGGAAACCTTAATCGAAGCAATAATTTTGTTGCGGGATTCTGATACGCGGTCTCCCTCGGGCAGTAGCTGAACCATGCCAAGAGCACGCCCGCGCGGCACGATGGTCGCTTTATGAATAGGGTCAGAGTCTTCCATATAATGGGATACGATAGCATGGCCACCTTCATGATAAGCGGTAGTTTTCATTTCAGATTCAGTCATGACGAGTGTGCGACGCTCAGCGCCCATCATAATTTTATCTTTTGCCACATCGAATTCGCTTTTTCCAACAGCAAGTTTTCCGCGTCGCGCCGCCAGCAAAGCGGCTTCATTTACTAGGTTTGCCAAATCTGCGCCCGAAAAACCAGGGGTGCCACGTGCAATAACTTTTGGATCAACATTTGGTGACAACGGTACTTTGCGCATGTGGACTTTTAAAATCTGTTCGCGGCCAGTCACATCTGGATTTGGTACATTTACTTGGCGGTCAAAACGACCTGGCCGTAGTAATGCAGGATCAAGAATGTCGGGACGGTTCGTTGCTGCAACTAGGATGATGCTCTGATTTTCTTCGAACCCATCCATTTCAACAAGTAGCTGATTTAAGGTTTGTTCGCGTTCGTCATTCCCACCGCCGCCCATGCCCGAACCACGTTTTCCGCCAACAGCATCAATTTCATCGATAAAGATGATGCATGGCACGCTTTTCTTTGCTTGCTCGAACATATCGCGCACACGACTTGCACCAACACCGACAAACATTTCAACAAAATCAGAACCTGAAATGCTAAAGAATGGTACGCCTGCTTCACCTGCGATGGCTTTTGCAAGCAATGTCTTACCTGTACCGGGAGGGCCGATGAGCAGAACACCTTTTGGAATACGGCCACCAAGACGCTGGAATTTTTGGGGATCTTTCAAGAATTCAACGATTTCTTCGAGCTCTTCTTTTGCTTCATCAATGCCAGCAACATCTTCGAACGTTATTTTTGTCTGATTCTCGGTTAGCAAACGTGCACGTGATTTGCCAAATCCCATCGCCTTATTGCCGCCACCTTGCATATTGCGATAAACCATGTATCCCATAAATATAAGCGGGAGAATGTAAAGCCATTCTAAAAGATGGCGCATGATCGATACTTCTTGTTCATATGGTTTTGCGCTGAAATGCACGCCTTTGTCGGTCAGACGTTCTGTTAATTTAGGATCGCCAACAGCAATAACTTGCACATAAGAGCCATCTTTTGCTTTTGCATGAAAGGGGAGGCCAGTCATATTTGGATTAACCATGACAACTTCAGTGATATTATTAGCATCGACTTCATGTATGAAGTCAGAATAATCCATAGTTTTTAAGGCATTTTTAGAAGGCGCATCAAAGAATACTTGAGAAATCCACAGCATACCTGCGAAGATGGAGAACCACATAATGGCATTACGAATCATTGGGTTCACTGGAGTCTCTCCCTATTATTGTTATGTCTGCGCAATACGATGCATGCACTAAATCCCTTTGAGCATACCATGATTCATTTTTTTTCAAAAGGTGTGATTCGGATTTTATTTCAATAGCGAATTATAAAAGGATCGCGTTGCAGGCGGATTGCATGCCCCCCTCGTTGAATTGCTTCAAGAGGGGGGAGGCCTATAAGTCAAATCACCTTATAGGACATATATTGATGGTTGCGCAGTGGTGATTTTTCATATAATTTTAAATTTATTAATTTATACTTTTATTTACAATGTGTGTATTGTTGTTTTTGTGAAAAAAGATATGTATATTTCATTATGTGATGGTAATGATTGAATTTATTAAATATTGAAACATGCTGAAAAATAAATAAAATTAACTAAATATAAAATATTATTAATTTATTATAAATAATATTGTCAATATAAAACATGATTTATATTGCTTGGGATGTTCGTATGTGTTACCTATAAGAAGGTCTGGTCATGGGAGAAGAAAATGAATTATAGGAGAAGAAAATGAAAATCTGTTTTTATCTAAAACGAATGATATTGCTGTGTGTGCTGGGAACGCACTGTTCTTTAATGTCAGCAGAAACTGCGACAGGTTTGACGGCCGATGTTAAAGGAGCTTATAAGATGCGCCGTGAGAATTTTGCTGCTTATAGAGGAGGTTTTGTTGGGCATTCCTCGCAAACAATTAGAGAAATTCTTAAAGAAAAAGGCAACGTTAGCACAACAAGGCATGCGCAGGATTTTGAACGGAAAATAATTCTTAAAGCTGCAGCGGCATCTGGTTATATTCACGGAAATAAAGAAGACCTTATCTTGCCCGCGCATGGTATTGTGGACGAAAACTCCCCGTTATACAAACATTTTCAGATTCTTGATCTTACGCAGGAATACGCATTGGGCTTGCGTAATAACAATGAGAATGAGGACACGCTCTCTCAGATTGCAGCATATAGCGGCGTAGAAGTGCTTAAGCTCAAAGAATGGTTTACAGAAATGCGTCATGAACATCGTCGGAAAGACCGCTCAAATCAGTTGTGCTTAGGTGAAACTAAGTTCGATGGAAACGAAGATTCTGCATGGATTAATTTCTTATCACTTACCCCGTTGGACGATCAATTAAGGGCAATGCCGCTGAAACCATATGACAACGACAGACGTGCATCTGTCCCTGGGCGAAACACGGTTGGGTACAATATGGTTGGCGGTAATAACGAAACCAATTTGGGTCCAGTGCAGGAGGTTATTAATACAGTGATTGCCTTTGAGGATGATGCTGAGTCAAAAACCATTACGCGTGACGATGCACGTTATTTTTTCATTTATGTTGCGGCAGCTTTGCAAAATGAACAAAATGTCTATATCGAAAAGGTTGAGGGCAACCCTGGGATCGAGTTTGATGGGGATGACTTTATTGCATACGTAAACATTAGAGATCGGAATAATAGGGAATTTGCACCTATTCATCTTCCAAAAGAAAGATTAATGAGAGCCTATCAGATAATTAAGGATAATTCGTTTTTTCCAGATGACGATTCAGATGATATTAAACTCTCATCATCCGGTGATTTTGTTCTAAAATAATAAAATATGCGGTTCCTAAAATGATTTACAGGCAGATTGCATAAAAGCCCTCGTTGAATTGCTTCAAGAGGGGGGATGATTTTAAGAGATAGTCGTTAAATAACGCCGTTATAGATGCAGGACCTGCAGTCTACCGCGATAACGGCTTATACTTAATCCGATGTGGCTGACACGCA
This sequence comes from Pseudomonadota bacterium, assembly GCA_040389165.1. GTDB lineage: Bacteria > Pseudomonadota > Alphaproteobacteria > Paracaedibacterales > CAIOTO01 > CAIOTO01. The sequence continues at coordinate 6,530 of JAZKAK010000001.1, forward strand.
TCGGCACCTAAGCGGCGTTTACGATCTTCCTCATAACTTTGATAGTTCCCTTCGAACCATTCCACGTGACTGTCGCCTTCGAACGCAAGGATATGCGTCGCAATACGGTCAAGGAAGAATCGATCATGGGTAATCACAATCGCGCAACCACCAAAAGTGAGCAATGCTTCCTCGAGTGAACGCAATGTTTCAACGTCAAGGTCGTTCGTTGGCTCGTCCAAGAACAGAACGTTCGCGCCAGAACGCAAGATCTTTGCCAAATGCACACGGTTACGTTCACCACCCGACAGTGACCCAACTTTCTTTTGTTGGTCTGAGCCTTTAAAGTTAAACCAGCTGCAATAGGCGCGGCTAGCAACAGTACGTTTGCCAAGTTCAATCATATCAAGGCCGTCTGAAATTTCTTCCCACACGTTTTTGTTTGGATTCAATGTATCACGTGACTGATCCACATAGCCTAAGCGCACGGAATCACCAATCTTAACTTCACCTTGGTCAGGCTTGTCTTTACCCGTTAGCATGTTAAACAATGTTGTTTTACCGGCGCCGTTTGGCCCGATCACACCAACGATACCACCACGTGGCATTTTGAACGTTAGATCATCAATAAGCAGGCGATCGCCAAATCCTTTTGATACGTGTTCTAAGTCGATTACCAGGTCACCCAAACGTTCACCCGCTGGAATAAAGATAGAACCATCACCGGCGCCTTGATCAACGTTTTCGTTCAACAAATCTTCATATGCTTGAATACGAGCTTTTGATTTGCTTTGACGGGCTTTTGGTGACTGACGGATCCACTCAAGCTCGCTCTTTAATTGTCGTTGACGATGCGATTCGCCTTTTGATTCAATAAGCAGACGCTTTTCTTTTTGTTCTAGCCAGCTTGAATAGTTCCCCTCGAATGGGAAGCCTTGTCCGCGGTCAATTTCAAGAACCCAGCTCACGACATTGTCCAAGAAATAACGATCATGGGTGATCAGTACGACGGTGCCTTTGTATTCTTGTAAATGGCGTTCTAGCCAAGCAACAGAATCAGCATCCAAATGGTTCGTAGGCTCATCAAGGAGGAGGAGGTCAGGTTTTTGCAGAAGGAGTGAGCACAGCGCAACGCGGCGTTTTTCACCACCCGAAAGACGTTCAATTGATGCTTCAGGCGCAGGGCAACGTAGCGCATCCATCGCAATTTCGATTTGACGATCAAGATCCCATGCGTCAAGGTAATCAATTTTTTCTTGAAGTTCGCCTTGTTCAGCAAGCAATGCATTCATTTCATCATCTGACATTGGCTCGGCGAATTTCATATTCACTTCATCAAAGCGGGTTAACAGACGCTGTGTTTCACCGAGGCTTTTCTTGATATTACCGACGACATCCAGTGTTGGGTCAAGTTCTGGCTCTTGTGCCAGATAGCCAATTTTAGCGCCCTCGGCCGCCCATGCTTCGCCTTGAAAGTCTTTATCGATGCCTGCCATGATTTTGAGAAGCGTTGATTTACCCGCACCGTTTGGCCCGATAACACCAATTTTAACGCCTGGCAAAAATGACAGCCAGAGGTCTTTCATTACTTCTTTCCCGCCTGGGTAGGCTTTGCGTAATTCTTTGATTACATATACGTATTGATATGACGCCATGAATATTTCCTTAATGATTTGTTATCACATTCCATCTTATGTCATTCTGAACATTCTCGTTCCCCATGTCATCCTCGGACTTGATTAGAGGATCTATAAGATTTCAAAGGCAAACAGCTTGATTGTATTACAATGTCTTAACAAAAAAACTATATACGTTATCAACAATAGAGATCTTCGGATCAGTTGTGAAGATGACAGTTAAGGGTTCAAAGACGACTGTACAGGAATCTTGTAGACCTGTTGTGATATGAGCTTATGTGTTTATGCCTCTAAAATGCCGTATAAAGGCAAAGGAATCAAGGGTTGTTTTCTAATTGAATGCAAAAACTCATTTGGCTGTCACGCACAAAATCAGCGCACTCTGCTAGCGGTTAAATCTCTTTCGGGCGACTTATTCTTGCATTTTCAACTTTTTTGTCCTATTAAATAGGAAATAATGATTTGATAATTTAAAGGTTTCACTATGTCAGTTCAACAAACACTTTCAATCTTAAAGCCAGATGTTACACGTCGTAATATCACAGGTAAAATCAATACGAAAATCGAAGATGCTGGTCTACGCATTATTGCACAAAAGCGTCTATGGTTGACACGTGCGCAAGCAGAAGGTTTCTATGCAGTTCATGCAGAGCGTTCATTCTTTGGCGATTTATGTGAATTCATGACAACAGGTCCAGTTGTTGTGCAAGTACTTGAAGGCAGTGATGCTGTCTCAAAATACCGCGATATTATGGGTGCTACAAATCCAGCAAACGCAGCTGAAGGTACGATTCGTAAAGAATTTGCTGAATCAATCGAAGCTAACTCAGTACATGGATCAGACTCTGCTGAGAATGCTGCATCTGAAATTTCTTACTTCTTTAGCAGGACAGAAATTGTTGGCTAAGTCGAAACCATATTTTTGGATACCACAAACATTAACAGGGTTTCGTCTTTTGGCGGGCCCTTTTATTGTTTGGGCTATGTGCGCGCATAATCCAATGTGTGCATTTTTGTTGGTCTGTATTGCAAGCTTAACCGATTGGCTTGATGGTGCAAGTGCGCGGCGTTTGGGAATTGAGTCTAACTTTGGTCAGATTTTTGATCCAATAGCTGACAAAGTATTCATTACCTGCGTATGCATAGGACTTCTTGTCACGAGGCAGCTGCCGCTTTGGCTTGTAAGCATTGTTATTCTGAGAGATTTATTCATTTTGCTTGGCGGATTTTGGATCAAGCGCAAAAACATTCCTTATACACTTAGCCCGATAAACATAAGTAAATATAATACGTTTATGCAGATGTCTTTGATTGGCTGGCTATTATTGGTGCCATTACTGCAGACGTTTGGTTTTTCTCCCCTCTTTTCTACGTATCTAAGCTTTTCTAGCATCTTAATCTATGGCACACTGGCAACAACACTCTTATCAGGCTTTGTCTATGCAAAGATCTTTGTCCACCTATATCGCGCAGCCAAATTTTTCTCGGTGGCTCATGGTGATCATGCTCATTGCACTACTCAGTGCAGGCATACTGAATAGTCTTAGTGGTATCTTGTCGCCATTCTTTGCTGGATTTATCGGTGCCTATCTTTTTAATAAATTGGTGTGCCGACTCGAGTATTATATGCCGCGCAGTCTTTCCTCGGCTTTACTTATTCTGACGTTCGTTATCTTAATTACGCTTGTCAGTTCGGTTGTGTTGCCATATTTACAGAGCGAGCTTGTTTTGCTAGCAAAGGGTTTTCCTCATTTTGCTGAACTTGTTATGGAAAAACTACAACCACTCTTGTCATCTGTCGGTGGTGATCCGCTTACCGTGAGCAGTATTCGCGGACAAGTTTCAGCTTATTTGGGGGATATTGTTAAGTGGTCTGTGCAAGTTATTATAAACTTGCTCACGAATGGTATTTTGCTCGCCAATTTGCTTACACTTGTTATTTTGACACCGATTATCATGTTTTATCTGCTGCGTGATTGGCCCAAACTTCTGAGTACCATCAATGCTAAATTACCAAAGAAATCAGCCGAAACCATTCGCCGTATTTTTATGCGCATTGATAAGACACTCACTGCATATCTTATTGGGCAGTCCACCGTTTGTCTGGCTGTGGCAATACTCTATATCGCAGGGCTTTCGCTTACAGGTATTGAAAAATTTTGGCTTTTGGGAATTATGACAGGTGTTTTGACGTTTATACCCTATCTTGGCATGGCAATTGGTTTGTTTGCCTCTCTTAGCGTTGCGTTCACATCGTTCGTTAGTTGGGGGCAAATTATGGGCGTCTTATTTGTGTTCGCGTGTGTCTCATTGATCGAGGGGAATGTGTTGACCCCTAAATTTGTTGGGGGACGCATTGGGTTGCATCCTGTTTGGATTTTGTTTGCGTTACTTGCTGGTGGCACATGGTTCGGCTTTGCAGGAATTTTAATTGCAATTCCAACGGCGGCCATTATTGGTGTGTTGATACGGGAAGCGATGGCGGAAGCTACGGCTAAATAAGACACATTCAAATCACAACGTCAGCTGAATTTCCTGCAACTGCTTTAGCTCATCCCTAAGCTGAGCGGCTCTTTCAAAATCCAAATCGCCAGCGGCTTTACGCATTTTCTTTTCTAGATCTGCAATTTGTTTCGCGATTTTTGTGGTATCAAGGTGCAGTTGAAGTACTTTCTCAGCAGAGGCGCCTTTGCCATCTTTGTCCATCGATTGCTGCAAATCTTTACGAATCGACTGCGGCGTAATGCCATGTTCTTCGTTATATTGATTTTGTTTTTCACGACGGCGATCTGTTTCAGCCAGCGCGCCTTCCATTGATTTCGTCATTTTATCCGCATACAAAATCACACGGCCATCCACGTTTCGTGCGGCACGCCCAATGGTTTGAATCAATGATGTTTTTGATCGTAAAAAGCCTTCTTTATCGGCATCCAAAATCGCAACCAAGCCACACTCAGGAATGTCCAATCCTTCACGCAGTAAGTTAATCCCTACCAATATGTCATGCGTGCCTTTGCGTAACTGCTGGATGATCTGAATACGCTCCAGTGTGTCGATATCTGAATGTAGATAGCTTGTTTTAAGCCCTGCCTCAGTCAAATAATCCGTCAACGATTCGGCCATACGCTTTGTGAGCGTCGTTACGAGAATACGATACCCCTTCGCCACGGTCGCCTTGCATTCATGAATTAAATCATCCACCTGATTTTCACACGGGTGAATTTCACATAAAGGATCAACGAGTCCTGTCGGGCGAATGACTTGTTCCACAAAGGCACCTTCGGTTTGATTGAGCTCAAACGGCCCTGGCGTGGCTGAGACGAAGATCGTTTGCGGACGCATAGTATCCCATTCCTCGAACATCAAGGGGCGATTATCCCGGCACGATGGCAGACGAAAACCGTAATCAGACAACGTTGTTTTGCGCGCCTTGTCACCCTTGTACATCGCGCCCAACTGGGGCACAGCAACGTGACTCTCGTCAATGATCAATAGTGCATCTTTAGGGAGATATTCAAAGAGTGTTGGCGGTGCAGACCCAGGGGCGCGCCCTGTCAAATATCGTGAATAGTTTTCAATACCTGCGCACGAGCCCGTGGCAGCCATCATTTCAAGATCAAACATAGTTCGCTGTTCAATCCGCTGCGCTTCAATCAATTTATCTTCCGCTCTAAATTCAGCTAGCCGGATGATAAGATCACTTTGAATTTGCTTGATGGCTTGTTGAACGGTACGGCCAGGCGTCACATAGTGACTATTCGGGTAAACAATAACCCGTTCAAGTGTTGAGAAACGTTCACCCGTCAGCGCGTCAATTTCAACAATCTCTTCAATATCATCGCCGAAAAAGCTAATCTTCCAGGCACGTTCATCAAAGTGTGATGGGAATATATCAAGAATATCACCACGTACACGAAAGGTACCGCGTACGAAACCAATATCATTTCGTTTGTATTGTAGTTCTGTTAGTTTACGCAGCAAGCTCGTGCGATCCATCGACATACCTGCACGCAGTTCAAGCACCATCTCACTATACGTTTCAACGCCGCCAATACCGTAAATGCACGACACCGACGCAACTACGATAACGTCTGTGCGTTCAAGTAGTGCGCGCGTGGCAGAATGGCGCATGCGATCAATCTGTTCATTTATAGCGGCCGTTTTTTCGATAAAGGTATCTGACCGTGCAACATATGCCTCTGGTTGGTAATAGTCATAGTATGATACAAAATATTCAACGGCATTATTTGGAAAAAAGCTTTTCATTTCAGCATATAGCTGCGCGGCCAACGTTTTATTTGGTGCTAACACAATCGCGGGGCGCTGCACTGCTTGAATCACATTCGCCACTGTAAATGTTTTCCCCGATCCCGTAACACCCAGCAGCACTTGGTTTTTTTCGTTATGATTAATGCCTTCGATAAGCGCAGCAATAGCTGTGGGCTGATCCCCAGCAGGTGCAAATGGCGACACGATTTGAAAGGGTTTTGAAACAGTTGGTAATGACATAAGGATTCTTTTTTTTGTGGTTATCTAATCTATGCCATAAAATGGATGCCGAGTGAAGTGTCGATGGCAGATTTATACGTGATTCAAATGTGAACACACGGATTCAATCGTTACTGAACAAGCACGGTCAGTCTTTACATAATGATCAGATTAATGTTTAACTTTATACACATCAGAGTTATTATTGAAAATTTTATGAAAAACTACTTTATTTATTTCACGCTTTCCTTTCTCGTGGGGATTAATCTTATCGCATCTGAATCTGCACCTCAATCACAGTCAGTTGTTTTGTCAGCAACACAGCCCCTTGCTCAATTTACAACTGAAGACGACAAAAAACTCATCGCGCCTTATTTTGATGAACGCTTTTACAAGGAACGATATCAAGAAGATCTGAACAAGACAGGTTTGTCAGCAATCGATCATTTCATGCAACATGGTTGGCAGGGTGATTGGAAAACGCACCGTGATCCAAATAGTTGGTTTAACGTTACGTTATATAAAGAACGTTTGTGGCCATGCGCGGGAAATCCATTTGTTGATTTTATAAAGCAACCTAAAGTTGAATTTGCGTCAACTGCCCCAACGGTTGAAATTTTTGTTAAGGATAGTAATGAATTATTTCGCGCCTGGATGGCTGCAGAAGCTTTTCTTAGACTCAAAACCCATAAACCTATCGTGCGTCTGTCGCCATCAAAATTTGCCGAAGCACCTGTCTGTTTCAAACCGATGATTGATCGCGGCCTTGACGTGCAACTTACAAACACCGAAGAATCAAGTTTTTATAAAAGTCCGTTCATCCAAAAACCAGATGAATTTGGTATTATTATTGCGAATGAAACACATGAGAAACACCCTATGAGTCAAGACGTTTCCGGCGTTAAATTTAAGTATATTAAGCACGATCTTTATCATTTTACGAAATACCTGACCGAGGGTCGAATCAATCCATTGGTGATTAATTTTGCTTATTATACGGACGAACCTTTGCATTATTCTCCTTTTTCAACAACAGAACGCGAGTACAAGGCTTACTTTGAAAGAGTCGCACCAGGATATGATTTAATGCATACGCATTTAGAAACAGGCGTACCTAACGAGCGAATCGTGCCAGGCTTTATCTATCCGCTTATATTCCTGAAGCCTGAAGAAATTCCAACGCAAAAGACATTTGGCGTAAGTTATCTGTTAAGTCTTGGCTTTCAGTTGGGTGATCAGGATTATTTCAAAGAAGAATTTAGAAATTATGCGATTCGAAAAGACTTGTGGCCGAGAGAGAATGAAATCACGATCCCGCGCCAATTTTATGTTTCACGTCGTGCAATCCATAAGTTTTCAGCTGAATATCAAGATCGCGTATTGCCAACCGATTCAAAAAAATGGATTCTGGGCACGCAGTTTTCAATTGCGATCGAGAATTGCAATCAACGCAATTACATGAGTGAAAAATTACTTGACTGCTTTATGACACTCACCGTGCCAATTTATATTGGGTGCCCCAACGTCGCCGATTATTTTGATGCACGTGGCCTGCTCTGTGCGAAAGATTTAGATGATGTCATTCGTATATGTAATTCGTTAACGCCTGAGAAATATGCACAAATGCTGCCATTTCTGATGATCAACAAGCAGAAGACAGAAGAACTTGTGCGCATTCGTAGCAAACATATTGAAGCGTTTTATGAAGAGCGCATGCGGTGATTAGGTGGTGATTATTTCGCCATTGCACCGAAAAATGTGGACAAGTTTGCGTTATGATTGCAAATTTGTCCGGTTTTTGATGTGAGGTAAACACCAATTCTAAATATCCACATCCTTGAAAAACGGTGCATTCTCTTGGATAAACAAAAATCGTGCTTCGGCATTTTTACCCATGAGACGGATCACGAAATTATCCGGTGCCGTCGCTTGATCAGGCAGCAGCTGTACTTGTAGCAATGTTCGATGTGCCGGTGACATCGTTGTTTCACGCAGCTGAGTAACGGGCATCTCACCCAAACCTTTAAAACGGCTGATCTCGATCTTGCTATTTGATCGGAATTTTGTTTTCATGAATAGATCTTTTTCTGCGTCATCGCGGGCATACCAAACGGTTCCTCCGTTCGCCAAACGATACAACGGTGGCTGCGCCAAATACACATAACCTTTTTCAACAATCGGGCGCATTTCTTGGAAAAAGAACGTCAGCAGCAATGACGCAATATGCGCGCCGTCTACGTCCGCATCGGTCATGATCACAATCTTATGGTAACGCAATTTGGTGACATCGCAATGTTTGCCAACACCGCAACCTAAGGCCAATGTCAAATCAGATACTTCTTGGTTTGCCTTTAGTTTATCAAGCGATGCCGTTGCAACGTTTAAAATCTTACCTTTAAGTGGCAAAACGGCTTGCGTTGCGCGCGCGCGTGCTTGTTTTGCTGATCCGCCTGCCGAGTCACCTTCGACCAAGAAAATTTCACATACACTTGGATCCGTTGATGTGCAGTCAGTCAGCTTGCCTGGCAGTCGCAATTTACGCGTAGCACTTGCACGGGCAACTTCTTTGGCTTTCTTTTTACTTAAGCGCTCGTCAGCACGCATGAGTGTTACTTCTAAAATTCGCTCAGCAAGCTTTGGATGCCCAGACAACCAATGATCTAAGTGATCTTTAATGGTGTTTTCAACGAGACGCGTCGCTTGTTGCGATGCCAGTTTTTCTTTCGTCTGACCTTGAAATTGTGGCTGCGGAATGAAGCATGATAATACAGCAATAACGGCACCATTCACGTCTTCGGCGGTTAATGTTGATGTGCGACGATTATTGGTGCGTTCCCCATAATCACGAATCGCGCGTGTCAGTGCTGCACGTAGTCCTGCTTCGTGTGTGCCACCTTGCGGTGTTGGAATTGTATTGCAAAACGATACGATGCGCGAATCCTCGCCAAGATCGATATCGTCTTCCATAACGGCTTGTGGCCAAAGAATTGCCCATTCAGTGCGACCTTGTTGATCAGGAAAATTTGCTTCCCCATTAAAACAATTAGTGTCATTCAAAATGAAATCTGGCTCGTCTTTGATCAAATCACGTAAATAATCTCCTAGGCCGTCTGGATAAAACAAACGTTGCTCGCGTGGGACGCGGTCATCTTTAATCAATGATGGGTCACATGACCACATGATCTCGACGCCCTTAAAAAGATATGCTTTCGCACGCGCCATTTGATAAATATGCGCCGCCTTAAATGTGTGGTTTTCAAAAATCTCGGGGTCTGGGTGAAATCGAATCGATGTGCCTTTTTTGCGAGTCGGCGTTTCGTCTTGCGTCAACGTCGTAATTGGCTTTCCGCGGGAATAATCTTGGCGATAGCGTATTTTATCACGGCAGACTTCTACCTCGACCAAATCGGATAACGCATTCACAACAGACACGCCCACACCATGCAGACCGCCGGACGTGCTGTATACGTTGGTATCAAACTTACCGCCAGAGTGAAGCGTTGTGAAAATGACTTCAAGCGCAGATAATTGCGGGAATTTTGGATGTGGATCCACAGGAATGCCGCGACCATCATCGCGAATCATGACAATATTATTCTTTTCAACACTTATTTCAATGCGTTTTGCAAAGCCTGCAACAACCTCGTCCATTGAGTTATCAAGCACTTCGGCAACCAAATGATGCATTGCTTTTTCATCGGTGCCGCCAATATACATACCAGGGCGTTTTCGGACAGGCTCTAATCCTTCAAGGACCTCAATGTCTTTTGCTGTATAATCAGCTTTTGGTTTTTTGGCGAGAGGTTTTTTCGGTTGAAATAAATTAAGTTCTGTCATGCGTGTTTCACCGTTATGAGCATTCATAAAAAATATATTACGAGTATTATTATTGATAACACTTTTTAGGTGTCTTTTACAAATATTGTAAAAGAAAGGGGTGTGATTAAAAGTGAGTCTTAGTCTCTAGGACGTAAGGAAAACTGCCATTCTCGACCCCTCTCTGTCATTCCCGCGAAGGCGGGAATCTAGGCTTTTTAAGATCATAATCTTTTATCCTAATATTATGCGAGGTTTTTCCTGGATTCCCGCCTTCGCGGGAATGACAACGTGGAGGCATATGTAAAACTCCAGGTCTCACTTTTAATCACACCCAAAAAGAAAGATTAAACCTCTTCCAACACCAATGCATCTGTCCAAAATAAATACGTTCGGACAGGCTTTGCGCCAACCATCGGTGCGATCGCCGTTTTATATCCGGCCAGCTGTTCTTTGTATGCTTTAATCGCGCGCTGTTCACCTGTTTTGAAATCAATGATTAAAAATGCATCATTGGTTTCAATTAGACGGTCGATCCGCAATAACTTGCCTTCATGTAACAGCTCTACTTCCGACCATGCGCGATCTGCTTTAAACAAAAATATAAAATCAGGATGACGTGTTAAGTCATGAATTTTCTGCACGTCCACATTGGAAAGTCCATCTTCTTTGAAACGCGTGATCACGATATCCCAACGATCAGCAGGTGTTTTGGTCAAGGTTTCTATGAGACGATGGATGACTTCTCCACGCTTCATAGCCTCGGTTTGTTCTGATTTTTCATCCTGTTTTTTGATATCTTTTGTTTGCTCATATTTTTGATGAATCCAGCTTGGCAGTTGAATTTCTTCTTTTGTATTGTTACCTGCCAATGTGCCAACTGCTTGCGCAAATGCTGGAATCTTACCGTTTAACATCGATCCTGATAGGCATTGTTCAACCACTATCGCCCACGCACCGCCGCCAATCACCCACAAGCCATCACGCGGCCGCGTTAGCGCAACGTACAGCAACCGATTGCGTTCTTCTCGCATTGTGTCCAGTGCATTTTCGCGTAAATCGTGCATTGATTCAATTGCCATTCCAGCTTTCGGTTTTAGACAAAATAATTCAACAATTTCGCCGCTTGCTGGATTGTCAACTTTTGGCCATAACAAATTCTCTTTTGCTAAATCAAGTCGTTCATCGCGATCAACGACAATCACGAGCGGCGCCTCGAGCCCTTTTGATCCATGAATCGTCATAATGCGCACGCCTATAGGCGCTGTCCCCTCACGCTTAACAACAGGCATTGATCGTTCCAACTGAAATAAAACTTCTGCTAACGTTGGTGTGTTTGATTCAAGATCCATCACTGTATCTAAAAATGTTTCGAACAATAGGTGAATATCTGCACCCAAGCGATTTTCAAACGCACCATAGGTTGGGCTGAGAATTGCACGTAGTAAAAATGAGGGCGACTCGTAGTCGACACGCGATAGCCAGCCTTTTAAGCAAGAAGCGGTCTCCGCATAGGAAGGATTTTGACAAAGCGATTGCCACAAAGAGCCTTCACGACCATGGCACACATCGAATAATGTCTCTTCATCAAATCCATGTCCATCGTTTGTAAATGGACTTTTTAATATATTAGCAAGCGCCATGTCGTCTTGAGGCAAGCACAAGAAACGGATAACCGCCATGACATCTTGAATCGCTTGACGCGTGGATAGCTGAATGCGATCTGGCCCTTCGACGGCAATCGTGCGTTGTTTAAGTGCGCGAATAATTTCCCCTGAAAGGGCGCCACGATTGCGCAGCAAAATCAACACATCGCGTGCTTCGATTGCGCGACCAACGCTGGGTAATACCCAGCCTTCATTCAATGCGCGTTGGATGCTATCAGCAACATGTTCTGCCAGAATGGCGTCTTTTGATGTGGTCGGTTTATAAGAATCAATGATTGGCCAATCTGTGCTGGGCTCGTTCTCTTCATCATCCGTTGCCGTTGTCTTTTTCAAATCGTCTTTTGACAGAAATGTAAGGCCAACCCAGCCAGCATCACAGCGATAGGCGTTATGGTGTGTATACGCGCCCATTCCCATCGGATTTTCGGCAAACACCGCGTCAACGATCGTTAACACTTCAGGAACCGTTCGAAAAGAATCATCCAACGTCAGTCGTTCAAAGCGATGTCCGCGGCTTTGCAGCATATGTTCAAATGTATAAACAAGTGATTCAAACAATTCGGGCACAGCGCCCTGAAACCCATAGATGGATTGCTTAACATCGCCAACCACAAAAAAAGATCGTTGCGGCGTATCATCACGCACAAACAAATCAACCAACTTGTGGATAAATAGCCACTGTTCGGGACTGTTGTCTTGTGACTCGTCTACTAAAATGTGATCGATCGTATAATCAAGACGCTGATGTACGAACGCCAACGTCACATCATCAGAGAGCAACGCCAAACTGTGCAAGATCAAATCATGATAATCAAGCACGCCCTGTTCGGTTTTTAGCGTGCCAAAATGGGCAAGCACCGCCTGTACGATCTGCCAAAAATGTGCGTTCGCAGCAAGCCAATTCTGGTACGATTCACGCAATTGTGTTTGGTGTAAATGATGCGCAAGATCATCGACATCAATGCCAAGTTCCGGGTGCTTCTTTTTAAAATCAGCCGAGACAATCTTTTTGCGGGGACTGCCGTCTTTCGTCAGGAAAAGAGCTGATGCAAGCCCTTGCGCAGCCAGCGCCGCGCCGAGCGTTTTATCCATCGCTTGAGTGGATGCGAGTAACAATTCAGCTAACGCGTCCGTATCGATATCTGGTGTTATTGTTTCTTCGATCTCTGCTGGAAAGGCATTTATAAGCGCTTTTTGATATTGCGCTGAGTCGAGGTAGGTGCGTTCAAGATGGCGGACTCTGTGCCAGCGCGAAAATGCATCACGCAAACAATTTTCAAAAACATACTCGCCCATCCAATTGGAAACACCTTCAATTGCGTGCGCAACAGCCTCTGTTGGAGGAGATTCCAGAACATGCGTCAATGCTTGCATCAACAATTGTTGGGCTTTGTCGTCGTCAAGCACATCGAAAAATGGTGGCAGGCCGGCCTCGAACGGGAATTTCTGCAGCAAGCTTTGGCAATATGCATGCAGCGTCATGATTTTTAATGTTTCAGGCGATTCAAGTAATGCTTCATAAATGGCTGCAGCCTTTGCTTCGCCATCAGATACGTGTTCTTTTAATGCATCATCTTGCAAACGTTTCAGCAATCGCTCGCGCATTTCAACCGCAGCAGCTTTGGTGAACGTCAAACACACGATGTGATTAATGGGCGTGCCTTGATACAAAATGGCAACAAGCCGATCGATCAGCACCTTTGTTTTTCCGGTGCCGGCCGAAGCGGATACCCACACACTTGTTGCGGGATTAGATGCACGTTGTTGAGCGAGGGTCATGATTGAATCGATGCGTTCAAATTAGTGAATACACATTAGCATAAACGTACTCTAACTTAAAAAAACAAAAAAGCTAAAGCGAGCAAACTTTTCTGTTTATTTATTTCAGCTTGGAAAACGTGCAATAATCCCTAGGCGCACGATATCGCGGGCATCTTCAGATGCAATAGCTTTAGTGTTGGCATTATTTGTTAATCGTGCCACCGTATGACCTTTAGAATTAAAGACCAGCGTTCCTAGGGTTTCAAGACCATGGTTTGCAAACAAATGAATCAAATTCGCTGGTGCAAAATAACGTGATGTGTTTGTTAAATAAAGAACTTCACCTACATGTATTTTTGCTAAATCTCCAGAATGTTCATCAATTTTGGCGACAATTCTTGTACGTAGGGCTGCATCTGTTATTTTTCCTGTTTCTTTCTTTGATCTCCCCCAATTCCCGCCTTGTTTACGTACACATACAGCTGACTTTTCAAATCCAATAGGAAGTAAGTCCTCGTGGCATAGTGAGGTTTCTCTGAAAATTTCAGTCTCCGTTTTGGTTATGTGATTCTGTATTCGCACAACGGCATTGCTAAAACGTGTTGGATGCTGTGAAACATCCTGACTGACAAAGGCTTGTTGAATTTCCGAGTTTCTATTCATCTCTTTTATGATCATTATGTTAATGGAATTGGCCGTCATTATAATTTGTCCGCCTGGTTTCAAAACAGTTCTCAGCAAATCAAAGAAAGATGGGTAATCGGCGTCGCGTAGGAAATGAAATCCATTGCGGAAAAGTACGAAATCACAAGCGCCACGTAATTCTGGTTTTCGCATCAATATGTCTTTGTAGTCACAACAAATTGATTCTAATTTATTCTTAACATATGCGGGGAATTGTTTTTTTGTGTCTTCAAAAATGCGCATTTCCTGTTCTGAAATATCATTAACATAAACTTTTTTGGCTTCACCAAAGGCAATCAGACAAGCAATATCGCCTTCAGCTGCGCCTAGTTCCAAAAAAAGTTTTCCCGTTGGAATGACGTAATAGGTAATCTAAAAGTTCTGGATCCATAGAAAATGAGAATCCCAGCAATTCCCGCTGTGCCTGGGAGCCCAATGCCAGAGCCATTTCTAGAAAGTGATTTTAGCGAACTTTTTTCTGATAAGCCAAGTCTTTCTGAGATCTCTTATAACTTTTCAGCGGGAATTACTGTGAGAATCCGTATTCAGTTGACACAGATCTGCGACCAACCTCATATTTACGTGCCGCAAGTGCATTAGCAATCTCAATATTATGCGCAGTTCTGTGTTGTGCTAGCATATATTGTGTCATTGAGCCTGCCGCAAATTCGACGCGTTCTTTTAATAACAGTGCAGCAGTGAGAATTTCGTCTGATTCTTCTTCTGCAGAGGCTGTAAATAAAGACTCAGAGGCTGTAACTAAAGAATCATCTGAATCATCAGCGACTGCAGATGAAAAATGTGATTCATAATCAGGGGCATAGGCTGCAAATTTAGAAAGAACACCTGCAGCTATAATAGGTGATGTGAACATGCTTCCTAAAGAAAGTGCGCAGATTATATAGAACGATGATTTTTTAAACATGGTATTCCCTTGTATTTTTACGTCTTACTAACGTGTGTTACGATCAAAGCAGCAGATGTGATTTGATCCATAATATACATATGGGTACTAATTTAAAAATATCAAATCAAAACGAGCAGATTAGAAAGCCTGCAGTACAAGGCTTGCTAATGATTATAAGAGATCAAAAGGGCAGACGCTCAAG
Source organism: Pseudomonadota bacterium (assembly GCA_040389165.1). GTDB lineage: Bacteria > Pseudomonadota > Alphaproteobacteria > Paracaedibacterales > CAIOTO01 > CAIOTO01. The sequence goes on from JAZKAK010000001.1 coordinate 21,671, forward strand.
TCGCCCTTTAGTCTTTGTTCACCCTATACCATTTCCATGCCGCCATTGATGTGCATCGTTTGCCCTGTCATATGGCTTGCTTCATCCGAGGCAAGATAGGCAACGGCTGACGCAATCTCGGCTGGGCTTCCCATGCGGCCTTGTGGAATTGCGCCAAGTATTTTTGTCTTAACGGTTTCTGGCAATTCAGCGGTCATCGCTGTTTCAATGAATCCAGGTGCGACGCAATTTACTGTGATGCCGCGGGTGGCAACTTCATGTGCGAGTGCTTTTGAAAAACCAACGAGACCTGCTTTTGATGCGCAATAGTTTGTTTGTCCGGGGTTTCCAGCGCTGCCAACAACTGAGCTTATGTTGATAATACGACCAAAACGCCGACGCATCATGTTTTTTGTGGCAGCACGTGCCAAACGGAATGCTGCCGTTAAGTTTACGTCTAGAACCGCTTGCCAGTCTTCGTCTTTCATGCGGATGATTAAGGTGTCACGTGTAATGCCGGCGTTGTTAACGAGAATGTCGATTTGCCCGACGGCAGCTTCGGCTGCGGCAAATAGCCCCTCGATCGCGGCAACATCACTGAGTGAGCATGTGATGCCAACAGCGCGCACGCTATAGGTTGATTCGATATGTGTGGCTAGTTCATTCAGGACGGTTTCGCGCGTGCCCGACAGAACAACATCGGCGCCTTGTTGTGCGAGTGCTTCAGCGATTGCTTGTCCGATTCCACCTGTTGCGCCTGTGATAAGTGCTTTTTTGCCTTTTAATGAAAACATGTTTTACGTCCAAAATTTATGATTGCATCATTTTTTAATGCCGTATTTTTGATGCTGGGTCAAGTACTAACGCATTGTGTTGGTGTGTGTCACGTTATTGTTCTTGGGGGCGTGTGAAGTTTTTGTTTGTTTGATTTATCCTTTATCCCAATTGTTATCAAGAACGCATTTTTTGAGTTCTTTAATGATTTGATCCATAAGTAGTCCTCTTTGTGTGGCGTCTTTTTCTGCTTGGTTAGTTGGTTCCAGTTTCCGTGTTCGTGCGCTCATTTTCTTTTCTTTATAGAGCTTTCCAATGTCCGATGCATCAAACAGTAGATGAATACGTTTTGCAAATTCATTCTTATTGCCAGATTCAAAAGGCTTCTTTAAGGCGTTTAGGTCGAAAATATACGTTTTCCCAGCATGTTTTATTGTAACTTCAGATAGATCCATTTCTGGTGTGAGCGTAGCAGTAGGTGCATCCACCAGTGCAGGGGAGGTCGAAATGGAGGCAGGAATTACTAATTCTGCAGGTTTTTGCAATGATAATTCAAATGCTTCTTGCAGTTCGCGTTCTTCCTCCTCCGCTTGTAAGGCGCGTGCATTCTCTTCAGCTGCTTCTTGACGAAGACGTTCTTTTTCCTCTTGTTGTAGTTTCAACGTTCTTTCTCGTTCTTGTTTTCTCGCTGTTTGGCTTAATTCTTGCTTTCTTTTATTTGCTTGCTCTTCAGATAGATATATTAAATAACTCTCTTCAAATAAGCGTGCATCTTGTGCTCTTTCTATTTCTGCTGCCGTGTGTGCTTCTTGTGATAGCCATGTTGCTTGTGCAATATCCAACTTTTCCCCAGCTTCCTGTTGCTCTGCCATTAAACGTGACTCCATGATAGCTGCATTAAGCTCATCGTCATGCATACCGCCAATTTCTGCTTCAGGTGCATATGCAGCGGCAGAAGTGGCGAGGTGACTTGGTGGGCGTGTTTTTTTAAGGTCTTGTGGAATATAAGCATCATTATACCACCAATAGGGTACTTCTCTTTCTCCTTCAGCAATCGCTCTTTCTTCATTCAGAATTCCAGCATCTAATTCAATCCATTCACGAATAAACCATTGATCAATGGTGCCACGTTCCTTAATCCCCATGTCAGCTTCAATTGTATTTGTTAAAGCTGTTTGTCTGTTTTGATCAAGTAAGCTTTCATAAATTGCGAAACGCTCATATTTATCATCAGGTAATCCTTGAGTTTTTATTCCATCCCATATTATTTGTGCGTATAAATTAGCAAGGGTTCGAATATTCCTTATGATGCCATAGTGTTTTTGAACAGATGCAGAAACTTTTTTTGGTTCTTTTGTCTCTCCCTCAATTAAATTGATGTAATTCTGGCTGTGCTCATTATGAATGATTGCTTCTTGTATGATCCCAGCAGCAATCTCTTGCTGTTCTTGTCTGTCTGCGTGACGTTCCAAAGGTGGGTTCGCTAACTGACGGGCCATATCAATACTGTGCGTTAGAATTTCATATGTTGTTTCATCTGTTTTATACAGATCTTGGCGTGCAGCGTAAGAATCCTTGTACTTTTTCACTCCATTAGCAGAAATAGATGTGATTGTAAAAAACAGAAGAGCCGTGCTGGCAAACATAGAACACATTTTGTTCATCACTGTTTTCATATAGTTAGACTTTCATGGGTAAAAATTTATATAAATTTATTGTTTATGTATTAAATTTCATTGATATGTATATGATACACAGTGCAGATTAATATTAAATTAATTTTACGTCAACAAAATCTATGTTGAGAGAGCTCTATAAAACAGGCCTGCCTGTCTTTAGCGATAAACTTGACATTCATAATACTTATACTGTAGAAACGTATAATACGCATTCACTCATTTTTGGGCGTGCAATTTTTCACATTCGATTTAACATTTCCTTAAGAGTTAGCAATTTAAAATGATTTTAGTGCAAAAAAGAATGTATCAACCGCTGATGAAAAATCGTTTGAAGATTAAACGCAATCTTAAATATATTCTGCCATTTTGTGGTTTTTCAGTTCTTTTATTGGTGTTTTTTGGTGTCGGCCTGCGAACGCATGTGATTTCAGATGCACTTTCTTTGATTAATTTAAATTCCGCATCCAATTTAAAATACGGCGGCCATAATCAAAAAGGTCAGCCGTTTCATATTGAATCCGAACGAGGCACTGAAATTTCAGATAAAGAAGTTGTTTTTACTCATGTGAAAGCGGATGTTGATCTAAAGAAAAATGAAACGCTCAATATCGAGGCAAATCAAGGTGTCTTTGACAAAACAGCAAAAACAATAGAACTTACTGGAAATGTGCAACTTAAACACGCGAATGGCTTGACATTACACACGACAGAGGCAACCATTGATATGGCAAATGGTTCAGCTAAGAATAACGTTCCCATCGAAGGCACAAATGATCGTGCCCATATAAAAGCCAAGGGCTTTCGTATGGAGGGGGAAAATCAAATCGTATTTTTAGGGAATCCAGAGCTGACAATTCGTGCACATTAATTAAGCCAGCTGAGGGGTTATGAGAATATCTAGAAGCTCCATCTTATTTTTTATCGTTATTTCAATCACATCTCTTGTTGCTGAAGGTGACATGGTTATTCGTGGTGAGACAATGCGTCATGACACAAATGAGAACATCACGACAGCTGAAGGTGGTGCTGGTTTGGCAACAACTGATTGGGGCTCAAGCGGAGCCTTGAAAAAATTGCAGGCCAAGATAATTCGTGCAAAGATGTGTGAAAATGCAGGTGCTTCAGATGAGAATGCATCGAAGGCCGATAAATCAGAAAATCATAAAAAAGATAGTGCAAATAGTTTGGGTCCAGATATTGAATGGATCGAAGCAAAAGGCGAGGTTCAAGTGACATTTCCCAATCGAACCATGACAGCCAATTATTGCAAAAGCGTAGGAAAAAAAATTAATTGCACAGGGAATGTAGTCATTATTTCAGGTAAGAATCGCGTAAAAGGGGATAATGGATCCTTTGACCTTGAAAAAGATCAATATGAGATTTCGACAAACCCCGGTACGAAACATCAGGTTGAAGCAACGCTTTATCCAGACGCTGTGCAGCAATAGGAATTCGCATGTCATTTATATCTACGCCTTCTTCAACTTCTCCATCAACTCTTGTTGCTAAGAAAATCAGCAAAACATACGGTAAACGCCCTATTTTGCAAGGTATTGATTTGCGCTTAACTGAAGGGGAAGCCGTTGGTTTACTAGGCCCAAATGGCGCAGGAAAGACAACGTGTTTTTCGATTCTAACGGGGCTTGTGAAGCCTGATCTTGGGCAAGTTTATCTGAATGGTGATGACATTACGCACACGCCGCTTTATTTCAGGGCGCGTAGTGGAATTGGCTATTTGCCGCAAGATGCTTCGATTTTTCGGGGGATGACCGTTGAAGAAAATATTCTGGCAGCGCTTGAATTATATGAGAATGATTACGACAAACGGCAAACTTTTTTAAACTTGTTGTTGGATGAATTTTCGATCAGTCATTTGCGCGGTTCTCCAGCCATTGCGTTATCAGGTGGAGAGCGTCGCCGTGTTGAGATTGCCCGGGCATTGGCCACACGACCTCATTTTCTGTTATTAGATGAACCTCTTGCAGGCATTGACCCGATCGCTGTGGGTGAAATTCGTGAAGTTATTTTACACTTAAAATCACTTGGGATCGGGATTTTGATTACGGATCATAATGTGCGCGAGACGTTAGACATTGTTGATCGCGCCTATATTATTGCAGGCGGCCAAGTCTTGTGCGAAGGCACACCAGAAGAAATCATAGGCAATGAAAATGTTCGCCGTGTTTATTTGGGTGAACGGTTTAGTTTGTAGAAATGCGGAGTTCTTCGCTGTCTTGACTTGACTGATCGCTATCTGTTACGTCAATTGGTGATGGAGACTTTGGTTTAAGTCTTTTCCTTGCTAAATTGGGTGATACATTTTCCTTGTCCATTGATGATGAGGCGCTATATGTTTCATGAATATCTTTTCTTTTCAGCGAATCTATGTGAACATTTACTACTACAGTATTTTCAACATAGTCAACATAAGATGCTTCATCTGCTTCTTCAAAATACGCTCCCATACTTCCTTCATATTCTGCAATTCGTTCATATTCTGCAATAAGTTCATGTTCTGCAATAAGTTCATGTTCTGCAATTGAGTGCGTATTATGAATTTTTTCAACCTCTTTCGTTATTATTATTTCTTCTTCAACCAAAGAATCAATTTGACGATTTCGTGTACACTCTGCTTGAACGTCTCTATCGTGTGCCGCAATAAGTAAGTAAGTTTCACGTTTTTCAATAGCGCATTGTTTTTTATAAGCTAATAATTCCTTTTTATCCTGCTCTTTTTTTTCTTCTTTTCTTAATTGAAGAATCAACTCTTCTTCTTCAATTTGATCTTTAAAAATAAAAGCTTTGTAGCGTTTTTGTACGTCTAAAAGTTCCGCGTATTGCATGCATTTAGCATGATATATACAGTCAAGTCGGAATAATTCATTGGATTTCTCTAGAGAACTATGTCGTCTTGCAAGCAATTTATCTGTATTTTTTGAATGTAAATAACTTGTTAATTCTAAACATTTAAATAAGCTGTTATATTTAATCTTATATGTATTTTCCGCTTTTTTTACGTCATCGTGTTTGTTTTTTATTATATTATTTAAAAAATTATAATGTGCGTCAGTAGCACATTTTCTATCCAACTGATGACGTAAAAAATTTACTGTTTCGATATGGCTTTGTTCGTTCAGCACAGTAGGTAAAAATTGTGGCTGTGTTATACTGATTTGCGATAGAGTATCTTCTCTATTTTCTGCTGCTTGTAAAATGCTGGTTGCGAGTAATACTAAAGAAAAAAGTTTTAAGTGTTTTGTCATTTAAGGCCCCATATAAGTGTTATATCATGCTACCCGTCACTTTTATTTTTCTTACTGTCATTCCCGCGGAGGCGGGGATCCAGGCTGTTTAGCTCTCCCCAAACTCACGGTTTTTAAAGGGGCTTTTCTGGATTCCCGCCTCCGCGGGAATGACAAGGGTGGAGTGACAAAAAGTGACGGGTAGCATGGTGTTATATAGTCTATATGGGGATGGTTTTTAAAAATACAAGAGGAGGTATCTGTTTTTTTAGAAAAAGAAATATTTTTTTACGAACGGGTCTCATTTAAGAGGGCGCAAAAAACCACTATCACGTTTATCTAAAATAAAGATTTTCCTCCTCATGCTTAAAAGTATGATGAAAAATGAGCAACGTATAATTGTTCGCTGAACTGCTGAGCTTTTATTCATTTACCCTATGATTCTAACTTTCTGAACGTTTATTCTTTTCTCTGTCTTTAAGTAGTTCAGTATCGTACCCTAAAAGATATTACTAAAAACTAGACAAAACATAAAAAAACGCATACCTTCGGGGGTATACTTGCGTGGGTATATTTTGTGTTCCCGTAGCTCAGCCGGATAGAGCGCAGGATTCCTAATCTTGAGGCCGTGGGTTCGAATCCCGCCGGGGACACCATTTTAAAGAGGTATTAAAACATAAAATGAAGAAATTCAAACAATACATCGACAAGTACGTATCTGCAATCGTCAGTCATTCACTACTCGGTGTAGTAACGCTTTTGCTTGTGGCCTGCGATAGTAAAGATACGACGCCGTTGCCGGGAGAACGCGTTTCTTTTTTGAATTTCACAGCAACTGTTAAAGCTGATCCATCGATAGCAGGGATGCTTGTGACTGTGCCAGCGGCTGTAACGAATACGGTGTGGTCGCAAATGGGCGGCCGGGTTGACCATACGTTGATGAACGTTTCACTGGGTGAAAAGCTTACGCCTCTTTGGGAGCGTTCCGTTGGTACGGGATCAAGTGATGACCAGCGATTGCTTGCAAGCCCTATTACGGACGAAAATCATGCATACACCATGGATGCTGAAGGCGTCGTGACTGCACTTTCTCTCAAAACGGGTGAAGTCGTCTGGAAAAAGAGCACATCTCCAGAAGAACATGTTCATGACACACTTGGTGGTGGTATCGGCGTGGATAACGGCGTTGTGTTCGCAACGACATCTTTTGGTGAAGTTGTTGCTTTGAAAGCAGACACAGGTGATGAAATCTGGCGCAAGACAGGATATGCACCGTTCCGGTCTTCTCCTTCTATAAAGGATGGACATGTATATTGCCAATCAATTAATAACGAGCTAATTACATTGTCTGTGTCAACAGGCGACCTTGTGTGGAGTCATAGTGGAATTCCTGAGTCAGCACTACTTCTTGGTGGCGGTAAGCCAGCATGTTCAGGCGATACCGTGCTCGTTGCCTATACGTCTGGTGAAGTTCATGCATTGAGCCAAACCAACGGACAAGTTTTATGGTCTGACACGATCACGCCAGTGGCACGTATTGACACGGTAACAAGTATCCCACACATTCGCGCACGACCGGTTGTTGATGATAACCAGGTGTTTGTCATTAGTCACGGTGGCCGTATGACTGCAATTGATTTTAAGACCGGAACGCGTCAGTGGCAAAAAGAATTGGGTGGTATTCGTACCCCTGTTGTCGCCGGTGAATTTGTGTTCGTATTGACAAACATGAATGAATTGGTTTGTTTGGACCGAAAGTTAGGTGCCATTTATTGGGTTGCAGGTCTGCCGCTTGTTGATGAAGATGAAGGTGCTGTTCATTTTGCAGGCCCAATCATGGCAGGTGATACACTCATTGTGACCTCAAGCAAAGGCGAGATCATACGTCTTAATCCACGTAATGGTGAGATTCTAAATAAAACGAAAGTTGATGGCGGTGCCATTTTCTTAGCGCCAATAGTCGCACAGAATACACTGTATGCATTAACAGATAACGCGGTACTTCATGCCTTCCACTAATCAATTCAATAATGACTCACAGAATGAACTGCCAATTGTTGCTATCGTAGGTAGACCAAATGTTGGTAAATCAACCCTTTTCAATCGTCTTGTTGGTAGGCGTATGGCATTGGTTTACGATCAGCCTGGTGTAACACGTGACCGAAAAATTGCAAAAGCAGAATTTGCAGGTATGACGTTTACGCTGATGGATACACCGGGTCTATTTGATCCAGGCGAAGGTGATCAGCCAGCTATCGTAACAGAAGGAATGCGTAAGCAAGCACTTAAAGCACTTGCTGAAGCAACAATTATTTTGTTTGTAATTGATGGACGCCTTGGCTGCACACCATACGATCAAGATCTTGCCAAAATGCTGAGAAAGCAAAATGTACCTGTTATCGTAACCGTCAATAAATGTGAAGGCAAAGGGAGCGAGGCTGGTGTTAGCGATGCTCATCGTCTCGGACTCGGTGAAGTTGTTGCAATTTCTGCGGAACATGGCGTTGGTATGGATGATCTGCACGAAGCTTTAGCGGAATACATTCCCATTGATTATGGCGTTGATGAAGAAGAAGAGTTTAAAGAAAAACACGTCTTTGATTCAGAAGAAGCAATAGCGGAAGCAGATGCGCATCGTCTTAAGCGCTCACTTAAAATAGCCATTCTTGGTCGCCCTAATGTGGGCAAATCAACGTTAGTTAATGCATTGCTCGAAGAAGAAGCACAGCTTACCGCTGATTATCCAGGCGTCACACGCGATTCTATTTCGTTTGCATGGAACTACAAAGATCGTGCGATAGAACTTGTTGATACTGCCGGCATTCGGCGTAAAAGCAAAGTCGATGGAGATGTTGAAAAACTTGCTGTCTATGATGCTGAGCGGACGATGCGTTTCGCTGAAATTGTTGTATTAGTCATTGATGCGTCCATCCCTACAGATGAACTTATTGAAAAACAAGATCTCATGCTGGCGTCAACAGTTCTGGAAGAGGGACGTGGCCTGATTATTGCGCTTAACAAGTGGGATCTCGTCAAAAATCCTGAAGCAACATTAAAGCATGTGCATGAACAACTTGAGATTCAGTTAACCCAAGCACGCGGCATTCAATGTGTGACATTGTCTGCACTTAAAGGGCACCACCTGACAACCATGATGGATCAAGTGTTGCTCATGGAAAAAATGTGGAACCGTCGCATACCAACACCTGAGCTAAATCGTTGGTTGCAATTCACAGTCGATGCACATCCAACACCAATCGTGTCGGGTCACAGAATTCGCTTGAAATATATGACGCAAATTAAAACGCGCCCACCAACGTTTAAAGTATTTTGTACAAAAGCATCTGACTTGCCTGATTCATATGTACGTTACTTAACGAACTCACTCCGTCGTGACTTTAAAATGCCAGCGGTACCGATCAGATTCCAGTTTAAGTCACAGAAGAATCCGTATGAAATGACTGGCAGAATAAAGAGCTAATAATACCGTTTTCAAAAAGTTTTGAGTAGTAAGACATCAAAATTCGAGGTGCGCAGTGTACACTTGTACATGAGCAACAGAGATATTGCAGAGGACTGCACTAATTGAAAGTTAGTGAAAATGGTATAACGACTAATTTCCAAAATAAAATAGTGTAAGGTCTCGCCATCATCACGAGCTGCCGCAGGCAGCGTGGTGATCCATGTATTTAACAGAACCTGGATGGCCACGCCCAGTGCGGGGCTCGCCATGATGGTGGTACACATTCTTTTAAATGACTTAATACTGAAAATGGTATAATCAGCAAAGTATTGGATGAGATTTTTAAGGCTCTAACGAATCTTTAATGTTGAAAGTCCAATCAACGCTAAAATAGCTGCGATAATCCAAAAGCGAATAACGATGGTTGCCTCTGCCCAGCCTTTTTTCTCGAAATGATGGTGTATAGGTGCCATCAGAAATATGCGCTTACGTGTCAGTTTGAAATAGCCTACTTGCAAGATAACCGAAACAGCTTCTAACACAAAAAGCCCACCGACGATGGCAAGTACAAATTCATGCTTTGTGAGGACGCCAATACAACCAAGTGCGCCACCTACGGCAAGTGATCCTGTATCCCCCATGAATATGCGTGCGGGGGGAGCATTGAACCATAAAAATCCTAAGCCTGCGCCAATGAGTGAACTTAGAAATACACATAACTCGCCCGCATGCGCGACATAATGAATTTGCAAATAATTAGAAAACATAACGTTTCCAACAAGATAGCTAATGATTAAAAATGTGGCTGACGCAATGATAACAGGCCCAATGGCCAGCCCATCAAGTCCATCCGTTAAATTCACAGCATTCGAGGCACCAACGACTACAAACACACCCCATGGAATATAGAACCAGCCTAGATTGATGAAGAAATCTTTCATAAATGGAAATGTCAATGCATGGTTCAACTCATGCGGAACAGCATCGCCAACATACCATACAGCAAGGCAACCAATAAGACTTTGAAAGAGCAGTTTCATTCTGCCCGATAACCCATGGTGTGTGCGTTTTGTTAATTTTAGAAAATCATCGTAAGCACCAAGCATGCCATAGGAGAGTGTGACTAATAAAATTGCCCAAATATAATGATTGGTTAAATCTGCCCACAGCAATGTGCTTAATGTAAGAGAAAATAAGATGAGTACTCCACCCATCGTTGGCGTGCCTTTTTTGGTAAGCAGGTGCGACGCGGGGCCATCATCACGAATAGGTTGCCCTTCTGCTTGTTTGCTTTTAAGCCATCTAATAAGTGGATCACCCATGATAAAGCTAATAATAAGAGCCGTTAACAGAGCGGCGCCTGTGCGAAACGTAATATAACGAAGCAGATTGAGAGCGCTAAAGGATTCTACGTAACCGTAGAGGAAATTATATAACATATAGGTGTGTTCTTAAGTGAATTGTTGAAAATTAGCATGTGCCTTTCGGCCTTTAAATAGTCACGAATGATCTTTATCGTGTTCGAAAATAGTATGTGAGGCTACCAGATACCCAGAACTTTCCACCAGAGACCGCCAATACCAAGCCAAATAAGTATATTGACAACGCTGATAATTAAGCCGTTTTTCCACCAGTCTGGCAACGTTACATACCCCGCGGCATATAAAACAGCACCTGCAGATGTGCCATAATGGGTCATGCTTGAAAATAAACTGCTGAAGAATGCTAAGACGAGTGCTGCAAGTAATGGCGGCGTCCCAACGGAGATGCTTACCATTAAAAAGGCAGCATACATAGAGCTAACATGGGCTGTATTGCTGGCGAAGAAATAATGACTGTAAAAATAAGATAAGATAAGCGTTAAGAAGGCCATCTGCCAAGACCAGCCCTTAACAATTTCACCGACAGATCCGCTGAACCAACCGATAAAACCAAATTTATCAAGAAACGTTGACATTGTTACTAAAATAGCAAGCCAGACCAATGTGTGCCATGCTTCATGTTCAAGTAATACGTCACGCCAATCAATGACATTTGCGGCTAGCAAAAGACATAAACCTAACAGCGCCGCTGTCGGTGCGCTAATCTTCACGCCAAAAATAAATTCAAAATCAGCTGTTTCACCGACCATCCACAAGACGAGCATAATGAAAAATATCCCAGCCATAGTCCATTCTTTGGCGCTCATTGGCCCCATTTCTCTGAGCCTATTTTTGGCAAGATCTACGGCTTCTGGAAAATAGCGAACTTTAGGTGGGTAAATAATATACAACACAAATGGGATAACAATCAGGCTAACAAGGCCAGGAATGATTGCTGCATTAAACCAATTGATCCATGTGATTTCTACGCCTTGTTGCATTGCTAGGCTTTGTGCCAATGGATTCGCCGCCATGGCTGTTAGAAACATAGCGCTGGTAATAAGGTTTCCATGAAAGCTGACTTGGGCTAAAAAACTGCCCAGTTTCTTTTCAGTATGATTCTTAGGAGAGCTGCCAAGTGCTTCTGAAATAGATTTTATGATGGGAAGCATAATTCCACCCGTTCGCGCTGAGTTGCTGGGAACAAAAGGTGCAATAACAAGTTCTGTAAAAATAACACCGTAGCCTAGACCAAGCGTGCTGGATCCTAACAGTCTAACAAAGCAGTAAGCAACACGTGTGCCAAGATTCGTTTTAACAAAGCCTCGTGCGATGAAAAACACAAACACAACAAGCCAGATAATGGATTTACTAAAGCCACTTAAGCCTTCTTCGAGTGTGAGGACCCCGGTGAGCGTTGCCGCAAGCATGCCCATAAGCGCTAACGTTCCCATGGGGAAAGGTTTTAGAATGATGGCTGTAATGGTTGCGACAAAAATAGAAAATAGATGCCATGCTTTTGGCTCGACACCGATGGGCATAGGGAAATTCCAGAGCAAAATACCAACCAGAATGGATACTGCGAATTTTATTAATTTAGTGCGGCTCAAGGAAGACCTCCGTAGAAAAAGCCAATATTATTATCTATTGAAATAGGGTGGCAAAATTTACCATGTAAACGTCAAGAATGAACTGGAAATGTGGGAAATTCAAGGGAAAAATGATGCACTAATGGTGAATAATAAAGCGATATGCAGTGGGCGAAGTTGAGTATTTTTAAAGACCAATGCGTTAGGAAATGCACTCGTCTTTTCAGGGTGAGTAACGTGTTAGATGTTAAGGGGAATAATGGCTAATTTTCCACATCAGAATCAGTATCTTCGTCTGAGTCCACAAGCCTGAAATGTTCAGGAATGGTGAGAATAAGCATCACGTGTATTGAATCTCCCATGGGGCGTAGTTCGGTTGTAGCTGATAGTGCTCCTACTAAATTGCCGCCATATTTTATCTCAGGTTTTTCGCCACTATATGTGCTTGATGAAAATACCACATAGCTGTAGCTGCCGGCCTCATAATCACCGGCACTTAATGCCAAATCTATAACAATTAATGCGTTATTTGTAATACTTATTTTGCTATACTTTTTTGGGACTCGCAGTGCAGAAGCTGTATTGCTAACAGGTGTAATGTTAAAGAAGTACCTCATTCTGGCATGGTTAGTTAAGAGGAGTTCCGTTGAATTTAAAGAATCGGCAGACATTGCAACATTGGTGAATAATAAAATTGCGACGAGGTGAGGTAGTTTGTACATGAAAATTCCTTTCGCATAGATAGTATGACATTAAATATCGAACGCCATTGGATGTTATTTTAGGCAAAATAGCATCAAAATAAATCTTTTTTATGTGTTCTTCAATATAATATGGTTTTTTTAATTAGTTATCAGCGCTAAAATCGATCAATCGTAAAGGTGCCACCAAATTGTTCTATCATCTTTATAACGTCGTCTGTTGCAGCCGTTACTGCAACTGGATCAGCCCCATGCATCACAAAGCTTGTGCCAATATCAGGGGGTGTTCGATAAAAAGGGTAGCTGCCAATTTCAATGGTTAGATGTGCGTTTTGAATATCCGTGAGCGCTTGTGCAATATCACCTTCACGTAGATCGCATGTCACAGTGTTTGACACAAAAGGTGTGCCTGTCTTAAGGCTTGGTAATAAAAGAGTAAATGAATTCTGCATAACCAATGGCATGCCTGCCAGACAATACACATTTTCAATTTTAAAACCTGTAGCAGTGCATATCTCGTTTTTAAGGAGCTCTGATCCCTGCGGCATAAGCGCCATGCGCTGACGGCTCACATTAAAGTTCTCTTTATAGTGGTCTTTCAGAATTGCAAACGTCTCCGCGCTTTCTTCCAACGGAACTCCGAACGCTTTTGCAAGGCAGGCAGCTGTGATGTCATCATGTGTTGCACCAATCCCCCCTGTTGTAAAGACGTAAGAATACTGACGTCGCAGTATGTTGACGGTTTCAATAAGAACCATCTCATCATCAGGGACAACACGTACTTCGCATAACTTAATACCAGCTTTATCGAGACGTTCAGCGATGAACTTTACGTTCGTGTCTTGCGTGCGGCCCGACAAGATTTCATTGCCAATAATAAGAATGGCTGCAGTTGGATGAGATGTGTGGGTAGTTTTACTAATCGCCATAATGCGCAAACCATATAATGAATTTTATGATTGCATTAAAGCAAAAACCCCGATCTTTAGCAAGACTGAGGTTGTGCCAATGTAAGGCATTCGGTTTTACATCTCAGGCGTGTTTCATGAGCGTGAATTTTAGAACACGGCGATTAACTGATTATTTACAGCAAAATTTGCGGCGAATAATCGTGTGCGTGCGGTAAATAAGTGCTATAATTACCTTAAAACATGCGGTGATTAATATGTGGATATTCGAAAATAAAGACTGGCCTAACTTTACGTGGAATGAAAATGTCTTGAGTCAAAAGCTGGCTTTGATACGCTATCGCCAAGGTCTTTTACTTGGGAAAATGGAAAGTCTTGGTTTTGAACTTAAGCAAGAAGCGAGTCTTAAAACATTAACGGATGATGTTGTTAAGTCAACTGCCATTGAGGGAGAAAACTTAAATCGTGAAGAAGTGCGATCTTCCATAGCACGTCGTCTTGGCTTAGATATCTCTGGTCTTATACCATCCGGCCGAAATGTTGAAGGTGTCGTTGAAATGATGCTAGATGCGACACAATTATTTTTAAAACCTCTTGATGTTGAGCGTCTTTTTAATTGGCATGCTGCTTTGTTTCCAACCGGCCGTAGTGGAATGCATCGTATTATTGTTGGAAATTGGCGAACATTAGAAAATGATCCTATGCAAGTGATTTCTGGTCCCTTGGGCCGAGAGAAAGTTCATTTCGAGGCCATTGATGCCGATAAAATTGAACATGAAATAGAAACATTTCTAGCATGGTTCGAAAATAAAAATGATATGGATCCTGTCCTTAAAGCCGGTATTGCACATCTTTGGTTCATAACCATCCATCCTTTTGAAGATGGTGGGCGTATTGCAAGAGCGCTTTTAGATATGGCGTTAGCACGTGCTGATGGTACATCTAATCGTTTTTATAGTCTATCGAGTCAAATAGAGCGAGAGCGCAAAGATTACTACAATCAGCTAGAACAACAGCAGCGCGGCGGGGTGGATATAACAGGCTGGATCGAATGGTTTTTAGGTTGTCTTGGCCGCGCCATCTCAAGTGCTGAAGTTACGCTTAGCACTGTTTTGTTTAAAGACAGATTGATGGATAAAATAAATCAAAAACCAATTAACGAGAGGCAACGTCTGATCATCAATCGTATGTTAGAAGATGATTTCAAGGGATATATCAACACGTCTAAGTATGCCAAGCTTGCCAGATGTTCTGATGATACGGCTTTGAGGGATATTCAAGAACTAAAATCTCGTGGTTTTCTCATTCAAAATCCAGGGGGAGGGCGTAGTACCAGTTATCACTTGATTGAGGAAATTGATTAGGGAATTTTTTATAAAAAAATAGCTCTTCAAGGCGGTATTTCGAGATACAAGGGATTACGGTTTTTTTACCTCGGTTTTCTCCCAGGTTTTCCATCGCTTTAGATCTCCTGCAAGAACATTAATTTTACTAACGATACCGTCATATTTAGTTTTTTCTTACAACTTATGATGAATTTTATGATTGCATTAAAGCAAAAACCCCGATCTTTAGCAAGACCGGGGATGATGCGCTTTCTTATTTGATTTAAAAAGTGACTACTTCTTCTCGCAATGGGTCAATTTAAAGACAGCCAGCGCCAAGGCAATCGCAATGACATGCGCAACGGCAAACAACCATAGTTCATTAATTGCCCAGCCACCATGGATGATCGCTACACCAAAACTACGTGCAAAGTTCACAGATGTGTTTGTTACAGGGATGCTTACCATGTGGATTGCAGCAAGAGTGAAACCAATTGCTACACCCGCAAAACCACTAGCGTAATAAGATTTTGTGGAGCACAAAATTGCATATAATAATGTTGCTGTCATAAAGATTTCAGTAAGAAGGCAAGCGATCATGCTGAATTTGTGTGGCGAATGCTCACCAAAGCCATTCAGGGCAAATCCTTTTGCTATGTCGAAGCCAGGCAAACCTGATGCGATCAAATGCAGAACAAAACCGCCAATAGCAGCGCCGATAAGTTGCGCAGCGATATAGCCAACAATATCCGTTTTTGGGAATTTGTTTGCCGCAGCAAGACACAACGTTACAGCCGGGTTTACATGACAGCCTGATACAGGACCAATACAGTAAATCAAGAACAGAAGTGTTACACCAAACGTTAGTGCCACACCTAGAAAGCCAATGTCTCCTCCTGCAAGGATTGCGCTTCCACAGCCAAAGAGCACGAGCAGAAATGTGCCAAATAGCTCAGCTAAATATCGATTTAACGGTGTTCCATTCATAAAAATATCCTTTTTCAAAAGTTAACGAACGTTTAATTAAGTTAACTTTGAGTTAATTTTCGTAATTTGTAAAGATTTTTTGTAAAATTTTACGAAAAAAGATTTTATCTTTCTTGCCATGACAGGTGCGTTTGAAAAATGATTTGTAAGGGTCATGTCAGTTATTTGCTTATTTTACGCAGTGTGCACGTTTTTCTAAGCCTAGATTTCTCCTCGTGTATTCACAAGGGCTTGACACGGTGATCTAAATCCCCGGATCAAGTCCCACTGCCATTAATTTAGGTGAATATTAAGTCTATCCGCCGTTATCACGAGGAGCAAAGCTCCGTGGTGATCTAGGAAAACAGCCAACTGGATGGCCACACCCCGCTTTGCGGGATTCGCCATGACGATAGCAGGAACGTCTTAA
Source organism: Pseudomonadota bacterium (assembly GCA_040389165.1). GTDB lineage: Bacteria > Pseudomonadota > Alphaproteobacteria > Paracaedibacterales > CAIOTO01 > CAIOTO01. The sequence continues at coordinate 38,088 of JAZKAK010000001.1, forward strand.
CTTGATGGCAGTGGGATCACGTCCGGGCAGTGCACAGAGGACGAAAACATGCGCACTACGTTATTTTTTCATCTTTTTTGAAAATATTTGTCACTTACCCCTTGATTCTTTAAAAAACATCCCCATATCAGCAATGGTTCAGTTCGAACCGTTCAAAAATAATAATAAAAACAATAAGAATCAGGAAAATAATAATAATGATAAAACGAATAATTACCGCTGCTGTTCTTAGCAGCGCGCTCTGCGTTAACGCCTTTTCGGCAAATCTTGTAGTCGACGTGAATGATGAAAATAGAATTCCTAATGGCCAAACTATTTTAGTGACGCCTGAGAAAAAAAAGTCTTTAGCTGTTGAATCTTGGTTGGAATCAGGAAAATCACCTGCAGAATTAAGTATGTCTCCAGGTAAGTTGCCAAGGAAACCTATGTTTGATGTAACGTCTCGTAATATGCATGTTACACCGCAAGGTGCTGTGTTAACGACGGTTACAAAAGGTAAATTTGATGTGGATTCAGCTTTGAAGCTTAACAAAAACGAACCCGCTGCAGCAGTTAAACAAAATGATTCATTAGTAGAAATAGTTAAAACAAAAAAATTTGGTGTGTTCTCTTTAAGAGAAGATACTCCTAGTGCTCCAGCTGTTGATATGGATATAGATGTGCCGGGTGGATTCTATCATCAATCAGAGCACAATACATATACAAGCTCGATTAGATCTACGATTCGTGCAGAGAGAAAACCTGGGAATTTCGCTTCTTTTGAATTGAGTTTAATTGGTTATGACGGAGCAGATGAAGTTATTGAGTCGTATACCAGTAATGAAAAATTTGTTTCTGGTTTGATGTCTGAAGATACGCGTGTTCTGAGTTGCGAACAATATATGCGTGCTTATATCGTGCCTGAAGGTGAAGATGAACGTGCTTGTTCAGAATTGGCTTTGTTAGGGTATTTGGATGAAAGAATCGGTCATAAGATTGAGTCAATGAGAGCTGCTGGTGTTGATCTGCGGAAGATTGTGTTGACGATACATAGTGAAAGAGATTTGTGTTTTAACTGCAAAAGAGTTGTTCCTGCGTGGGCCAAAGAGAAAAGTGCTTTATATGAATGTAATATTCACGTGATTGCATTGTCACAGTTAGACTATTGCACGCCTAGTTCTCCTTGTTGTGACTCTTGCCCATATAAGCAAGCTATGGTCCTTGGTAAAAAGAAAAAGAAAGAAGCGTTAGCCGTTATTGCGCAAGCTAAAGTGCGGGAAGCTCCAGGGACACCTAAAAAAGAAAAACGAAGCGACAGTTTGGATTCAGGGGTAACAGATAGTGAAGATTCGGACGATGGCTCAATAAGAATGAGTTTATCTTTTGCTAGGGTAGAGAGCACACCTGTTGCGCCTACAAAAAGGAAAAACGAAGACCAGAGAGAATTAAGAACGTTTGTTTTGGATAAAATTGCGAGCGAAACTAAAAGAGACTTAAGACGTCTATTTTAGTATTACAGGCCAGTGTTTCTATTCGGTGTTGCACTGGCTTTTTTGCATGTAAAATAACTTATACGTAAGCAGCCATTCAACCCCATCTATTAAGAAGCTTTGAGGTGTGTCATATTTTT
>JAZKAK010000002.1:0-14162 GCA_040389165.1 Pseudomonadota bacterium
TATAGAGTTGCTTTTCAATAAAATTAGGCTAATTTATTGCGTAAAATGGTATAAGAAAAATTCCAATTTTAGTTGAATTTAGATTAATTTTTCCACTGTGAATGCACTTAATTTTAGGTTAATTTTAAAACTGAAAATTAATTCTAAGTACTACTTTGTAAATTTCTTTATGTATACATAGTGTGTTCTTTTGTTTGAATGTGTGAATAATTATCATGAACATATATTTACCATATCATGCCCTTAGCAACGTGCATAATTCAAAATTTGTACCAATATGTATAATGATTCCAAACAAATATCTTTTGTTAGATTATTCATGTGATCTGTATCACACACGCTATCTTTCTCATTCAAAGAAAGTCTGAATGATGGATGAGCGTGTATTTTATAGTGTTGATTTCTGGAATTCGTTCGGAGAAATTTTCCCAGCTTCTGTCGTAATTATTAAGCGAGATGGAGATATAATATATGGAAATCATATATTCCGAGACTTAATTGGTTCGGATGTGACCAATCTATTTTATTTTATGGAGAATGATTGTTCAAATAGAATTAATGAAACAATAGTTTCCTATGAAAAGGGAGAAGAATTAGTTTTTAACACGGTGAAAATTAAGAAATCACATGGAATAATACATCTTTCTTATTATTTATTTCCTTTGGAAAATGATCTGTTTTCTCTCATTTTAACGAACAATGTAGAGATGGATAATAAATTATTGTTGCTTAACAATATTGTTAATACAGTGCCTGATCCCGTTTTTGTTAAAGATGAACAGCACAGGTGGATGTATGTGAATCAGGCTTTTGCAAATAATTTAGGATGCTCGCCTGCTCAAATTCTTGGCAAGAGCGATCATGACTTTTTTCCTCAAGATGAAAGTGACGTTTTTCATAAAATGGATCGGAAAACCTTTAAACATAAGAAAACGACAATAAATGAAGAAAATTTTACCTGTCGTGTTAATGGTAAGCGAACGGTATCTACGAAGAAATCAGTTTTCAGAACATTAGCAGGCAGTCAAGTTCTTGTCGGTGTTATACGTGATGTCACTGAAATTAAAGAGGCCAGAGAATGTTTGAAAAAACATGCTAAGGAATTAAAAAGACAGGTAGACATTCGTACAAAACAGCTAGAGATGAAAAAAAATGACCTTGAGAGCGCTGTCGAAAAACTCAAAAGCCTTAACAGTGATCTCGATTGTTTCGCACATATTTGCTGTCACGAATTAAGAGAGCCATTACGAGCAATAAGCTCATTTTCTAAACTCGTTCTTGATGAATATGCATGCGGTGAACATAAGAATATTGATGAATTTTTGCATATCATTTATAAAGGGGCATCTAAAATGGATGAACTTATAAAATCTATTTTGCAATATTCAACTAATGGGCTGAACACGAACTCAATGTCATTATTTTCATCTCATGACCTGATTTCTGAAGTATTGCTTATGTTAGATCTGCATATTAATGAAAAAAACGCAAAAATTATCTTTGAAAATATGCCTGATATTTATGCAGATAGACTGCAGATTCTTCAACTATTTCAGAATTTGATTAATAATTCTATTAAATTTTGTGCCGATCAAATTACTCCTGTAATTAATATTCATGTGATTCTAAAAAACAATTTTGCCGAATTTCAGATTACGGACAACGGGATTGGTATTGAAAAAAAATACCATAAAGAAATCTTTTTGCCATTTAAAAAATTTCACTCTCGATCCGAGGGAAGTATGTATGGGATTGGCTTGAGTTTATGTAAAAAAATCGTGGAAAATCACAGTGGCTCAATCAAAATGTCATCGCAAGAAAATATGGGTACAACGTTTAAATTTTCTTTGCCAACGCAGAAAGCGAATTAGTTATATATGTATAGTAAGTTGTTGATTGTTAGATTTATGTTAAGTTGTGTGTTTTATTTGCAATTACATTATGGTTTTGCAGGGGATTCCATAAGTTCTGAGTGTGACGGGGGCATGACTACTTCATCTGAGTCTGGAGAAGATTCTCCCAAGGCGCCATTGAAGAAGAGATTAAAGGGTGCTGATGTTCCTTTATTGCCTCTATCGGCTTCTGATATGAGCCTTCGCTCGTTGTCTCGCCCCAGTTCTCATATGAGCCTTTCTTCTGATACGAGATTTTCGTCTTTGTCTCGCCCCGGTTCTCATATGAGCCTTCATTCTTGCAAGAAAAATCCTTGTCCAATTTTTGAGATTGCTATTATCGGCGGAGGCGGCGCAGGTTCGGTGATTGCATCATTGCTGTCAAACATGTCAGCTGAAGATGAAGATGTGTGTTTTATGATAACAATATTTGAGAGAAATCCCCATATTATTAATGGATCAACATTTGAAACAGCCGCTGTTCTGCATGCAGGAGGGTATGAATATCCACAAGACAGTGAAACGGCAGCAGAATGTCGATTGGCTGGCGGTCTTTTTACAAATATGTTTCCTGGCCTTTATTCCGCGCCTTCGCAACCTATTGTATATGCGGCCGTTACAGGTTCAGTGCTTAGCCCCGAAGCACAAAAAGTGACACACCAGAAAGCATTAAGCTTGAATGCTGCGCAAAATGTTCACTGTGGAGTAGACTTTAATTCACCTCGAGATATCAAGCCAGAACTAATTCAGAGTATGTATAGTTCCAAATTGGCCGGCGGGATCGTGTCTAAAAAAGATCAAAAGATGAAGATTTTCAAAAGAAATGCACTTTTGAAAAAGCATATAAAAGACTCTCGATATATTAGGGTAAAAAATAACGTTACCGTTCATCGTATAGTAAAGGATGAAGCTAATCGATTTGAGGTTGTTTATCAAGATGGATCAAGAGATGAAACCAAGTTTGATCATGTTATTTTAACGGCCTGGGATCAAACAAATGCAATATTGAAAGCTTCTTGTGATGCTGAAGTTGTTCCTGCTGCTATGGAAAGTATATTTGGTGCAAGTGGTACTGCTACTTGTGGTGATGAAGACGCTCCTGCTATGGAAGATAAATCTTCCCCTTTCGTGCAGCTTTCTGCAGCACATCGTGTTGTAGCCGTAGTTGATATACGACACGTTCCGCCATGTTACAGAATTCCAATCTTTGTAATGCCAGATGGAGCAATGTTTATGCCGTTAAACGATGAAATTGGAATTGCTTATCGATGTGCTGAGGGAGCCTCTTACCCAAAAGATGGCACAAGCGAAATAGATGAGCAAGATGTACCTCAGCATGGAGAGAAAATTATTGAGGAATTGAAAGATATGTTTAAAAGAACGGATGACACAGAAGCTCCTCTTGAGGAAATGTCACTATTAGGTGCGAGATTGCAAACTATAGTAACACGATCAGGGACTCATCTTTCTAAAAGAAGATATGAGCCGCCTATCATTACACCTGAAGGCTTAATCGTTGCTATTCCACTTAAAGCAACATTTATTGGTTCATTAGCGTTACAGACAATTGAGCAGCTTCTAATGAAATTGCCTGAATCATGTTCAACATTTAAACAAAGGTGGATTCAGAAAATAAAGACAGTTATTCCTAGCAACGATTGTTTGTACAAAGAAGTTGAACTGCCGGAGGCGTTCACTATTAAAGAAAAAACTGAATTAAGTGAAGAGGACATTGACCAAGAAGTTTTACTCTATATGGAGAGTTGTCAGCTTAATAAAGCTGGAGAGGCAATGCGTGAAGGCTATAAAGATACGTGCGATGAGGTCAGGCCGGCGCTGCGGAGGGCTCAGTCTCATTCAACCGGAATTCCTGGTTTCTATATTGGCAGTGAAGATTTTTTTACACCTCCACCACCATTCGCACTGAAAAGGTCCGTTTCTGATCCCTATGCTGAACAGGGATGTAGAAAAATCCCTGCAATAAAAGCGCGTTCACCTTATTTTTTTGAACTAGCAATGTTGCATTACGAAAGGGCGTTAGAAAATAAAGCTTAATTGCTTTTTTGAGTAAGATTAACTCGCATCACGAATGCGCCCGCCACATAATTTTTCCACTTCAACGATAACTTTATTTTGGAAAGTCATTAAATCGTCATCGTTAAGCGTTTGTTTCTTTGGTTGTAAGATGACTTCAATCGCAATGGATTTTTTTCCGGCGGGTGCTTTGTCGCCGCTGTACACGTCAAATATGTTAATTTCAGCAATTAATTCACGATCTACTTTTTGTACAATTTTGATGAGCTGGTCTGACGTCACCGCAGTTTCAACCCAAAAGGCGAAGTCTCGTGATACAGATTGATAAATAGCCGGCACAAAAGCGGATCGTTTGTCTTTTTGTTTCAGTGGCAATGCATCAATAAAAATTTCAAATCCGATAGCTGTGCCGGAAACGTTTAGTTCTTTTACGACATTAGGATGAAGTTCACCAAAGCACGCAATAATCTTTTGTCCTTGCTTAACGACGGCTGATCGTCCTGGATGATAATAAGCTGGCGCATTCGAGTCGAGTTGAACATTGCTGAGCCCGAAAAGTTCTAATGCGGTCATGACATCATTCTTAATCGTATAAATATCGGGCGCAGTTTCAGCTTTTTGCCAATGACGCTTTCCCTTTAAAAATACGCGAAGTCCTGAAAGCGTACGTGTTTCTACGAGCGCTTTTTCTGTTTCATGAAACTGCGGTGCATATTCAATATAAGCACTGTTAGGCTGCGAACGTTTTTGTCCATTCGCTGCAATCTTGAGCAAGCCTGGTAAAACACTTGGACGTAACACTGCCATTTCAGCGTTAAGTGGCTTTGCTAATGTAATGCCTGTGCCGAAAAGTGAGGCCGTATCTTTTGGTATAAATGACCATGTGTAAGCCTCATTATAGCCACGACTAGTAAAGAAAGTATTTAGACGCTCGCGTGTCATGTTTGTATCAACAGGAAGCACTAAAGGCAAGGTCGCGTCAGGAATAGTGTTGTAACCACGTAGACGAAGCGCTTCTTCAATTAAATCGACGTCAAGCGTAATATCGTGACGATGCGTTGGGATGCTTAGCGTGATTTCTGCGTCAGATACGGCATGTTCAACAAAACCAAGCCTTTTGAACAAAGGTAACGCTTGCGCTAATGTAAGAGAAGCATCCCCTGATAGTGCGGTTAGGCGAACTTGTGATAGCGAGACAAGAAGTGGTGTTTTTGTTTGATGCGCATAAGAACCAGCTTGAATCACGTCAGATGCTGTTCCGCCACACCATTCCAAAATTAATTGAGTCGCATAATCAAGTCCAAAAAGAACATCAGCTGCGTCGACGCCCCGTTCAAACCGTGTGCGCGCATCACTCAAAATAGATGTTGCCTGTCCCGTTAATGCAATGCGTGCGGAGTCAAACAGAGCAGATTCAAGCACGATATCTGTTGTTTGATCGTCGCATCCTGTTGAGAGACCGCCCATAATGCCAGCAAGTGAGATGATGCCGGAGCCATCTGAGATCACAGTCATGCCTTTAGATAGTGTATACTCTTTTTCGTTGAGCCCTACAAACGTGTCACCGTCATTCGCTGTGTGAATAGCAAGAGTGGTTCCTGTTAGTTTATTCTTATCAAATACATGGAGAGGGCGCCCATACGCGAGACAAATCAGATTAGTTGCGTCAACAAGTGCTGAAATAGGCCTGCAACCCGCAGAACGGAGGCGTTTCTGCGCCCATTCAGGGCTCTGTCCATTTTTAACACCCTTGATTGTTCGGACGGTGAAATGATGTGTGTTTGGATCTATTATATCAAGTGTAACATCACATGTGCCAGAAGTCTTGATAACTGGTTCTGGACGATCTTTAAGTGTTCCTACACCAAAGGCAGCTAAATCACGTGCAATTCCGCGGATAGAAAAACAATCACTACGATTGGGTGTTAAACTTACATCAATAACAGGGTCTGTTAAATTCAAACTTATGGCGAGATCAGCGCCAGTTGACCATGATGCATCTAAATCCATAATTCCATCAGCGTCATCGCCGAGCAATAGCTCACGACTAGAGCAAAGCATACCAAGGCTTTCAATGCCACGGATACTGCCTTTCTTGAGAGGGAGCCCGGTGTCAGGAATCACTGTTCCTGTGCGGGCAAAGGCAACTTTCATGCCTGCGCGTACATTAGGTGCCCCACACACGACTTGATGCGTCGTTGGCGTGCCATCAGTCATTGTGCCATCTTCAACGGTGCACAGGCTTAAACGGTCGGCATTGGGGTGACGTTCGCATGTTTTAACATGACCAACGACAAATCCTTTTAAACGCTCAGCAGGATCCTCTACCCCCTCTACTTCAATGCCAATATCAACAAGTGCATCCGTTATTTCACTGAGAGTCGCATTTGTTTCAAGATGATCGTATAGCCAAGAGAGTGAGAATTTCATAAAATGAGCGTCCTGAGAGTTTATGGTGTGGTTATGTAATGGAATTCATGCGCGTTATGCGTAATGTCGTTATGCGCTGTTCTCAAGAATATAACGTATTTATCATCAAAGAACTACACTCATTTTAAAGGCTCTTATGCAAGATACAAGCGAGTGATATACCGCACATGTCATCTTCGGACTTGATCCGAAGATCCCTACTGTTGATGAGGCACATAGTTTTTTGTTTGATACATTAGCAAGACAACTCAAGCTATTTGCCTTTGAACGTATAGAGATCCTCGGATCAAGTCCGAGAGTGACAGAGTTGGAGTGACGAAAACTTACCCACTTAATCTGCATAAGAACCATTTTAAACGTGTGATTACATATCACTGATGCCAACATAAATATCCAGGATCGTGCTCATTGGGTTAACGCTACGCTCGTCATGGATTTGAAAATCGTTTTGAAAGCTACGTTTACCGCCAAGATCATCGGGAGTCATTTGCCAAATCTTTTGCCATGCACTAATAGCTACAAATGGCATTGGTCCAGACTCGGTTGTGAATTTTGCATAATTTTGTGCGGGGATGACGTGCTTTTTTAAGCCTTCTGCGGGTACATATGATTCGGCGATATCTGCATCAATTTCTTCACCAATGAAAAATGTATAATCTCCCGTGTGATCACTTTCATAATCGGTGTACGCACAAAACGTAGTGCCTGGATTTTTGCGATTCGTGATTTTGTTAAACAGCTGTTCTTGCCCATAGCGCTGTGCGCATGGTCCAATTTTGCTCGTCATAGGATTTGTTTCGAATGTGTTGTTTGTGCGGGTTTCAATGCCAATGAGTGTTATGACAGGTAGTGTAAGATTAAGCTGCTGCATGAAGAGTGCGCCCGAAGTAAGATCAATGGTTTTATCCTACAGAGAGTCTTTCCAAGCAGCAACAGCTATCATATGAAAATTATTCTTTCTCAACTTCACCAATTAAACACTCAATTTCATTGTGAAAATTAATAGGGCCGCCCGTTAGATTGTGTGGCTGGGTTAGTATGTTGATCATTTGAAATGCGTGCCTTAATAATGGATGCGCCTCTTTATTTAGCGCCTCTTGTTGCTCGCCAGCTGGTGCTATACCAAGCGCTTTGTTCATATTAAGATGAAATTGAAGAAGGTCCGATGTTCCTTTTGTTTTCTCAGTTAGAAAATTCTGCGCCATGCGTGATCCAGTGAAAGCAAGATGAAATATATTAGCAAGACGTTTCTGAGTGATTGTCATGTAATGTTCAGTTGTCTGTTCTTCTGCTGGAATGTCGCCCACATCCTGATAGCCAAAATGGATACGCACGGTATCAAAAGGATTTTGTGCTATTCCACCTGTATTTGCCTGAACCAGAAAATCTGCAGCCAAATGAACACCATCATCAGCTAATTCTTGCAAAGCATCACGGCGTTGCTCGGATGATCTTTCAAAATACCCAAGGCTTTGCGCAGGAATGCTGTTTTGAATTATAAGTGCTAAATTTCCTTTTGCCTGAGGAATGATTTCTGCGATGGCGTTAATTTCAGCGATTTTATCTTCGTTGCTTAGCGTGCATGTTTCTGGGAAATCATATAAAAACTTTTTAATATAGCAATTTGCAATTTCAAGTGCTTTTGTTTTTTTTACAATTTTGCGTAAAACAAGATGAAGAGGATCAGAGATAGGCATTTCTGCAAAGCGTCGTAGTGCAGTAATATAGCCACGTGGCAATGGTTTTCCGTCTTTTTTTAATAATGGTCGTATAGCAATAAATTGTGATAGAGGGCGCTGCATAGCATTCGCAAAATAAGTGTGCCAACCAATGATAGCATTTTCTTCTGATAGTCCTCTTTCAGCGTTCGGTTTTGTTGTTCTTATGAGGTTTATATAGTAGAGAATGCCCCAATAATCATAGCCTGCTTCAATGTCAAGGTTTGCCAATATTTCCATTTTTCTGTCATTGTCAAATTCTGTTTCGATAAATAATGATCGTGCTAAAAGGTATTGAAAAGGTTGGCTTCGGATGTCACTTAATTGCTGAATGGCTTTTCTTGTCACTGTAGATTGCTGTAAAAATGATAGTTCAACCCATTCGTTGGGTATCCGTTTGTCTTGCCATGCGTATTGCGCGGCTATAGTATTTCCACTCATAGCAAGCGTTAATAGATTTTCAAGGGCTCGAAAATCTTCCGGGATAGATGGAGTTCCTGATGCGTGTTGTATGATACCCATCATGTAGGTTTTTGGCGCCTCTTTAGCGAAGAGTGCACGTTCCATGCCGATAACAGCGAAAGCGGGATCACCATTCATTAGGCCTTGACCTAGGATGGTATTGATACGTGTTTTTGCAATTTCCAAATCTATAGGTTCTGATTCTTCTGGCGTTGAATAAAAATCAGAGAGAGAACAATCAATTCCATAAAAAGCACCAAGTTCTGTTTTTATTTGGTGTCTGATAAGACCGAGAGCTATTTCACGGTTTTTGCGAATTTGAACATTGTTGCAGAGAGGTAAAGATCGAGCCGTTTTTAGACAGAGCTCATTATCAAGCTGCTTTATTCCCGTTAGTATGTAATGGCCTTTTAACACGCTCAGTTCTTGCCGATCGCATTCATTACGAATTACATCCCCCATAGTTGCCGCAATTGTTTGGGGAAGGAATATGACGAGGGTAGTCAAAATAAGTGTAATGTTCAGCATATGTAATGATAGCCCTGATCGCTTTTTTGTTTTTACATGAATAGGCTACAAGGGATGAGGTTAATAAATGTTTAATGAATAGCTTGTTTTCTGTTGCTTAAATCTTTAGCAACGAAATGCACATGCTAAAAAACCCCGCATAAGCGGGGTCAGTGGTAATTATATAAATTCCTTCATCGTGTGATGACGTATATTATATAGCTACCGAAACGAATGTCCGATCAAGACGTCCTTTTGAAAACAAAACGCTGCCTGCAGTTAAAGCAAACAAGGTATGGTCTTTACCAATGCCGACGTTCTCGCCTGGATAAAACTTTGTTCCTCGTTGACGAACAAGAATATTACCTGGAATCACTTGTTCTCCACCAAAACGCTTTACGCCAAGTCGTTTACTCTCGGAATCGCGTCCATTTCGCGTACTGCCGCCGCCCTTTTTTGTTGCCATTATCTATCTCCTAATAAACGACCCTGCACTACTACGCAGTAATGATGTTGCTAATTCTTAAGATTGTCATCGGTTGACGATGACCTTTCTTGCGACGATAATTATGACGACGCTTTTTCTTAAATATAATAACCTTTGGTGCACGTGCTTGAGCTACCACTGTTGCTTCAACGGCTGCGCCTGCAACGAGCGGTTCGCCAACAGTCGCTTTTACACCATCAAATAACATTAATACTGTATCGAGACGGATTGTTGAACCGCTTTCGCCTTCGAGCTTTTCCACCTTGATAACTGTATTCTTTTCGACGCGGTATTGCTTGCCGCCAGTCTTCACAATCGCAAACATGATATGATTCTTCCAAAAACTTTTATACTATAATATCTTCGCACGTTCATAAAAATACGAACGCCTACACTTTTTTCTATCGCAATTTGGTAATCTATGTCAAGATTTTTATATGCTATTGTGCAAAAAAGGACGAAATAGTGCTTCCTGGTGAAGTTGGCGACTTGCTGCGTGAGACTGTCTTTTTGATTTTAAAGATGAGCTCCCCCCTTTTATTGACGGGCCTTGTGGTCGGCGTGGTCATATCGCTCGTGCAAGCATTGATTCAGGTGCAGGAGCAAACCTTAACGTTTGTCCCAAAGCTTTTTGCGATTTTTGCCTGTTTAATTCTATTTATGGGTTTTATGGCGAATGCGTTAATGCGATTTACCGAACGACTTTTTATGCTGATGACGAAGCTGGGTTAGCTTAATGCCAAAAAGTCTTTTTCTGAGCGAGTTTATTCCCTTTTTTCTAGTGTTTTGTCGTGTAATTGGCTTTATGTTAAGCATGCCTTTTTTAGGACAGGTCGAAGTATCGCCAAGATTTAGAGTGTTAGCGGGGCTGGCATTTTCATTTTTGCTGGCGCCTGCATTGCCAACGGGCACAGTTGATGTGACAATGTCTTATGTGAGTTTGGCCGTTTTATGTGCGCACGAGCTTTTTATCGGATATTTTGTTGGCTTGGTAGGGCGGCTCCTTCTTACAATCTTAGATTGCGCAGGCATGATGATGAGTGCGCAAATGGGTTTGTCCAGTGCTACCATCTTTAACCCCAATTTTTCAGGCCAGGGCGCCCTTACGTCAATGATTATGGTGTTGTTTGGCATCGCAGTGTTTTTGTCGCTAGATTTGCATCATTTGATGTTTCGCGGGCTTGTTAAAAGTTATTACTTGTTCCCCATTGATGGAAAATTAATGTTGGGCGATATGTCAAAGGGGTACAGCCAACTTTTTTCGCTCATCTTTTCAATGGGCTTGCAGTTATCCATGCCATTTATTATCGTCTTTATCGTTTTGCAGGTTGGATTTGGATTAATGAACCGTATGATTCCGCAAATGCAAATTTTCTTTGTGTCATTGCCGCTTCAAATATGGGGTGGCCTAATGGTTTTTCTAATCACGGGCGGATCAATTATTATGCGGTTTAGTAGCATTTTTGATCGTGAATATCGTGCATTTTTTACGTTAGGTTAGTTCGATGTCTGACGATAATGACCAAGATGTAGAACAAAAAACAGAAGACCCAAGTGAACGAAGGCTTGAGCAGGCGCGTGAAAAAGGTCAAGTTCCTGTCTCACGAGAAGTTGTCAATTGGTTTTTCATTTTAACCTGTTGCATTGTGATGTTGTATCTCTTGCCTTACATGGCACGTAGTCTAATGGGCGTTATGCAGCCGTTTTTAGCCGTTCCCGATCAAATGCTTACCGATCATGATTCGTTTAAGAAATTGGGTAATCATTTGTTTACACATGTGGCGCCGATTGTTGCGTTGCCGTTGATAACGATGTTTTTTGTTTTGATTGCTGTTGGTTTTCTTCAGGTTGGAAAAAGCTTGTCGTTAAAATCATTAAAGCCAAAATTCAGCCGATTATCCCCTAAGCAAGGTATTAAGAAAATATTTTCTACAAATGCAGTTGTCGAATTTATTAAAACAGTGTTTAAAACATGTATTTTATTTGTTTCAGCATTTATATTATTTCGAGGACATGCCAGCGAAATTAAAAACTGGGTAGGCTTAACGTTCAGGCAGATGTTGAATATTTTTGAAGGATTGCTTCTTAAATTATTCATTATGATTCTGGTTATTTTGTTTTTCCTTGGAATTTTGGACTATTTATATCAGCGCTATCAACATACCAAAGGGCTTCGTATGACGAAGCAAGAGGTTAAAGAAGAACATAAAGACATCGAAGGCGACCCTGCGATTAAGCAGCGTATTAGGCGGCTTCGTATGGAAAGATCGCGTAATCGCATGATGCAGGATGTGCCAACAGCAACCGTTATTATTACAAACCCAACCCACTTTTCCATTGCGCTTGCATGGGACCCAGATACGATGGATGCGCCGCGTGTGGTGGCTAAAGGTCAAGATTTTGTGGCACTTAAGATTAGGGAAATTGCAAAAGAAAACAATGTGCCAATTGTAGAAAATCCACCAGTTGCCCGTGCATTGTTCAATTCAGCTGAGATCAATCAAGAAATTCCGTCTGAATACTACAAGGCAGTTGCTGACATTATTCGTCTTGTCATGAAGCTTAAGGATCAGCGGTTTTAAGTGATATTTCTTTAACCTTGCTTGCAGAACAAATTCAGCTTTTAGTAACTTATACCCATCACATCTCAAACTATTGACTTTGATCTTTATCTTTTCTCCCATAAAGTTTGTTTTAAAAAGCTTTGCTTAGTATAACTAAACGCGGTTTTAAAAACAAATTTCTGTGACAGAATCTTAAAGCCAAAAATCAACATTTTGAAATCCGATGGGTATATCTTGTCAGAAGGATGAGAATAAACGATAATTAACTTACTTATACAAAGAATAGACTTTTCACTGTCTCGTCTAGGGCTATATTTATGAAAAACCAATTTGCTATCGTTGATGCCTACAGAGCGGGGCTACTTACCGTGAGCTCGCTCAAATCGAACATACTTGCCGGCATTGTTGTTGGCATTGTTGCGCTGCCCCTTGCAATGGCTTTTGCGATTGCGTCAGGTGCAAAGCCAGAGCAAGGATTGTACACATCAATCGTAGCAGGCCTCATCGTCGGAATATTTGGCGGTACACGTGTGCAAATCTCTGGCCCAACAGGTGCTTTTGTTGTTATTTTGTCTGGAATAACAGCGCAATACGGCATAGAAGGCTTGCAAATAGCTACCTTGATTGCGGGCGCCTTCTTGCTTTTGATGTCCTTATTGCGGATGGGTGTGATTGTTCGTTATATCCCTTATCCAGTGTTGATTGGCTTCACCAGCGGTATTGGGGTGCTTATTTTTGTTGGGCAATGGAAAGACTTTTTTGGACTGCCTGAACATATTCCATTGTCCGCTCCATTTCATATAAAACTAGGGCTACTCCTCAATTCATTCTCCAAACTCGACGTCCCAACAACGTCCTTGTCGCTTTTATGCCTGGCCATTATTGTTCTTGCACCTAGGGTGCGATACTTTAAAAAGATACCATCATCTCTTGCTGCACTGCTTGTTGCTGTATTCATCACATTGTTTTTCAATATGCCTAATATTGCGACAATTGGATCCGTCTTTGGAAATATTCCGCAGCATCTCCCAAGTCCTGAATTTCCTCATATATCATCGCTTCAAACCGTTCAGAATTTACTAATTCCTGGACTCACCATTGCATTGCTGTGCGCAATTGAATCACTCTTATCTGCTTCTGTTTCAGACTCAATCACCGGAACAAAACATAACTCAACTATGGAATTGTTCGGTCAAGGATTAGCAAATTTAATTGCGCCATTATTTGGAGGTTTTGGCTCAACCGGCGCTATAGCACGCACGATGACAAATATAAAAAATGGAGGGAGTAATCCCATCGCAGCGGTCACTCATTCGATCGTATTATTGTTAATTGTTTACATTCTTGCCCCATATGCAGCGCATATTCCTTTTGCTGTTTTAGCCGCAATTCTCATTATCGTCGCGTTTAACATGAGTGATATCCCCGGATTTATTTATGTAACATGTAAAGCACCTTGGTACGACGTTATCGTTTTATTCGTCACTTTTGGTATAACCATCTTTTTTGATCTCATTATGGCTGTTCTTGTCGGCGTCTGCATTGCAGCACTCTTAATTTTTATACGATTTGTACATATATCGAAAAATGACTTTAAAACGAATATCAGACATTTTTGGAAAAATAAGCAGACACAACTTCACATTGCAATAAATGAAAATAATATTATTTGCACAATTGAATGCCCACTAATTTTTGGCATTTCATCGCATATTGAACATCAAATAACGACGCTAAACGTCGCTGCCAAAATGCTTATTCTGTCAATGGAGCATGTGCCGTTTATTGATGTGAGTGGTATTGAGGCATTGCGAACCATCATCACTTATTACCGCAGGCAAGGGATTCCTGTTTATGTCTGCGCATCAAATGCGCGTGTCTCTAAAAAAATGGCACGAACAGGTCTGCTTGAGCTAATTGAAATGCAGACGATTTACCCCTCTATCTCTGCCATATAACATTTGAGCAAATTTAGGGCGTACGTTATGCGACACGCCTAATTATCAGAAACATCCAGCAATTCCCGCTAAGCCACATAGGCCTTAATTTATAAGGCTCTATAGAATTA
>JAZKAK010000003.1:0-85172 GCA_040389165.1 Pseudomonadota bacterium
AAAAGCGTATGTGGGTATGGATATTAAGTTAATTTATTCCGTAAAATGGTATTAACTTCTTTAATTCAAAAAGATTTAAAAGAAATCACAAACCTAAAGCGGACAGATTCTTTATTTGAATTACTCGAAATCCTAGCGGCGTGGTCTTCACGGTTTATAGACTTCAGTGCAATTGGTTCGGGGCTTTCTATAACACAGCCAACCTTGCACGTTTATATAAATGCGCTTGAGATGCTTTATTTAGTAGAGCGAATCCCTGCTTGGGCAAAAACGGTTTATGATCGTGTTGGCAAAAAAGATAAATTATTTATGACCGATACTGGAATGATGGGGCATCTTTTAAAATGGACACACGAAAAAGTGATGCTCGATGGTACGAAAAGCGGCATTTTACTTGAAACGTTTGTCTTCACTCAGATAATGGCGTTGATTGACGCTTCGATCGAAACATATAAGCTTTATCATTATCGCGATAAAGATAAACGTGAAATTGATTTTATTATTGAAAATGAGGATGGTGACATTGCCGCAATCGAGGTCAAAGCAGGAACGTCTATC
Organism: Pseudomonadota bacterium; assembly: GCA_040389165.1. GTDB lineage: Bacteria > Pseudomonadota > Alphaproteobacteria > Paracaedibacterales > CAIOTO01 > CAIOTO01. Next base: position 559 of record JAZKAK010000003.1, read on the forward strand.
TCAAAGCAAAGCTTTCAACACTTACATTGGTTTAAAAACAACCTTGCACAGGGAAGACCTTTTATCGGAATTATTTTATATACCGGAACAGAGCCACTGTCTTTTGGGGATAATTTATGGGCTCTCCCTATCAATTCTTTGTGGAGGATGTAGGCAGCTAAACCCTCCGATCGTGTAGACAGCTAAACCCTCCGATCGCGTAGACAGCTAAACCCTCCGATTGTATGGATGCACTGGTGTGGGCGGTCTAATCGTCTTTTCATTTTATCCCTGCAAATCTCACATTTAATGTTAGAATTACAAGGATAACTGTTAGATTACGAAATCCACTGGTACACAACAAACGAAACGAATCACACCTTATGAATACACTTCGACATAAACTCGCCGTCGCCTATCGCTTATGCGCCCTAAAAGGATGGGACAATTGGACATACACACATATCTCTGCGCGATTACCCGATCAACAGGCATTCCTCATTAATCAATTCAATACGCTGTACAAAGATGTAACGCCTCAATCGTTAGCATGTGTTGATATGACGCTATCGCCTGAAATCTATTTTGACACGCTCAACCCAACAGGTGTTTACATACATAGCGCCATCTACAAAGCCAGACCAGATATTAACGCCATTTTTCATCTCCACACGCCCCATGGCGTCGCTGTATCCACCATGGAATGCGGCTTACTACCCATCAGCCAGTTTGCGTTGCATTTCTATAACCGCATATCCACACACGCGTATGATTCCCTAGTTCTCGATGAAAAGATGCAAACCGAACAACTCGCACGTGACCTTGGCGTCAACAACACAATGCTGCTACAGAATCATGGCACGATCACAACAGGGACAACGATCGAAGAAGCGTTTTTCTTTACGCATCATCTCGAAGAAGCTTGCCGCGTGCAATGCCTCACTCTTAGTTGCAATACGCCTTATATTCAGCCCTGCGCCGCGTTATGCCAAAAAGCATGCGATGATTTGCTGGGATTCGAAAAAAACCGCGGTGAGCGCGATTGGATGGCAGCACAAACATTAATATTATCTGATTCATTCAACGACTAAACAGAAATTAGAAAATTATTAAGCATATAACATAGAAACAAAACTCTGTTATATAAAATTCATCTAAATATTATGTTGAAATACAGCAAGCTCAATGGTTATAGTGAAACAGCTGTTCGTAAAAATTTGTTTCGCAAAATTGATAAAATCATCATTTAAAAATTATTATTCCCTCGAAATGCATAAAAAATATGTCAAAAGAGGCCTTTGGAAAAATGCATACACATTAATATTCGTTTCCTGTCTCGCATTCATTGAAAACGATGCAAACGCAATCGATCACGCTGAATATCACTCGTACACATTAGCGTCGCTTAACTTAAAAACATACAGCGAATTCGAACACGCTTCTAAAAAAGAAAAAGCACACGAGATCAATAAGATCAATACAATCATGCGCGCTTCACATTCCATATTAGAAAGCCATTCAATAGCGTTTAATCAAGCAAAACAAGCAGAAGAAGATGGAAAACGCACGTTATCTCAGTACATTGAAAATAAAGAACGCACCTTAAAAATCTTAGAAACTCAACATTCTTGTGACTTAGTATCGATCGATAATTATACAGAACTATTATGGGCACTCGAACATACCGAATGTGGGTTATTTATTATCTCAGAAGAAGAAAACTTTATGTGTAATTATGGTTTATACATCCCTATCAGCGATAGACCATTAAGTATTCAACATATTAAGAGCGGATATTTGTCATGGATTGCAGATTACCGAGTAATTGAACTTAATGCAGCCGAAACAACACTGTTATGGCAAAAAAGCATGATTGATTACTACAAATTCCCCAGCTATACAGCATTTTACGCCTCCAAAGTCTCACGTAAACCTATTTTTCACACAAGCGCTGCACTATGCCCAGACGTATGTCAGCTGGCTATCAATCGCAAGAAACCTTATTATATACAACAGCTAGGTTTCTATTGCACAGCAGCAGCAGAAAAGCGAACAACACAACGGAAAATCAATCAATTTTTAGAAGCAAAAGAACAAAGAATAGCCGCTACTGCAGCGACAGCACGCAGAGACGCAATCGATCTCTTGCGTACACAAACGGGGTACGATTTATACCAACTTGAAGAAATACACACCTATTTCAGCGCGCATCTAAATCTACTTAACGAAGTCACTCCAGTTCACGTTTCATCAATCGATGCGCATCAACATGTCTTACCAAAAATAACAGCGGATACATTTATATTCATACAGAATGAAATAACAGAATCCGAATGGACCGTTATTCAATCAAAACGAAAGCCTCAGGAGGGAACAAAAGAATGCAACACAAAGAAAAAGAAAAAATCAAAAAAAAAGGAAATGAAGTTCTGCAACAAAATAGGCTAAATTTGCCATCCTCAAAATAGGCTAAACTTGCCATCCTCGGACTTAATCCGAAGATAGCAAGAACGCTAGATCACCACGCTTACTTTGCAAACTCGTAATGATGGTGTCAGGTTCATTTGATTAATAGGAAATGGTATAAGCGCCTCTAGCGTTTTCCATGTGGCTGCTGAATCAAAGAAGACTTAACCTTGCCAGCCCTATAAGGATTTGCTTTACTGAGTGGTGATTCCTTCGCTTTTATTCGTTTGCACTTTTGACTTGCAAACAGCATTTCTTTTTCTTTTTTTGCTTCAATACTTCTTTCATAAGGATTTGGCTTAACAATGCCTCGCATGCTCCCTTGCTGTTTAAGCTCTACTTTCGATGCAGAAATGTCCCGAACCTTAGGCATCCTTTTTACAGACTGAACAAGCGAAATATCTGAAAAGGCTTTATTTACAGATTGATCCCCTTCTTCCCTAAGGCCTGCAACTAACAAGCCGACACTCAAGAATTCATCAGCACGCCTCAAATCTGCCATTAAATCGAAACTCGACAAAAACTGTGCAGCACTTCCAATCACACCGTCTTTATAAAGCGACGTTACGATCTGTCCCCAAAAAGTAACGGAAGCAATCTCTGGCTCAATAGAGCTCGCAAAACGATATGCATAATTCTGATGGTACCCGCCATCAAAAGATCGATCCGCAAAATCCATCGTGTGAGCATTCATACTCATTAAGAAAATAGCCGCATAATAACGTGTGTTACGCATAAAAAATAACCCTTCAATTTTTGTTAAATTATAGATATTATGTTTGAAATAACTGCTTATGGCTACAGAAAAAAAGAAGATCACTTTTAATTAAAGTTAATTTATACCCATTGCAGATCATTTTGAGCACTGACTGTCATGGTTAACCAATATCACCCCGCCACTGTCCTCACGAGGAGCCGTTAGGCGACGCGGTGATCCATGAACTTATTGTTAAGCAGCCACTGGATAGCCGCGTCCTTTGGACTCGCCATGACGGGAGCAGCGCGTAAAATCATCTGAAATGGATAGTGCATAAAGGCTGCAATGCATCCCACACGGCATCCACTGACAACGTCGCCAAATCATCTGCATAAACAGTTCGATGACGCACCTTATCCCACGGCCACGCGCCGCCTTTGCAGGGCGGATTCACCGCGCTAAACAACGTAATTGTTAGGCACCCAGACGCGGCAACAATCAGCTGCGGACCCGTATCATTGCCAACTGCGCCAATCGCATTTTGTGCGATCGTAATAAGCTGAAACAAAGTTGTTTTGCCAATCAAATTAATCGCACCGGCACCTGCACACGCCGCCTCAAGCTCTGCCAGGTCATCACTTCGTGACCCAATCAGAACGGGTGTAATTCCAACCCTTTGCAACCGCACACATAAGTCAGCATAAGCAGCTTGCGGCCAACGCTTTCGCCCACCATGCGCATTGGATGCACCGGCAATAATCATCATATAAGGGCTTGGTAACACGTCAACAAACGGCTCAGCCATCGCTTTAATATCAACAAGCGGCAATGTTTGCCATTTTTGCGCCGCACACAGCGCCGTAAACCGTGCATGGGGATGCACATGCTTTTGCTTATAGGGATCAGCAATCCATTGCCCATAACTGCCAAGCAGCACACATTTATACAGACGCGTGCGATCAACATTTTGCAAATCAACAATGCGTGTGAAATGGCTTTTACGTAAACGTAGCAACACGTTAACATTCGTTTTTAACGACGCACGATCATCGCATATAATCGCCTTGAAATACCCTGACCGCTGCGCAAATCCAACGAACGGCGCTGTTGTTAACAACGTCAAATGATCGCCATAGCGCTGACGAAGCACATCAAACATCGGAATGGCTTGAACCATATCTCCCAACGCACCAAGCTTTATAACAAGCGTCGAGCCATGATCAGACGTCATACAGACACAGATCCATACAGCTCTTGCGTCAATCGCAACATCTCCCGCAGCGAATAATTCGTCTGAATATGTGCACGCGCCAACACACCACGCTGCTCTAATTCCATTTGCTCGCCATTCAAGGCACGCTCAATCTCTGCCAGCAACGCATCATCATCGCCTGCGTTCACGATTGATCCAAAACGCCCGACTCCCGTCAGCTCGACCGTTCCACCATGATTCGTACCAATAAAAGGCCTGCCCATCGCAAGCGCCTCGGCTGCGATACGACCAAAGGCTTCTGGCTCAAGCGAGCATGAAAACACAATATTCGCCAACGCATATGCCGCAGGCAAATCGTTATACTCGGTGATAAATCGAACAGGCACACCGCCCAACGTTAACGCATTGGCCAGCTGAACAAGCTCTTCGTAATAGTCAGCTCTCCCCTGTGCATCGCCAATGATTACAACACATATATTCTTTGAGCAGAGCCAATCAAGGCGATTTCGCAAAGCACCCAAAAACCACGCCTGCCCTTTCCAGCGCGTCAACCGTCCAGGCAGCAACAACACGGCGCCATCCGTTGGCACATCAAATGCACACCGCGCTGCCGCGATACGATCGACGGTCATCAACGCTGGGTCAAAATGGCTTGTATCAATCCCCTCTGGTATAAATGTCAATTTAGCAATCAAGGTAGGATGCGTCTGTTCAATGTGATTCAAAATAAAACGTGAAATCGCCACAACACGATCACCGCGCGCCATGATGCTATTATAGATACGCTTTAGCCCCACCACGCCATTGTATGTGCCATGATACGTTGTAATAAACGGAATCTTTGCACAACCACACGCAATGAACGCTGACCACGCCGGCGCCCGCGATCGCGCATGCACCAATGATATGCCCTCGCGTTTGATAAGCCGATACAGACGAACCACGTTCGCAAGCAATATCAATGGATTTTTGGTCTTAAGTGGAAGCACATGATGCGTAACACCAACCGGCAATTGCCCCGCATAACGCCCGCCGGCCGAGGCCACGTGGTGCTTACAGCCATCGCTTGCCAAGCCCGTTACCGTTTCAAACGTCACACGCTCAACACCGCCCGCATCAAAGGCAGGGAGGATTTGCAAAATAGACAGCGCTGATTTCGATATTGTTGTTTTCATCATCTTATGTGTCGCACGGTGTATGTCATTAATTCAATTTTAGCATCTAATGCAGCGCTCACGTTTTCAACCTAACTTCTCTTCGTGTACTCACAAGGGCTGTGACCCGGTGATCTAGATACCCGGATCAAGTCCGGGCAATACACATGAGAAAAACGTAAACACCGTATCACTGCGCAGTTGACCAAAGAATATCGTATTAGACAAAATGACGCAATGACTTGATTTTCCCTGCTACATTCTCGCTTTCTAAAACGAACGATATTCGTTAAGATTGCTCATTAGCTGTCAGGTCTGCAAAATTCACCATGCACTACATCCCTTATATCTGCTTCGCCCTATCATTGGCCCTCTGTTGGGCGTCAAAAAAAGCAGCGCTCATTGTTTTTGCGGGCTCTATCATAGCAGCCTGGCTCATTAACGATCTGCATCCAGGGGTATTTGTTATTCTGTCTGCCGCGTTAAGTTTTGCCCATGGCGGCGAAAACAAAACAGCAAAAATAACCGCGCATCTTTGCTTTACCGTATTTTGCCTTTTACTATTTTTTCATGAGATCCCCTGGATATCGAATGTAAAGATTTTTGATGCCGTTCACGTTGGCACGCACTGCACGCCCTTTACGATGGTTTTGAATATGGAAAATGGGCTTATTGCGGGCGTACTGCTCTGTGGATTCATTCCGCTTTTGCACCCAAAATTAGAATGGAGGCACTTTTTTAGCTGCAGCCAGCTCATCCCCATTGCACGCACCTGCGCCGAATGGAAGCAAATTTTCGTGTCAACCAGCATCTATGGCAGCCTATGTATTCTCACATTAATGGGCGCAGCGCTAGCCCTTGGTCACGTAACATTTAATCCCAAATTCCCAACCCAAACGGCCGTGTTCCTACTCAATAACCTCATGCTTGTTTGCATGGCCGAAGAAGCATTTTTCCGCGGCTATATCCAAAAAAATCTCTCTGACATATGCCAACAACGCAATCTTCCAAAAACACTTGCACTTGTAGCCGCATCACTTTTATTTGGGCTTCGTCATTATCAAAGCGGCGTGCCCATAATGATTTTATCGACAATTGCCGGGCTGTTCTATGGTGCAGCGTATATGCGGGGCAATCGCATCGAATCTGCCATTCTTGTTCATTTCGGTTTGAATGCAGTGCACTTTTTCTTCTTTAGCTATCCAGCACTGATGCGTTAACCTGCGCAACGGTAAAGCTATGTTTTATTTCACACTGGTTCTTTTGTGAATCCCTGGTATAATGTCTTAAAACTCAGCGTGCATATCAAGCGATCGAATGACTGATAGTCCTTTAAAACAATTCAATATTGTAAAACTGATCCCAATCAACATAAGTGGTTTTGATATTTCATTTACCAATTCATCGCTTTGGATGGTAATTGTGGCTGCCACCTTATGCATACTTGGGCATGTCGTTACGCGTAAATCGACCCTTATTCCAACTCGTCTGCAATACGCATATGAATATGTCTATAACTTTATAGCAGAGGTTCTTAAATCAAGCCTTGGCCGCGAGGGACGCACGTATTTCCCCTATGTGTTTCCTCTGTTTTTGTTTGTTCTTGCATCAAATCTTATGGGACTACTGCCCTATAGCTTTACCATTACCAGCCACATCATCGTTACATTTGCCCTTGCGATGATCGTTTTCATTGGCGCAACTGCCGTTGGTATTGTAAAACATGGCACAGGATTTTTCCGAACATTCTATCCAAAAGGAACCCCCTTATTCGTTGCGCCGATTCTCATTCCCATCGAGATCATTTCATTTTTTGCGCGCCCGATTAGCTTAGCCGTCCGTTTATTTGCCAATATGGTTGCAGGGCATGTGATGATTAAAATCTTCGCGGGCTTCGTTGGGATGTTGCTTAAAAGCCCAATCGCTGCTTTAAGTATTCTACCACTTATCATGAATACAGCGCTTACAGGGTTTGAAGTCATGATTGCACTCTTGCAAGCATACGTTTTTACGATATTAACGTGCATTTATGTAAATGATGCGCTAAGTTCACATTAATAGATTAAATTAAGGAGTCTCAAAAATATGGAAATTGCTGGAATTACAAAAATCGCAGCGGCAATTGCAATTCTACCACTGTTTGGTGTGGGAATCGCACTTGGTAATTTATTTTCAACATTGATATCGTCTATTGCACGAAATCCATCCGTTAAAGATGAATTGTTTAGCAAAGGTATCCTTGCATTTGCGTTAACAGAATCAATCGCTCTGTTCGCCTTGATCGTATCACTGCTCATCTTGTTTGGTTAGAAACACATTCAACACGCATAATAATGAGATAACCCATGCCGCAATTTGATACATCGACCTTTATTTCACAAGTATTTTGGTTGGCAATTTGCTTAGGCATGGTCATTTTTTGTTATGTACGGATTTTTATTCCCAGATTCAATAAAACGATCGAAAAACGGCTGTCAAAGATTCATTACGACATCAATCAAGCCAAACATATGCAAGAACAAGCTAAACTTTTGTTCGAAGAAAATCAAAAAAAGCTAAATGATGCACAACACCGCGCTGAAGAACAAATCAAAGCAGCACTTGCTGATCTCGAGCTTAAGAAAAAAAATCAACTCGCACATATTGACGATGAACTTGCAAGCAGCCTAAAAGCCATGAGCAAATCACTTGAACGCCAACAAAAGGCATTACAAGAAACAATGGCACCACATGTAGATGAATGTCTTGATAAGATACTCCTCCATCTCATTGGCGAACAGGCTCAGCCAGAAAAGAAAAAACACCATGCCGTCCATTGATCCATCCCACTTTGCCGCACTAAGTTTTGTTATTTTCATCGCCTTTCTTGTATGGAAGCGATTTTTCAATCTAGGCACACTTTTGGATGTGGAAATCGACACCATTAAAACACGCATATCTGATGCGGCACAGGAACGCGAAATTTCGTATGCACGTTTAAAGGAAATGAGCATCAAACTTGAAAACAATGCGGCAAAAGTACTTGAAATCGCTGAAAAAGGACGTCTTAGTTGTGATGTTTTACTGCAATCAATGCGTGAGGAAATCGCCGTCGAAATAGCAAAAAGACAACAACTACACGCAATGCAAGCAAGGCAGCTCGAAGAACATTTTCGCAAACTGTATCAAGAACAGCTGATCAAACATATAAGTGAAAAACTAACACTCTATTTACACGAACACGCGAACGACGCATTTCAAGAACTACAGCTTGAAAAAGCATTGAACTTGCTCTCACCACTAAAAATCGCAGCATAGCCACGCAGGCTCACCTTGTCATCCTTTGACTCGATCCGGGAATCTGGCTTCATACAAATTTCTTACGTTTGAGATACCCGTGCCAAGCACGGGTAATACACATACTGGATATTTTGTGAATCCCACTCTGTCATCAACTATGTGGTTTTATGCAATTAAAACAGGAAATGTGCGCTTACATTTTATCTTGTGCAACAGAGCCCTGTGCGCGTTTCGAGCGCTGTAATAATTTCAGCCAGATAGCGATTGGCTCGACATTCGTTTAAAAACAATTCTGCAAATCGTTTGCCATTTTCGCCGATTTGTTCGGCTTGCTTTGGGTTGCGTTCAAGCCATTCGTAAACAGGCTGCAAATTTGATAAATCCTTATTAATCATGATATGAGTTTCATCGTCAACATGTTCCGTCGTCGTAAAAGGGTCATAAGCTTTCATCCAGGGATAAAACCATTGGTTGCATTCAGTTTGCATAAGCAAGACAGAACCTGTCGCTAAAATACCAGGAACGCGCCCCCAGGCTGCTCCGAATCCATCGAATGATAATAAGTATTTATAGTTTGCGTGCCCAATATAATCAATTGGTTCACCAATTTTTGACGCATGATTAGCTGCGAACCATTTTGAAAATTCCCTGTTTCTCGATGCCCCATTTTCCCTAGCTCCCAATTTTAAGTAATTTAAATTCGTAACCACGCATTTAACAAATGAATGCTCATCTGCATAGTCCAAAAGATGTAAACGTGGAATTTCATGCTTTCTATTAAATTGATAAGGATGATCTGATCCGCTTAATCCACCTGAGAAAAAGCATTGATTAGATCGTGTTTCAAACTTAGGCAAGGTGCTTCTCAGTAATTCATCGACAAGCTCAACATCAACACCAAGTATATAAAAGTCAGGGATTAGAATAAGATTTTTTGTCCAAGGAAGTCTGTCACTAGAACATGTTGCTAATACAGGGCAACGCGTCAATATTTCAGCAAATCTATTTCCAATTTCAAGATCCGCGCCATCGATAGTGTCCATAAGGCCAGGTTCAGCAAGCAAAACCATAATAGAAAAATCACGCGTAAAAGAGAATGGTTTTTGTGTATAACATGCCATATTACCCAAACTAGTACGTATGACTTGGGCGTTATTCCCATTGTTTCTACGCTGCTCGCTAGAGTTGCCATTATATAGACATTCAAAAGACCACTGGTTTTCAGCTAACTTATACGTAAATTTAGCAAACGGTAAATTTTTGTAAGCTTGATGTGTTGCCTGTCTAATGAAATTATTAAGTTCCGCATAAAGATTAACTTTGCATCCTGCTATATATGATAAATTCGTACGTACAGATGATGAAATTATTTTTTCTGCATTACTCCATTCACGTGAATATATATGACTTGCCACAGAATCTGTGGCATCAGGTGATCGAGGAGCGTCATTTTCTAGGATTCCATCAATATCTTCAACACAGAAGTAGTCGAATCCATGCATAGAATTGTATCTTTGCAAAATAGTGGCAATTTCATCATCACTGCAACTAGCTTCGTTGAAAACGGGATAGTCTTCTCTTACAGTGATAAAACGGGACGTTGCTGTAGATTTTTCTTCTACTACTTCGCAAGCTACGCTTACATGCACAGAATGCCCGGCGGTAGATTTTTCTTCTACTACTTCCCAAGCTACGCTTACATGCACAGAATGCCCGGCGGTCGTAGCTGAATCGACGCCATTTTCTTTTTCACAGGCTGCTTCATCGCTTGAGTAAGACGCTACGTGCATTGTTGTTATCAAAAGCATAGCATTTATTAATTTAGTATACATTTTCATTTAAAATACCCATTCTATAAATGTTTTATTTTCCCAATATGGGCTATTATTCTTAATATGGGGATTGTTTTCATTTTGTCAATAGATAATCTGATATTACTCTGTATGAGTAACACAATCTATCCGTCATCATCACGAGGAGCAAAGCTCCATGGCGATCCAGGGAAAGAGCCAACTGGGTGGCCACACTCAGCTTCGAGGGATTCGCCATGACGGCAGCGGGAACGTCTTAACTTAATGGCAGAGGGATCACGTCCGGGGATCTAGCTTCATACAAATTTCTTACGTTTGAGATACCCGTGTCAAGCACGGGTAATACACATACTGGATATTTTGTGAATCCCAGTATGTCATCAACTATGTGGTTTTATGCAATTAATTTAGGCACGCACGTAACAACCAAGCACTCCACGGGAATAACAGCATAATTCGCATGCACAAAGGTCGGGCTGATCGTTGACATCAACCCCGAAAACACTAAGGTTGGCGGAAATACATTGACCAAATCAGGCTCAGTCATGACACGATAAGGTAACGTGTGAATATTCATATAAATCGTTGTATTAACATGTCCGCCAGCATATTTTTGCAGTACGCATGACTGTGGCTGCATAATCAGTGTGTTATATCGAATAGACTCACCTAACGGCACATGCACGACTTTAGTACGATTCATTTTTAGTTCAATTACTTTAAAAACGGCAATCATGCACATCGGAACGGGAGCCGCAACTTCAGGCAATGGAGTCGATACAGGCACAGGAGACACAGGCGCAGCTGACGGCACAGCTAATGGTGCCTGCTGTTCTGCAGCACACATATGTGTGATATTAACAAGTAACAATAAATATAATAAGTGGCACATGACTGCTGTTTAATCTGCTTTCTTTTCAAAGTACGACAATCCCCATCTAAGATAAGATGCACCTGGAATCTGAAAAGGCGCACGTTCATCAATAAGCGCTAAGGTCAATTCTGATACTCCCGCAGCCACACCACGGCAAATAGCACGCGCTGTTGATGTCGCCCCCGTAGTAGCGTCAATACCAGCGTCTGAAGGCACAGTGTTTTCTACCTGCGAGACAAAGAGAACCGTTAATTCAATAGTACATGAATACCTAATCACACAATAGTCCGAACCTTTGACGATAGCGCGATCCTCTTCTTTAACCGTCGACGACGTACTGCCAGAGCCTTTGGAAGCCGAACACGTCTTTCTTCTTTCGCATGTTGGAGAAGCCGGCGCTCTTGTCCCGGCAGAATATTCTTCATCTGTTAGTTCTCTACGCTCCGGCACGGGCAGCTGCCCGCATAGTTGAAACGTTTTGCGGTTAGCAGCACACGTAGCGCATGATTCTTCCAATACTGATTTGTCGTTCTCATGGTCGACTTTATTTGCGGCAAGCGCCACGTCAGATCCAGCAGCGAACCCAACAACCAACAACGTAAAAAAACGTAAAAAATTCATATTATTAAGTCCAGTTTTATATCCATAGATGACATCTGCGTTCTAGGTTTACCCGAGATGCAGCCTAAAAAAGTCATCACATTGAGTCTTTATACACGAAGTTCACTTTGAAACCTATCAAAAATATCCTTTTGTTATGATTTCACGAAACAAATCAATCATCCGCACGCTCTCATCTTCAACCTCATGCCATTTTAAAAAAAGTTCGAGTGGCGAGCCTGCAAAATTCGAACAGCGTAGTTTACTAACGTAAATGAGCAGCGCAGACATCAACTAGGGCTACATCAATCAATCTTTAGTGAAATTAGTATAAAAAGATGGATTATTTTTCTAATGGTTTAATGTGATCTATTATGATAAAAATCGATCAGAACTGCAACTTTCAAACTGCATAGAAGGAAAACACCATGGGAACAAAACACTTTGCCGCCTGCCCCACTATCATTTCGTACCTCACCGTATCAGACACAAAAACATCTATTGCTTTATATCAAAAAGCATTTGGTTTTAAATGGCTTAACGAAGATGAAGTGGCAGCAGATGGCACACTTGATCATGTCGAAATGCAATACAAAGATGTCTTTATTATGTTCGCACGCGAAGGCGCATTTGGCTCAACTAAAAAAACATTCACACATTTGGGGGTCGAAGCGCCTAATTGCATTTATCTGTATTGCGACGACGTTGATCAGATATACACTACAGCCATCGACGCGGGCATGCAATCGCTGATGGAGCCAAATGACGCACACTGGGGTGATCGCGTATGCATGGTAAAAGATCATGACGGTTACGAATGGATGTTCGCCAAACACATAGCCTAACTTATACCGTTTTCAAAAAGTTTTGAGTAGTAAGACATCAAAATTAGAGGTGCGCAGTGTACACTTGTACATGAGCAACAGAGATATTGCAGAGGACTGCACTAATTGAAAGTTAGTGAAAATGGTATTACATCAATGGCCTGAGATGTGATGGGCAGAATTGCAATCTCAGGCAGCTTCACGAACTTATGTTTATGAGTCCGCACACCATTGGACCCAAATTTCGGCTGATATCCCCAGCTTCCTGTACTGCCTGATTTAAACAACGAACCAAAACACATTGGCAAAATTGCATCATCAACAGTCAATGTCGCATCAATGGCAGCCGAAAGTGCAGGGCCTGAAATCCAAGCATGATCCTCATCTATAGGTAAATATCGTTTAAGTTGTGAAAAATCAAAGTGCAGGGTTACGCTGCCTAATGAGTCGATAAAAGCAAAAAGATGCCCCCAAAGATCTGCGTGTGGTTTTGATGCCATTAAGTTCACATCTAGCCAATTTTCTAATATGAAATAATCACGTTGACTGAAAATATAATCAAAATTATCAATTGCCGTTTCTGTGTCGCCATTCAATAAGGTCCCCATATCTGCACAAATCCCTCCACGCAAATCAATAACATTAAAACGCAGTAATATACTTGCATTTGCAAAACGCTTCATACCGTAAAGAATGTCAAATATCTCTTTACCACGCATACAATCGGAAATCTCTGTCGTATTTCGAATCTGTGCACCGGGAATATTATCGTTAATCCACTGCGTTGTTTCTGGCAAACGTTCCGGCACATTGAACCAAAATATTGTTTCCCAATCTTCAGTTAAAACTGATAATGAATTTTTTACAGCTTGTAGCAGTTTAACAGGCACTTCCTCTGGCGCATCAGGCGATGTTAGCCAAAAACGTTGCTGTATGTGTGGTATTGTTTTTCGTGCAGATTCAGCTTTATCTAAATAAATTGATTTTGCTTTTTCATAATGAAACTTACGTCTAGCGACAACATCTTCACGTGATAATCCATAAAAATGTTGATCAATAAGCTCTACCAACGAACATCGTGCCAAGGAGTAATCTGAAATCAAAGTCCCATACGTATCTTTTTCAAGGTGATCCTCGTTCACATTGAAATATTCAAGTAGTAATTTTGTTGTAATGCGCTGAGAACTAATAGATTTGTTACCATACTTAGCTTTTCCTGCCCACGTCTGCAAACTATTGAATTTATAAAAAGACCTCTCTGATGTTATTAAATACGATGTTGAATGTTTCATTTTAGAAAGGATGACAGGATACGTTTTGCTTGAAAGCAAGCCAACGCCTCCATCATTTCTTTCATCAATGCTTTGCATATATGAATAATTAAGTCTGACAAAATTCTTATATAGTTTCAAAAGATCAAAAAAGAAAGGACTCTCTTTAACGCCTGCAATAAATCCTTCTAATAATTGATTGTGTTTCCTTCCTGCCGCAAAGATATGTTGATAATCATTTAAGGGTACAATTATTTCAGGAAAGAGCTCGCACCCTAAGTCACAATAAACACCACCAATTTTATAAAGAACAAAAATACGAGCAATGTTACTTATAATTGTACAATACGAATCTTTCATTAATCCATCAAATACAACATCTGGCCACAAGTGATCCGTTATCTCTCTCAGCTCCCTTACGTGTATGTGTGGAGAATTTATTCTTAAATATTCAATGCTTTCAGTCATAGTTGATTTATCAAGGCACCACAATATATGCATCCATTTGTCACCAAGCAGCTTAGTATTATTAACATACCGTTTCACTGAGATCAGTGGTGCATCGTGAAATGGATTTAGCCATGCACGATGATTAATTCGGGGGATTTTTGAACCAGAAACCCGAGTACATGTTGATTGAAATATGTCTTCTGTGTCTGGTAAATCTTTATACAAACTTGATAGCATGGCAATTTCATCAACATATTTTTCTAATGCATCTTTTGTTGATGCAAAACGTGCTGTTGGTTTTAAAAAACGAATAGCAGCCGGCGTATCTTGGATAGACGCTTTTTCTTCCCTGTTTTGATCAATCGTAAAACTTAAAATTCCATCGTCATACTGTATATTAAATTTATAGTCAGACAAAACACCCGTCGCACAATTGATTTCATGAATCGTTGATTCAGTTTCATCCAAGAGAATGGATTCAGCAGGCTGAAGCGTAAGTGAGCGCCTTTGCAAGGCTAAAATAGTTTCTGGGTTTGATTTCTCATTCGTTAATGATAGCGTGCGTTCAGGGGCATCCAGCCGTCCCCCTCCCCATCTGAACACGCCATCAATGCCATCGATTTCGTGTGTTTTTTCTGCCGGAATAATATGCTCTGCGCCCACGTAAATATGAAGATCCAAAGCATTCATGCCCGTATTCGTGACCTTAACTTTTTTTTGTTGCAACTCGCGTAAGATTGAATTGGCGTACACATGACTCTTGTCAGCATCAATGCGCATTACAAATGGTGCGTGCGGATCGGGCCGCAGCACATCCACCATTCCGTACCCTCCGCATATAAAATACGAATATATAAAAATGGCATAAGACGCTATGTGCGGAAACCGTGCAGACATAAAAATGACCTAAATTATTATTCACCTAGGTTAACGCTAGAGGTCATTTATTAAGAAAACGTTAAATTTTTGTATTCACAAGGGCACAGACCCGGTGATCTATAAACAGCTAGACCCTCGTGTATTCACCGGGCACAGACCCGGTGATCTAGATGCCCAGATTGATCCCCGGAATGCACACTTGCACATGAGCAACACAGATAATGCAGAAAGCTGAAGCAATCATTTATTTCAGGAATTGGTATTACAGAGGCATCTGTGCTTCAATACATGCCATAGCCAAGAACGTCTCAAACGATTCAGCCGTTTGATCAGTCGATCCAAAGCGACGCACTGAAACGGTCCCTTCTTCGGCTTCGCGCTTACCAACTGCCAAAATATACGGCACCTTTTGCAAGGAATGTTCACGCACCTTATAGCTGATCTTTTCGTTCCGATCATCCAATTCAGCCGATAAACCAGCGGCTTTCAACTGTTGGTGCAATCTCACAGCATAGTCATTTGCTTCGGTCGTGACACTTGCCACAACCACTTGCGTCGGTGCCAACCACAATGGGAAATTACCCGCATAATGTTCAATCAATACGCCGATAAAGCGTTCAAACGATCCCAAAACAGCGCGGTGCAACATCACGGGACGGTGGCGTTTGCCATCTTCACCCACATAAACCGCATCCAAACGTTCTGGCAACACAAAGTCAACTTGCAGTGTTCCACATTGCCAATCACGGCCAATGCTATCACGCAAAACGAACTCAAGCTTTGGCCCATAAAATGCACCCTCACCTGGATTCAACTCATAACTAAGCCCCGCAGCCGTTGCCGCCTCGGTCAGCGCACGTTCAGCTTGATCCCACACCTCATCCGAACCTGCACGCTTTTCTGGACGATCCGAAAATTTCACGCGTACATCCGTAAAGCCAAGGTCTTTATACATGCTTTGCAGCAAGTCACAAAATGATTTTGTTTCAGTAATAATTTGCTCTGGGGTACAGAAAATATGGGCATCGTCTTGTGTAAAGGCACGCACACGCATAATGCCATGCAATGACCCCGACGGTTCATTACGATGACAGCTACCAAATTCAGCCATACGCAATGGCAAATCACGATAACTTTTAATGCCTTGTTTGAAAATTTGCACATGGCATGGGCAATTCATTGGCTTAACCGCTAACGTGCGATCTTCGGATTCAACCGTAAACATAGCATGGCCATACATATCCCAATGACCTGATTCTTCCCACAATTTGCGATCAAGCAATTGCGGGGTTTTAACTTCCAAATAATCATTCTTTTCAAGACGTGCTCGCACAAACGATTCAAGCGCGCGATACAAGCGCCAACCTTTTGGATGCCAGAACACACTGCCAATGGCTTCCTCTTGAATATGAAACAAACCCAGCTCAGCACCCAAACGACGGTGATCACGCTTTTCAGCCTCTTCCAATTGGAATAAATGCTCTTTCAACTGCGCATCAGTCGCCCACGCGGTTCCATAAATACGTTGTAACATCGGGTTTTTGCTATCACCGCGCCAATATGCGCCCGCCAATTTCATCAGTTTGAATGCTGTACCAATACGGCCCGTGGATGGCAAATGTGGCCCACGACACAGGTCAATAAAGTTCCCTTGACGATACAACGTAATCGTTTGATCAGCCGCAATGCCTTCGATAATCTCGGCTTTGAAATGCTCGCCAATCGATTTGAAAAACGCAATCGCCTCGTCACGATTCCATTCCTCACGTGTGAACGGTTCGTCACGCTTAATAATGGCGTGCATTTTGGCTTCGATCTTAGTCAAGTCATCCAATGTGAATGGCTTTTCACTGAAAATATCATAATAGAAACCATTTTCAATAGATGGTCCAATGGTGATTTGCGCAGACGGATACAATTCCTTAACGGCTTCAGCCAACACATGCGCGACGTCATGACGGATGATATCCAAGCCATCGATCTCGATACGAGTCACAATTTCAAGGGTTGCATCTTTTGGTAACGTTCGCGTCAAATCCCACAATTCGCCATTAACGCGCGCCGCAACGGCCTCTTTCGCTAAACGTGGGGATATATTGTGTGCTACCGTAAGCGCATTCACTGCGCCATCAAATTCGCGTACTGAACCGTCTTTTAAAGCCACTTGAAACATGTGTGAACCTATCTATTCAATTGTCAATGTGTATTATCTTTGTAAAGTATCATATTTTCTCGCCCCTTAACAAGGTGCATACCCCTCTCAGAAAACGCAAACTTCATGTGATTTAACTAAATGATCACCAGGCTTGCTTCGCAAACTCGTGATGACGGGTGATTCTACGCAACAGGTATTTTTATTTCTGATGGATATAATAGTGATCTGTGTACTGATATTGATATTGATATTTCCAAGGGGGAAAAATCAATTATTTTCACGTGGATTTAAAAAATCGAATTAAAATAACAAAAACGAGCCATCTTCTTACTTGGATTAGGTAATAATATTTTTTATTTTAAATAAGCTGTTTTTTGCTCTTGAAAGGAGAAAAACAAATCCCTATATACAATATGATATTTAATATTTCATTTTATATCGTAAAATGATTAGTATAAGGGCCATAATTGCATGAAATTAGTATTATTTCTCGTTTTTTGTTTTTCAAACAACCTAGTTTCTTGTCAGCGCTCCCATGCAATGGATTCGAATCGTGACTTTAATCCAAGAATGGATTTGGGCTCTTTAGACGCCGCATATCCAGCTGTCACTACCAGTCCTGATCCATTCTCGAGCAATGCTGTGAAAGATGCTGATTTTGACGCATTATGTGATTTCATTACGTTTACAGAGAGAAGCGCGCATGAAGAAACGATTGACCTAACATTTGAAGACGACTCATATACCGCCTACAGTGACCTTCCTAAGCAGTATTTCATACAGAAAATTGAGAAAGCGTATACCATTTTACGAGCAGATCAGCTTGAGAAAATGAAAAGAAATAGCTGATTAAATGCAGAGCTTGTAAAAAGAAGAATCTATTTGCTATAATTCTAATAAATTCTATATAAGACTGAAATTTCATGAACAAAGACCCCCTAACCAACATTCCGACAGACATACAACACAGTAAACCACGTACGTATGTTCTATCTGGTGGTGGCACCGGCGGGCATCTATTCCCAGCACTTAGTCTTGCCGATGAAATTGAAAGTGCCGGCCATCAAGCGCACCTCGTCACAGACAGCCGAGGCGTCGTTTTCTTTAAACACAACCAACGAAACCCATCATTTGTATGTACGATTATTCGTAATCATTGGCTTTTTGGACGGCTTATTTACCCTTTCAGCTTAGGGTTTCAAATTATCAAATGCTTCTTTTGGCTTCGCAAAAAACGCCCTGCGGTTGTTGTTGGCTTTGGCGGCTATCCATCCTTCCCTTGTGTTTTTGCTGCACAATGGCTTGGCATACCAACAATTTTACACGAGGGGAACGCCTTTTTAGGAAAGGCAAATCGTTTGCTGCTTAAAAAAGCAAAGAAAGTTGCCTTATCATTTCCTCCTCTTAAAAATACACCCGTTGATCCACGCTTTCATGTGACAGGAAATCCTGTACGCAGCGGCGTATGTGCACTCATGAATGATGTTTATAAGGCACCAACATCTGATGAACGTTTTAACATTCTTATTGTGGGCGGCAGCCAGGGTGCAAAGATTTTCTCAACCCTGCTCCCTGAAACCATTCACAAACTTCCTCTTGAAATGCAAAAACGTCTTGTGATTACACAACAATGCAGACCCGCACAAATGGAAGATACTGAACTAGCCTACAAAGGTACGCGTTGCAAGATTCGTTTAAAAACGTTTCTATCCCCTATTGAAACGTATTACAAAGATGCCCATCTTGTTATTGGAAGGTCGGGTGCATCAACAGTAGCAGAAGTCGCCATCGCAGGGAAACCTATGCTTTTTGTACCTTTCCAAGGATCAGCAGAGGGCGATCAGGCGCAAAATGCAGCACATTTAGTTGCAGCAAATGCGGCTTGGGTTATGCGTGAAACAAGCATATCATCGGATAAGTTGGCACTATTCTTAAAGGGTCAACTGGAAAATTCAGATGAGCTTGCACAAAAAGCGCTTGCCATTCGTCAATTCGCACATCCAGAGGCCGCAAAAAATGTGTGGAATATCGTTGCAGAGATCGGCTGATATTTGCTGTCGATAGTGAATATTCTGCTTTGTCATTCCCTGATTTATTAATGTGTCATCCTCGGACTCGATCCGAATGTATCTACACATCTTAAAGTAATTTAAATAAAATTACGTCGATCCAGTGCTTGCCGTGTCTGAAATATGGATATCCGATCGAAAAACAAAAGTCTTCGTCATGGTGAGCCCATAGGGCGTGGCCATCCAGTTGGATTTATTCCTAGATTACCACGTCGCCTAACGGCTCCTCGTAATGACGACCGCGGGGTATCCACTTGTTTTGAAAAAGAGACAAGTAATAATTAACAAGAATAACTTAATTAATAGTTAATGTTTTTATGATAATATCAGATAATTAATAATAAGAAAGAATATACAATGTTTAAATTTTTCCTGCTTACAACAATAGCCATAGTCCCGACGCTTGTAGATTCTTTAGCAATGAAGGAAATTCATCACGTTGATGATTGCTCGCACTATCATGCTATGGATGCCGGTGGGACGCCGCCACCGCCTCACCCCTTGGTTCTTAATCATTTCCTTCGCCCTCAAACACCACCTGCTTTTGACTATGCGCGATTTGCTCATTTATATCGTGAATATACACAAGAAAGACCAATACATCTGCCGCTAGAAATAATAAACATTCATCCAGTTTCTGAATTCAATATTGATCTTCTGGAATGTTTTGATCACCCATATGATAGTGATGATCAAAATATATCCGGTCCATTCATTTTTACTCATCGTCCTCTTCCACCGGCTGATCGTCATCAGCCTGTTGATGAAAATATTCCGCCACTAGATCAAATAACTACTGAACAACAGAGTGATTACCAACAACGTCACGTTAACCAAGAATTCAAAGAAGCTTCCAAACGTAGAGATATCAAACGGCTAACTATTTTATTACAAGGAGCTGACAATCCTTTGCCTGATGCCGAAACAATAAAATTTAGTTTTTATCAAGCAACTTGGGATGGAAACCGTGATATTGTCTATTATTTGATTCAGCATTGTGACCCAGTATTTTTTGATCCAAATGCCATAAATGTGGCACTAAACGCTGCTGCTTTTAATGGACATGTTGATATTGTAAAGTTGCTTCTTATACAGCGTGAGGGGATTTCTTTTCCTGATCGAGATTCGATTCAAAATGCATTTAATTTAGCGTGTGACTACGGCCATCTTGCATGTGTTATTGAACTACTTAGCCAAAAACATCAAGAGACAGATATCGTTACAAAAGCTCATCTGATGCGTGAATTTAATTCCTTAGAGACCACTAACGCAACAACCTTTCAAAATGAGTCGATAGATCTGCCCCTTTTGACAGAAAACCGACTTTCTGTTCGAAACTATTTAGCCCATTGTATAGAAGAAAAGAAACCGCAATGGGATCGCGAGGCGGCAGAAAAGAAAGTGCGCAGGAGAGAAGAAAAAATCGCACGGGAGGTAGAAGAAAAAATCGCACGGGAGGTAGAAGAATTGAGATTGCGGCAAGAGCAATTAGCGCGTGAAGAAGCACAAAGAAGGGCACAACAAGCGCTAGCAGACGCAAGAGCAGGCAATGAACATGATGTTGATATTCATGTGTATGCATATGCCGTTGGGGACGGTATAATTTCATATTTAGAATCGCATTTTCCAAGCATAGAAATACTATCAACTGAACAAATTTTGACTCGGATTGATGCCCTGATTGATCAATATTATGCGTCTGATGCCACAAAGATCGAACTCGCCAAACGCGCTATACGTTCAGGATTTGAATATGAATATGATGTTGGATTTAAAACAAATCGCTATATAAGTCTTGTGCTTGCCTTTTTAGCGGAAATAAATACGTCACGCGAATCTTCTTCCAGTCAATCTTCTTCCAGTTCTAGCCGTACGGATCATGGTGATGTATATGAAATTTGGTTGGATGGATTTATCCGTGAATCAATCGATGCATATCGTACTGCAGGCAGCAATGCAGTGGAAGGTCACGTTGGTCAACGCATAAGTTGTGCGGGCGGTGTAAATGAACGCGTCACTATGGGGCTTCGTCATGTGCATCCCGATATTGATGCAATTTGCGCACAACCAGAATCTAAAGTGCAAATCAAAAACTTTATCAATAATCTTAATTTTATCCAATCAAGCAGGGCAGATCAGGTCGCGCATGAACTGATCCATCGCGGCATACATAGTCACAGCACGATTGAAGAAGTGCTTGCTGCGTATGAATCTTATTTAGATGATGGCATTCGCGCACATGGTGTTACAAAACAAAATTATAGTTCAGAGATTAAGAGTCTTATTAAAGACGTGCTTGTTTTCGTAAGAAGCGAAGATGGTTATGAAGCGTATATATTGCCGCGGATTATAATTATTGAAAACAGGGAAATAAGAGAGAAACAAGACCGTGAATACGCTGAATCTGAAGTACGTGATCGTGAACATCACAAACAAGCTGCTGAGGGACGCGCAATGGCTACCGAAGATCAGGTAAGTCAGAATCAAAGAACAGCCGATCAGCAACGTATTCATGATATGCAGGAAGCCGAAGATCACGCTTCCCATTTATCGAAAGAGGCCTTGAGGGCCCATCATGCACAAAGGCTGACGCACAAAGTGCATGAAGATCAGATTGGTCGCGCATTTGAGGCAGAGGCACGTAGGCAGTCTGAGGCAGAAAGACTCGAAATCAAAGCGCAACAGGATGCAGAAAAGCTAAGGAAAAGAAAAGAGCAAGCAGCAAGAAATGCCTCTGATTTTACTAAAAAATAGTGGTTTACGTAGTGCTCACGTTTTTTGTTTGATACATTGAAAGACAACTCAAGCTGCATGCTACCCGTCACTTTTTGTCACTCCACCCTTGTCATTCCCGCGGAGGCGGGAATCCAGAAAAGCCCCTTTAAAAACCGTGAGTTTGGGGAGAGCTAAACAGCCTGGATCCCCGCCTCCGCGGGAATGACAGTAAGAAAAATAAAAGTGACGGGTAGCATGCTCAAGCTGTTTGCCTTTGAAGCTTTATAGATCCTCGTGTCAAGCACGAGGATGACAAAGTTAGGAGTCCGAGGATGACAAAAGCTGGTCGAGGATGACAAAAGCTGGCCGAGGATGACAAAAGCTGGTCGAGGATGACAAAAGCTGGTCGAGGATGACAGAGCTTGAGTGATAAGAACACACCCATTTAATCTGCATAATACCGTTTTCACTAACTTTCAATTAGTGCAGTCCTCTGCAATATCTCTGTTGCTTATGTACAAGTGTACACTGCGCACCTCGAATTTTGATGTCTTACTACTCAAAACTTTTTGAAAACGGTATTAGAACCATATTTTACCCTTCTTCTTTTTCTAAAACAGGCGATCGAGGCGTTCCCTTTGACACATCCTGATTGGCGGCAGGCCATAAACGAATCGGAATAATATCAACGGTGTCACCTGTCGCTTTTGCTATTTGAAACATATATTCAACCGTTTTATTATTACCGACAACATCTTTAAAACGCCGTGCATTTTCATCATCGCACGCGGCTATAACGGGCCTTGCTGATGTAATAACGTCATCTTCGCTCCATGTATCTGGCTGTCCGAGACCCTCCACTATGGCGCCCAGCTGCGTTCCATTAACAACATTCCAGACATAACTATTTTGATCGATATATTGATCTATATTATCAAAAATATTTGTAAGCAATACTTTTAACGAAACAGGCGGAGGCGGTAGAATTTTCTTAAAATCCTCTGGCACATCCTTATTTAAGCTAGCAGCGTCAGATCTCTTGCATATATCCAAAGCAGAAACCCAATTATTAAACGGCGTCAATGGCACTGGATTCAAATAAAGGCGAATCATATTAACAAGCGAAGTATCATTTTTTATGCGAAGAACATTAAGCGCTTCACGCACGTTGTCACGACTTACTCTTAAATCAGGAGGAAGATTAGGCGCTAAAAATAACTCAAGTCTGCCGTCATCTGCTGACAGTGAATGCGCAAACTGATTATCTATAAATTCGCGTGATATCGGCATATCTTCAGCACGTAATCGGTCTGCACACTCATTGACACCCAGCACATATGTCCCTAAGAGTAACGTAAATTTGAGGGAATCAAGCTCCGTTTTGACTTCTTGACGTCCCTCCTTTTTAATAAACAACGGAAGTTCAACTAATAGTTTATCAAGAATAGACAGTCGATTTTTAATTCCTGGCCTAAAACATATACTGTACAGCGCTTCCATTGCGCCCTTTAATGTAGGGCGCAGACCTACGTATTCTTCGTAGCCAAGAATTTTAAATGTATTGTGGTCGTGTAGCAACCAACTAACGGTATCAACGTGCCCATTACCTGTCGCCAAGACTAATGCTTTATCCATTGTTTCTGTACCAAAGGCAGTGGCAAATTTATAATTATAGCAATATTTCATAATCAGAGGCTTTGTTAGCATTCTAGACACCACAATGCATGCATTCATAATGAAGAAATCACGTATAAAATGTGTTAAAGCTGTGTGGTGATAACCGCTTGCTTGCCCTGGAATCGCTGAATATCCATTTGCGTAGTAATACAAATAAGCCGCACAGAGATATGGCGGAACAATCAACGACATTTGCCGTAGACTTGGCTTAGTAAGCCAATCAAAATCTGTTGCTGCGCGTCTCCAAGATACCTCGAATAATAGCTCTATAAAAGGATGAAATCCATTTTTTGCTGCAACAAGAATGGCGTCATTAATTGCTTTTAACGAAGGGGTGGGGACATTATATCGATATAGAAATAAGGATTCAGCATGAAAAGAACTGCCATACGCGGCAGCGGTAACTAACAACTGATCAACCGTGTCAGAATCAGGTTTGAATGCTACATTTTCAGTACGCATAAGTTTAAAAAAATTTACATTAGCGCCTAATGCGATCGCAGCCCTTAAGCCAAGGGCAACACCTTCTTTTGATGCCATGAGTGTTTTAGCATGTCGCGTGATAACCGTGTTTGCTTCTTTAAAATTATTTGCATCACATGCATTTTGGATTAATTGAGTAATATCGTTTAATGTCGGCTCTGGTGGCTCTGCTAAAAGTGCCGGTGTTTGCAAAAGTGTTTCTAATGGGAGAGAGGTATTTGCGGGCGCAACGACTTCTTCAGCGTCTCTCTCAGGAAGAGGTGTATGAGCGAGTGCGTCAATTTGCGCAGCGTCAACACTAGCGGCACCATTTACTGACGCAACAGAAAAATTCCGAGCAGGCTGACTGTCATCATCCATCGCGTATACAGCAAACGGCATCACAGATAAAAGCAATAGTTTTTTCAACATATATACAATTTCATTAAAAATTAACAATAAATAATTATTATTTTCGTTTCTGTGCACAATAAAAAAACGAATTCCTCCTCGTCGCATGAAGCACATAAATAAAAAGAACAAGAATAACAAAAGAATTTATGAATTTCACAATACTAACTATTATTTTGATTATTCTTGTGTTAATATGATCGCTTAAGAAGGTTTGACATTTACGCCATTTACGTAACCCTGGAATGCCCCACGAAATGTGTGGAATATCGTTGCAGAGATCGGCTGATATTTGCTATCGATAGTGAAGATTCTGCTTTGTCATTCCCTGATTTATTAATGTGTCATCTTCGGGCTCTACCCGAAGATCTCTACAGTTAAAGGCTTATATAGTTTATCATTGCAAACCCAATAAAAAGCATTGATGATTATTCTCCCTATCACCTTTATAGATCCTCGGATCAAGTCCGAGGATGACAGACTGAAAACAACAAAAACACTTAACAGGAGCCACCATGAACCCCCTCGGCATATTTCCTAATAAAACACAAAAGGCGATCCATTTTATCGGAATCGGTGGCATAGGAATGAGCGGCATTGCTGAGGTCCTGCACAATCTCGGCTACAAAGTAACAGGATCTGATGCGGGCGAAAATCAAAACACGCAACGATTGACAGGGCTTGGTATCCACATAACCGTTGGGCATAACGCTGACACAGTTAATGATTGCTTGGTTATTGTTGTATCTTCAGCGATAAAACAAAATAATCCAGAGATCGTCCGGGCAAGAGAACGTCGCATCCCCGTTATTCAGCGCGCCGAAATGCTTGCCGAGCTCATGCGTCTTAAAAAATCAGTTGCCATCGCAGGTACACACGGCAAAACAACAACCACCTCCCTTATGGCATGCTTATTTGAAACAGCTGGACTTGATCCAACAATTGTAAATGGTGGCATTCTCAATGCATATAACACAAATGCGCATCTTGGCACAGGTGATTGGATTGTGGTTGAAGCCGATGAATCAGACGGTAGTTTTACAAAACTACTCCCCACAATTAGCGTCGTTACCAATATTGATCCAGAACATATGGAACACTACAAAACAGTCGAGAATCTCGAAGCTGCTTTTATTAAGTTCATTCACAACATGCCCTTTTATGGGGTTGGCGTTTTATGCTCAGACCATCCAGTCGTTGCAGGTCTGCTGACCAAAATCACCGAAAGACGACTTGTAAGTTACGGCCTAGAAGAAGGCGCCATGGTGCGCGCTGTAAATATTCGCCCAAATGCCAGCGGTGTGACGTTCGATATTGATCTCGCACCCGATTTAGCCTTGCATTTCCAATCTGCTCAATCAAATGTTCTGGGCTTCCCACGAAGAATTCGCGATGTAACGTTACCGATGATGGGACTACACAATGTGCAGAACTCACTCTCTTTGGTTGTCGTTGCGCAAGAACTTGGCATCAGCGATGACGTTATTCGTCAATCATTTGCGAACTTTAAAGGCGTTAAACGTCGTTTCACAACCGTTGGTGTCAGCGGAGGTGTTACCGTTATTGATGACTATGCGCACCACCCTGTTGAAATCAAAACCGTTGTAAAAGCCGCAAAGCAAGCCTGCCCTAATGGCAAAACAATCTTTGTTGTGCAGCCACATCGTTATTCACGCTTGAATGATTTATTTAATGATTTTGCACATGCCTTTGATGGGTGTGATCACGTAATTATCGCGCCTGTTTATTCCGCGGGTGAAGAACCAATCGAGGGCATTAATTCGGCGACGTTAGCAAAAGCGATGCGTGCTGCAGGTGTATCGCATGTTTATGATTTAGCTGAACAACGCGAATTGCCATTATTGATCCGTCGTATTGCACACGCTGGCGACATGGTTGTGTGTATGGGGGCGGGAACAATCACGTATTGGGCAGCGGCATTGCCAGGGCAACTGGACTCATTGTGGGACGATGAACTCAGCGTCAAAAATGGCAATTCGGTGCATGCATGACCGATCCAACTGCCAACACCACGGCCAACGACATCGCCAACACCACGGCCAACGCCACTGCCACCGACACAGCCAATGACGCCGAACTAGCGCCGCTGTTCTCTCTTCCAACAGTGCGTGGACGCTATGTGTTTGCTTTTGATTTATCAAAGGTAACCTGGTTCAAGGTCGGTGGTGCGGCAGATGTTTTATTTAGACCAAAAGATGTTGAAGACCTCATCACCTTTATAAAAGACAAAGACCCTGCGATGCCAGTCACTATGCTTGGCGCTGGATCAAACGTATTGGTGCGTGATGGGGGCATTAAAGGGGTTGTCATTAAGTTAGGCTCTGGCTTTTCAGACATTGTCTTTCATGACACAGAAACATCAGCAGAAATTATCGTTGGCGGCGCGTGTTTAGACCGCACACTTGTATTAGCGTGCGCTGAAAAAGGCTTATCAGGCCTTGAATTCTTAGTCGGCGTCCCCGGCACCATTGGCGGAGCCATCGCCATGAATGCAGGTGCTTATGGCTTTGAGATCAAAGACTTCTTAAACTGGGTTGAAATTGTAAGCACTGACGGCGTATTAATGCGACTCTATGCAGCTGAACTTTCCATGGGCTATCGCAAAGGGAATTTGCCAAAAGGCGCTATCATTGTACGCGCCAGCTTTACCCTGCGTAACGATGATCCCGATGCCATTCACACACGCATTACTGCCTATTTGCAACAACGAGAAGACACACAACCCGTTCGTGGACGCACAGGCGGCAGTACATTTAAAAACCCAACCGACATGGCAGCATGGAAGCTTATCGATCAAGCAGGTTGCCGCGGCCTATCCATCAACGATGCACAAGTCTCTGAAAAGCATTGCAATTTCTTGCTCAACCTTGACACAGCAAAAGCCACCGATTTAGAACAATTGGGCGAACGCGTGCGCCAAGCTGTGAAAGACACCAGCGGTGTTGAGCTGGAATGGGAAATCATCCGTTTAGGGGAATGATTTTTCAAACAGAAATGAGGGCGAATGTATCGATAACACCCACCCCCCATTTACCGTTAAAATCCTACAAATCATCCTCATCATCAAACAATGAATTCATCATCATTTCTATGATGCCAGGATATTGCATTTCGTCAGAAATGGAATAAAGAGAACGTATTGCATTGCGATCACCTTGTGCTGGCTTATAAACAGGCGCCATAGCATTTAAATCGCTTTGTATTGGTGCATAAGCAGGTGCCATAGCATTTAAGTCACTTTGTATTGGTGCATAAGCAGGCGCTATAGCATTTAAGTCACTCCCATGCATACTGAGCGAAACGTCACTATCACTATTCTTTGCAATAGCTTTTTCACGTTTTTCCTTTTCACGTCGTTTTGCATTTTTGATCCCAGAACGTGATTTTTGTGTTTGACCGCTTGTCAATTTTACAGACGCTGCATGTCCTTCTGCTTCAGCCAATTTGTCCATTGCTTCTTGCTCTGCTGCCAGACGTTCTGCTTGCTCTGCTTGTTGTTTTCTTAGTTGATTTTCCGTTAACTTCTGCGTAGTTTCTTTCTTCTTTTCATTTAATTGCGCTACATATGCAGCGCTTTGGGACTTACTTAATTGCTTTTCTCTCAGACTTTCTGCTTTACGCTCTTCCTCTTCATGTTCCTCTGTACGCTTTTTCTCTTCACGTGCTGCGGCTACATCCAAAGCCACACGTTTTGCGGCTAAACGTTTTTCAGCTGCCATAGCATGTCGCAAGTTTCTTTCACTTGGTGAAAGAGCAGAGGCGTCAGACGATACAACCACTGTATCAGGAATAGCCGCTGAGTTTACTGCGGCTTCCATAGCACGCGCACGATTAGCTTTCGTACGCTCTGCCTGCGCAACTTTTTCAGCCAGCCTTCTTGCTTCAGTTTTTTTCTTATCTTGTTCTTCTTTTTCCATCTTTCTTACTATAGTTCTTGTTTCTTCTTCTTTTATAGACAAACGTTGTTTAGCATCATCATATTTTTTCTTAACAATGGCTGTCAATGCGTTAACAGCTGCTATATTTGGATCTCTTCTTATTTCTGAAATGTATTGAAAAATTTGAACTCTCTCTAAGGCCATGTCAAACTCATTTTGAATCATCAACAAAACAATATAATACGCTATAGCGCTATTAAAATTAGTGGCTTCAAGTAACACATAATATTGATCGTAAATGTCAAAAAGTGTCGGAACCTCAACAATGCTATCCACAGACGAACGTGAACTTTGCAACGCGTCCTCTTTATCATCTAGGTCAGACATCTCTAATTCTGCTCGCTGATATAATTTACCTTCAATATCTAAAATTAAATCCACAGCAGGGCTGTATCCTTGCTGAGAAGATGAGGAACTACCACTGGCTTTTGCAGATTTTTTTCCTTGCTTAGATTTTTTTTCTTCCAAGGACCTGTATATTTCCAACTTAACACTCGCTAGCACATGACCTTGACACTGGTAAAGACCTGCGTCGTCCAAAGAAAAAGAATCAACACATCCTTCTACCAATTCATATGCCGCCCTTTGAAGTTCAGCTTCTTTGAATTTATTCAATCCTTCTTGTTTTTTTGACTGTTCCATAAGGCACACTGAATCTATTAAATTTTTGATTTTCGAAGAATATTCGTCTGTTCGAGAAAGTGAATCACGAATGCATTTCATTTTTTCTAAATACAAATTTTTCAACGTTTCATTGGTAATTTGATATGCGTTCGCATATCGACACGCAAGTTGAAATCTTAATTTAGGAATCATTCCAATACTTAATTCAGTCCCAGGATTTTTTTCAAGCATCATCTCCTGATAGTGTATGGCCATTTGCAGTATGTCTGGAAGTGGATCTCTATTATTCCTTTTAACAGACCCCCTGTTTATGCTTAAAAGATAATCCGTTACAAGATGTGATGAAGAGTTCTCCGCAAACACAGAAAGATCAAAGCTATGCTCTTTAATTCTGTCATTAACACCAGGCACGATAGAAGTTCTAGATCCCCATTCAATCATATAGCTCGATACCAAATTCAATCCAGCTATATGATGGTTCTTTTTTTCGTTAAGAGAAATCCCCCCAATATCTGCTAAACCTATATGGCTACTTATTTGAGCAACCGTATATAAATAATAAAAACGTTCCAAGTCATCAAGAGTTAGTTTAAACGTACACATAGAAAAATTAGGTGCCGCTGCCGCAGCGAGAACGCCTTTGTAATCGCCTCTACTCGCCATATCCATCAAGCCTTCTCCAAATGCACACATCTCTTGAACGGATGTAAACGGCCTCGTTCGAACCACCTGAGGCACATCTGTGGCTATCATCATAAAACGTGACTTTGACCCAAAAGCAAGGGGAGCCATGAATGCCGATGTTAGAAAGGTTGATGCTAATAATTTTGTGAGTATGTTCATGTTAATCCTTTGAACTGTGTTCTGGCGTGATATGTTTTTATATATACATCTGTACATAAGTATAAGTATTAATTCAAGTAAAAAATAAAAGTATGCTACCCGTCACTTTTATTTTTCTTACTGTCATTCCCGCGGAGGCGGGGATCCAGGCTGTTTAGCTCTCCCCAAACTCACGATTTTTAAAGGGGCTTTTCTGGATTCCCGCCTCCGCGGGAATGACAAGGGTGGAGTGACAAAAAGTGACGGGTAGCATGAAATAAAAGTCAGAAAATTTCGTTTATTCGCGCCTTTGATGATTATTGCTCACCTAGAACATTGCATTAAAAGAATCGGATTCATATAATGTGCTAGCTAATCGCTTTTAGCAGATTTTACGAATGTCTACCAATTCCAACGTCACAATGAAAGCCTTACTATGAAACAACGAATTTTAGGTGCGATATTTTTAATTGGCGGCACAACCATTGGCGCTGGCATGTTAGCCCTTCCTATGACCTCTTCACATTTTGGTTTTTACAAAAGCGTGGCCCTACTTTTTGGTATGTGGTTATACATGTTGCTCGCCGCCGTTATCATGGTTGAAATTAGTCATGGAAAAGGGCAAAGCATCGCAGCCCTTTCGGAAAATCGTTTAGGGAAACCAGCAAAGTTTGTTGCAGCATCAAGTATGTTGGTTTTGTTTTGGTCCTTGCTCTGGTGTTATATCTCAGGGGGAAGCTCGATTTTACATCAAGAAATTGGTGGAGCCGTGCCTGTTCCAGTACTTGTGATTGCATTCACATTATGTCTTGGTGTGTTCGTGGCAATCTGCACACGGGCTGTCGATTACGCCAATCGCTTTGTATTGTTTTTTAAGATCGCGATTTTTGCTGTTATCGTGGCGGGCTTATTACCATTCATACAAACCGAAAACCTAGCAAAGACCACAGTTAACTCCGGTTTTTCATTTTACTATGCAATTCCAATTTATTTCACGTCATTCGCATTTCACGGATCAATTCCAAGTCTTATTTCGTATTTAGACGGCAGTAAAAAAAACATATATAAAAGCCTGATCATTGGCAGCTTGCTACCCTTGATTGTATTTTCATTATGGCAGCTAATTACGTTAGGGAATCTCGGTGGCACATTAACAGGAACCGAAGACGTTGGCGTCTTTATCACACGTCTTACCGAAAAAACAGGCAATCCTTATCTTACATTTTTAACTAACGCTTTCGCACTAACGGGAATGGCGTCGTCTTTCTTAGGGGTGGCACTTGGCTTGTTTGATTACATTGCGGAATGGTTTAAGAAAAAGAATGATGTAAAAACACGCCTTAAAGTGGCTTCATTAACGTTTGGTCTGCCGCTCATACTTGCGTTGATTTATCCAAAAGGTTTCATTGCTGCACTGGGTTGCGCAGCCGTGGCATTAAGTCTTTTAGCGGTTGTGTTGCCATGCCTTATTGCCCTAAAAGAGGAACGTCCATCTTCATTTATCTTCAACAAAGGGCTTGTTCTAGTGATATTACTTGGTGGCATCGCGGTGATTGCAATCGAAGTGGTTTTAAAAAGTTAAACTTCATTAAGGAAAAAAGAATGACGTATAAATATAGTGTTACTGGAATGGCAATGGGTTTATTGCTGACCACACACGCGACTATGGCTGCAGAGACTGCAAATGCAAGTGAAGGAATTCTTGAGTTTGATTTATCTCGCCTTACTCTATGCGGTGTATGCGCACCAGAAAAACCAAAAATTAGCGCAGTCCAAACAAACGTGGTGGAAAAGCATCATCATAAACGACGTGATGGAAAAATATGTACCGACGAGCACAAATCCAGCACACCGCAGCACGCAGCTCATGGCGAGGATGACTCCAGCGATGACGAGGCCAGCCATTAAGTTAAGACTTTCCTGCTCTCGTCATGGTGCGTCCGCAAGGGGCTCGCCATGATGGCAGTGGGCGCGATATTTAAATTAAAAATTAACTAAAATGCGTAAGCGTAGGCCTTAAGATCTGCTCCTCTATGCAACGTTCTCAACGGCGCCCGTCATCATGCGCTGCTCCGTTACGCGTGCCACAACATAATTTGGCAATTGCTCCAGCACATCACGTATCGGCGACGCCGGCAATAATATCACCGCGTCACGTGCTTGTTTCGCAAACGAAAACGCCACGTCGATACAGGCATCAAAAATGCCCCCACCTGTAAACAAGTGACCCACACGTTTAAAATCAGCTTCCGTCCGCACAGCGTCTGGCACAAAAAGCGTTTGCAACCATTTTGTATCGGCGAGCATTTTCTGCGCGAGAATAATCGGCAACGTCACTTTGCCTTCAAAAAAGTCCTCACCTGGTTTTTTACCATAATTCTCAGTCGGGAAATAATCCAAAATGTCGTCCGTAATCTGAAATGCCAGACCAACGTTACGACCAAAAGTAGTAAGCAATTCCAATTGCTCCACACTCGCACAACCAATCATGCCACCTACAGTACACGCCGCCTCAAACAACACAGCTGTTTTACGTTCGGCAATTTTAAGGTACACATCATACGAAAGATCAATCTGATGACTCTGGCTCAACTGCAGAACCTCACCTTCAGCAATCAATGCCAACGCATCAGCCAACACTTTCAATACGCCCTTTGTATCGGCTAAAACCATCACCTGAAAGGCCCGTGAAAACAAAAAATCACCTGCAAGCACGCTCATCGTGTTACCCCAAAGTGCATTCGCCGTTTTTTGCCCACGCCTTAAATCTGATTCATCAACAACATCATCATGCAATAACGTTGCCGTATGTATTAATTCAACCGCCGCCCCTAAATAAAGACTATCCTGATGCAAATTACCAAACAAACGCTGACTGGCAAGTGTCAACATCGGCCTGATACGCTTTCCACCCGCTTTCACCAAATGCTCAGCCACAGTCGATACAAGCGGCACATCACTTTTAAGATGCCCAAGCAAAACAGCATTCAAGGCATGCATATCATCATTTAAAAGATGGTGGAGCTTTGTTAAGGGGGCTACAGCAGATTTCATAAGCAAATGTTTCAATTCAAAAATTCAATGTTTGACAGATAAGTTTAACTGATTAAAATGAAATCTGAAATGAGGAAAAGCTATTTTTATGACAGATGCACCGATTGAACCCATTTATACTGAAGATTTTCTGCTTGGCGGACGTGTTTTAGTGCGTCAACCAAGATTGGGGTACCGTGTAGCCATCGATCCTATCTTTTTAGCGGCCTCTGTTCATGCCGAACCAGGGCATACTATTTTAGATGTAGGCGCCGGTGTCGGTGCGGCCTCACTCTGTCTTGCGGCACGGTGTATGGATGTTAAAATAACAGCGGTTGAACTGTTGCGCGAACATGTGCGTTATGCAGTCGATAATGTGAATATCAATCGCCTGCGTGATCGAATTGAGGTGTTGCATGGCGATCTAATGCACCCACCGCCACGTCTTGCAGCAGGTACATTTACGCATGTGATAGCCAATCCACCGTATCTTGAAACGGCGCGTGGACGTGTATCAACAAACCCAATTAAAGCGGCTGCGAACCATGAAGGCAGCGCAGATCTAGACCAATGGGCAAAATTCTGCCTGCTGATGGTAAAACCAAAAGGAACCGTAACCTTTATTCATCGCGCTGATCGCTTGCCTGATATATTGTCGTATTTCTCGGGAAAATTAGGTGACATTATTGTATACCCCCTATGGCCCGGCAAACACAAAGCGGCAAAGCGCGTATTGGTGCGCGGCATCAAGAATTCACATGGCACATTAAAACTAATGCCCGGCATGTTATTACATCAAGAAGACGGGAGATTCACTCCCGAAGCCGATGCTATTTTACGTAATGCACACGGTTTGGATATGCTGCAGGAGTACAATTAGCCAGCCATGTTTTAGAATTTACAAAAAATCATTCAACATGCCCCCGCCTAGCTGTTCACAGTTAATTTGATTCTATTTCCGTCATGGCAAACCCCAGCAGGGGTGCCGCTGCCATTAAGTCAAGACGTTCCCGCTATCGTCATGGCGAATCCCGCAAAGCGGGCTGTGGCCATCCAGTTGGCTGTTTTCCTGGATCACCAGGGCTCTTACGAGACTCGTGATGACAACGAATCCATAACAATTGAAAGGTGAATTGCCACGTTCTTCAAAACCGGCCGCTTGACACATTTTTATCCATATTATAAAGCGCAGTTATGGCTTCGCTTGAAAGATCATCTTCTTCACCCCAATCCGCTTCCGTATAATCGGCAATTTTGCGATCGCAATAGACAGAATACGTAGCTTTTCGTGCATCTAAATATGCACGGATTAAGCCGACTGCCGCTTCTTTTTCGCCTTTAGTAATTCCATCTGCATTCGGATTACCAAATTTTCGCCCCAGCGCGTTTGATCTAAGATTTCCTCTCGTATTTCCTTGACCAGCTATGTTGGGTTTGTTCGCTCGAAATTTAAGAGGATCTCCAAGGTATACAGCCAAAATTTCGTCAGACGTAATAGCATAGGAATTAGACTCATCCAACTCTGAGCAAAAATTCACGCGATGTCTTAACCTACCCGCCGCACGTGAAACAGCGGAAACCGATTTCAATATTCCTTTTATACATGCTTGACTTAGCGCAAGCTCTGTAATAACAGGCTCTAACGGATCGTATCTTCTAATACGTAGACTTGGATTTGCCAAACGGAATCCAGACTCATGTTCCATGAACACCTCATTAAACCAACGTGCATACATCTCACGTTTAACCCCACTGTATGTAAACAAGTTGGTGTATGCATTTCCATAGCAGGCTAAGTATCTGATATCAATTGGTTGATAGCCATTTTGCCTGACTTTCATCATCAGAACCTGCGAAAGATCATTCACAAGACGAATAACCTCGAAATGCCTAAAGAAGGGACTCTCTTCAGATAAAATAGGAAGGTCATCCTTATCAAACTCATAACGTTTATCGACAATCCACGATCCCATAATGGCTTTAAAAACACATTCGTTCTCTTCTGGCGCAGCCATGCGTCCAGCGATAAGGTCATCTAGATCAATCAGAAAGTCATCAATCTCCATTGTGTACTCACACAAGACATCGCTCTTCTCTATTACCTCTCCATCCACCACCATACTGTTTTGGAAATCAGGCACGGTATTAAACACGATGCATCGCTTAGCATGATATTCTTGAATATAATCGCATGCAAAACTGTGTGTTGCGCTGATAAGAATAGCCACAATGTTAGCACAAATAAATATCTTCATATACTCTGTAATTAGAATTACCATACATCAATACATACTGCACATTTATTAATAATGTGTTAACAGCTGTGTGCATTAATGCTCTTGTTGACCATTTTAAAAAGGCACATCAACCCTTTTGCGGACTTTGTATTTTTTGCGGGTTTTTCCCATATGCCTTTATAAACATCTGGATTGTCGTTAAACTCACCACAACGCAGTTCGTTGGTTTCTAAAATAATATCAATGGTTGAATTAGAAAAACAATGCGTCACACGTGCAAAACGGATTAATATAAAATTTATGTTAATTTTTTTGATCATTCGTGAAAATTTGTTTACATATATTTTCTAACATAAAGAAATTAATTCCACAATTCCTAACGTCACGTTAATTCAGTCAACGGCTCAACCGCCAGCGGCATCGTCTTAATTTTTGGCGAAAGCACAAATTCTCGGCCATAAGGTACCACCACATTCAGCTCATCCAATTTCAAGTCAGCCAGAGCAATCCGCATCGACTTTGAAATCGTTGGTTTTGAGGTAAACTTTAATTCATAACCGTATCGCTTACCATCTTTTAACAACATAAGGTCTAGTTCTGCCTGATTAGATGTCGCCCAAAAATAGCAATCATCGCGATCAGCATCCATCTTTTGCACAATTGCATTAATCCCAAAACCTTCCCAAATAGCGCCAAGTTTGGGATGACTAAGCAAATCGAGATAGGTCTTTATACCCAACAATGCACACAACAACCCTGTATCATTGAAATAGATTTTTGAACGCTTTACTTGTCGCTTTCCTAAATTCTCATGCCATGGCTTCAACTCCGTAACCATGAAAGAGGATGATAATATATGCATATAGCGTTGAGCCGTTTTAACCGAAATGCCCAAATTCGTTGCGATCTCTGTCGCATTAAAAATTTGCCCATGATAGTGCGCTAACAGCTGCCAAAAACGCCTCATTGTGGCTGGTTCAACATCAAAACCAAGCGCATCAAGATCGCGCTCTAGATATGTTTTTATGTAATTTTGACGCCATACATAGCTTGCATTTGGGTTGGAGGCTAAAATTGACTTTGGAAAACCTCCTGCCGTTAAATGTTGTTCAAGCGGCAAATCCGTTTCGCCCATTGAAAGTGGCAGCAACTCAATATAACCAATACGTCCTGCCAGCGTTTCACTACTTTGATACAAAAGATCGCGTGAAGCACTGCCCAAAATTAGATACCTTTGAGGCTTATGATCAACCAAGTAACGTAAATTTGGAAAAAGATCAGGTCGCCTTTGAATCTCATCGATCACAATCAGACCTTCAAGCGATTCAAGCGCTAGCTGAGGATCATTTAACATGGTCAGATCACGATCATTCTCAAGGTCAAAAAAATGAACTGGCTGGCCAAGGTGCGTTTTTTCTTTAAGCGTTTTAATGTACTGCCGTGACAACGTTGACTTACCAACCTGCCGTGCACCTAACAGTGCTACGATTGGAAAGATCTCAAATAAGGCCTCTATGCGTTCTAAATAAGATGATCTATCAATAGCTGTCATAAGAATCAAGGTCACACAAAGGTTTTATTAACAAATTGTATCCTATTTTTCAAAATTCATCCATGTATTTGTGGAGTGAAGGGTGTGTTTTGCATGGAAGTTTTAGATACCCGGGTCACGCCCGGGCAAAACACAATGTGGTTTTTATGTGCTCATGCATTCACTGCATCAAGCTATTAAGACGCAACGCGCGCAGACCCCGATTGATAAATCTTGTACATCAACCAAGAAAACATACCAATACCCGCACATTCAACGATCATTTTTGGCAAAGTCATGAACAAGCGTTCATTCATGTGATACCCTTGCGACAAAGGAATCGCAATCAAGACGCCCATCAAAGCCGTACCAGCAATCACACCTGACGCATAAAGAACTCCTTTTTGCTCAGCTGCAGCTTGGTGTTCTTGTGGCAATAATTCACGTTTTTTCGTTGTATAATGCGCCAAAATTCCGCCAAGACAAAATGTCAAAATAGCGGCAGCTGGCATATACATACCAAAGGCAACGGCCAATACAGGCAGTGAATTTTTACTTCCTTTCGCCTTAAGGAAATGATCGCCAATAATAACGGCAACCCCAATGATGCCGCCAATGATAATCATCACCCAATCAACGCCGCCTGCAAAAAGACCTTTTGTCAGTGTTGCCATCATTGTTGCTTGCGGTGCCTTTAGCGTTTGCGTCAAATCCATGCCTGCACGTGGCACAACGTCGCCAAATCCATACGCATTAAATAAAAGCTCAAGCACCGGACCAACAACAATCGCACCACCCACAACACCAACAAGTAACATAAGCTGCTGTTTCCATGGTGTAGAACCAACCATCGACCCTGCTTTAAGATCTTGCATATTGTCACAGCTAAGTGACGCAGCAAGTGCAACGATCGAGGCAAACAAAATTGTCGCACCAGCAACAGAACCTGCATGTACAGAATTCACTGAAAAATCAACGTGCCCCATAAGAACAGCAAATAACATACCACCGAACAACAATATACCCGAGATCGTAATACCTGAGACCGGCAACAGGGTCGACCCAACAATACCCGTTAGATACGAAGCAACCGCCGCACAGCCAAATGCAATGGTAAGCGATGCGACAACAGCAGCAACCGTTACCAAAAGACCATGCCCAAACGATAAATCAAGCGGTACTGAAAGCACGTTATAGAACATAATCAACAACGGAATCGCTAAAACAAGCGTCATTACACCTACATAGTTCATTGGTATATCACGCTCGACACGTGGCAAAGACGATATATCAACACCATTGCCCTTAAATGTATCAATGGACGAACGAATAGCATCCATCATGATTTTGGAAAGAGAGAACATCCCCCACAAACCACCAATGATCATGGCCCCAACGCCCATCATCTTTACTTTTTTCCAAATGGCAAATGCAGCAACCTGAGCGTCAGCTTCTGGCGCACCATAAAGCATTGCGTAAACAGGGACGCCAATACCCCACGTGATAAGGCTGCCAACAATAATCGATACAGAAACACGAAGACCCACGATATAACCTGCACCTACCAGAACAGGCGACAATTCAAGACCCGTTCCAAAAGGAACCGAACCAAGTTTCGTCCATGCTTGCACTTCGGATGTCAGCCACTTAGCGCCATCTTGAAAAAAACTGACAAGCCCTGCAAAAGCACCACCTGTAATAAGCACTCTTCCACTATTGGATGCTTCTGCTGATTTCAATACAGCAGCCGTTGCAATACCTTCTGGATACGGTAAGTTTTGCTCAACAATCATACTGCGACGAAGTGGCACCGAAAAGGCTACGCCTAAGAAGCCACCGATAATGGCAACAGAAAGCACTTCAAAATAATTAAAATGGTCCCAAAAACCAATCATAACAAGTGCTGGAATCGTAAAGGTAACGCCCGCACTGACAACTTCACCAGCAGATGCAGTGGTTTGCACGATGTTATGCTCAAGGACGCTTGTTTTTTTCCAGAAACTTAAAAAGAGTATTGATAAAACTGCTGCTGGAATAGACCCGGAGATCGTTCTACCGACTTTCAGTGCGACGTACGTGTTTGATGCACACAACACCATAGCGAGAATGAAACCAAGGACAACGGCCTTCAGTGTCATTTCCGGTAAGGAACGATCGTTCTCTGCTGGGCTTGGCGCCTCAGCCATGGGGTCTGCATAAACTGTGTTGACCGATATGGCCATATAAACCTCCTATTCGCTAACATCAATTTCATAACTGAAAGTGATGAGTAATTTACGCTCAACTGAACGTATTATTTTTAGTGAGCAATGAGCTTAGCCAGCCGAGCTGTGCCACATCCATAGCTCAGACAATACACGTATTTCGTTCGATCATTTTTAAAAATCACACAATACGTTAAGTATATGTTAACGAGAAACAGGGTATTGTGCAAACTTATTAGGGAATACAGTGTACACCTTTTCCGCCTCTGTGCATTACCCGTCCCCTGACGTGATCCCGCTGTCCTTAAGTTAATACGTTTCTGCTATCGTCATGGCGCAGGAGTTATGATGATGCACCTCCTGTTATACGAATGTCACA
This sequence comes from Pseudomonadota bacterium, assembly GCA_040389165.1. Taxonomy (GTDB): domain Bacteria; phylum Pseudomonadota; class Alphaproteobacteria; order Paracaedibacterales; family CAIOTO01; genus CAIOTO01. The sequence continues at coordinate 40,334 of JAZKAK010000003.1, forward strand.
AAACCAAAATCATACACACCAATTTGCTGCGGCTTTTCACTTGCGATACTTTGAACATAGTTCCAAAGCAGATAAAGAAATTCCCCTGATTGCTTTAAGACAAATTGCACAAACTCAGGGTCATCCAAAAGAGTTGGGTGCCATTAATATGCTTTGTGAGAGTAATAATACCATTTTCAGAAAAGTTTGAGTGATAGGAGATCGAAGCTCGAGGCGCGGAGTTTACTCATGTAAATGAGCACCGAGAGTCTGAAGAGACGACGCATCAATCAATCTTTAATGAAATTGGTATAACCTGGATGATCAACGTTTTGGCTATGAACTTAAACAGCTGCTTTTACCTGATGAGCATCCTCTGAAATGAAGCGCGGCGAGAATAATTTGAGTCTGCATTCGTCGTCACGAGAAAGCTTTAGCTAACGCTGATGAACAATAATTCCGGGAATTTTAAGTGTCGCTCATCAGACGCGGTGATCCAGAAAAACTCTGGATTGCCCCGCTCTTTTCAAGGGTTCGCAATGATGGGATATCAATTAAAAGGTGAGTACATACGTGAGCAGCGGAGAATTTCGCAGATTCTTGCTATAGAGCCGCCACAAACAACCCAGCCTCATCCGCCAACCGAATCACATCAACCAGATCCAACACCTGCACACCGTCAGCCTCGATTGCGACACCAGACAAGCCAGCGTCACGCACCTGCGTAATCGTATCCACCCCGATCGTGGGCATATCGACCTGTTGACTTTGCCCGACCTTGCGCATCTTAACAAACACACCACCGCGTGCCCGCCCAAGGGCCTTCACATGCCCCAACAGAGCCGCTGTGCCCTCAATTGTCTCAATCCCTAGCACGCACCCATCATGCACAACAACCCCCTGCCCCACGTCAAATGGTGACAAGACATTCAATAGCGACACGCCATGTTCAATATCACGTTGATCAGCATCCGTCGGTGCACGTGCCGTCAAAACACCCGCAGATGCAAACAGATTCCCGACCAGCTCATGTGGTGGAATTACCTGATACCCCTCCGCTTCAAGCAAGGCGACAATGCCGCCTAACAAATGATTATCGCCCTTAACCGCATTTAGACCGAGCACCTTTAACCAGCGCGCGCCCACCCAATCCATTGATAAATCACGCAGCTTAGGTCGCGTCAAACCACCAGCCATCGTCACATCCGTGACATGCCACTGTTTAAAGAAATCAAGCACAGGCCCGATAACCCCCAACTTCACCCACAATACAGGAATATCAACAGACAAACGTTCAGGCAGATCGGTTGGGGTTTGCCCCTCAAACGCAACAACAACAAGTGGACGCACGTCTTTTTGCGTATCAATGATTTTATGCGGCAGATCACCACGGCCAGCAATTAGCGCAAGGGCATTATTCCGAGAGACATTATTCATAAGGAGATTATTCACAGGTTCATTATTCTTCATAAACAATATTACAGTCTAAACATGTATCGATGATATGTTCTGGCAAAGGCGCCACCACGTGAATAGCCGGCTTTTTTTGATGATACGGAATCGTAACAGCGCGCGCATGCAGATGCAAATAAGGCGGATCCCGTAGATCACGTACGCCATAGATTGCATCCCCCAAAATCGGAAATCCCATGGCTTGGCAATGCACACGCAATTGATGCGTCCGCCCCGTAATGGGCGACAATTCAAGCAACGTTAGGCCAAAATCACCGCGGCTCAACACACGATATTCGGTGATTGCCTCTTGCCCATCAGGATCAACCTTCATCCACCAGCTGCGTTTATCGGTACTTTGTTTCGCAAGGGGGAAATCAATAACGCCTTCATCAGCATCGGGCGCTCCATTAACAACAGCCCAATACGTCTTCTTAATTTGCCCTGTTTGAAACAGATGGCCAAGATGCTTAAGCGCAACCCTATGACGCCCAAGCACTAAGCACCCACTTGTCCCCGCATCAAGACGGTGCGCAAGTTGCGGGGGATTCGGCAAACCAAATGCATACTCTTTTAGAATTTCCTCTAAATTCGGCCCTTTCCCCATACCACGATGCACGGCGATTCCGCTTGGTTTGTTAATTACTAGCAACATTGCATCTCTATGTAAGAGATTTTTCTCAAAATTAAACATTCTTTTTATTGGTTTTATGGCATATTTAAGATACTATACCGCGTAATGCTTCAATTTGTAAGCAAACTAAAAGTATTTTTAAAGAAAAACACTTTTTTTCATAAAAATAAGGGTAAAACACTTGAAAAATAAAAAATAATACCTAAATAAACTATTAGAGTTGTTTTTTAAGTTTTTTACATAATTAAATTTAACCAACTCGGTTTTTTAGTGAAAACCAAAAATTTAAAAATTAAGAGAGGTAATTATGAAAGAGTCCTATTTTGACGTTGTTGTGATGATTGAACGTTTGCATCGCCTATTTCTAGAGGTTGTCAAAGGTGAATTAGATCGACAAGAAAAACTTGATATAACCAACGTTCAGGCGTTGATCTTATATAATATCGGTAAAAACAGTCAGCTAACCGTTGGCGAGTTAACGAACCGTGGCTACTACCTTGGTTCAAATGTTTCTTATAATCTTCGCAAGATGGTTAAAAATGGTTATGTGAACCAAGTCCCATCTGCGCATGATCGCAGATCAAGTCATGTGCGCTTAACACCGAAAGGCACCGAGCTCTATGGCAAGATCGATCAAGCGTTGGCAAAACAAACACAATTGTTTTCTAAGCAATTGGGTACGTCGATTGACTTGGATGCTTTTGGCAAAACACTACGCGTATTTGAAAACTTTTGGACATCGATTATCGATCGCTAGAAATTTCAATGAATTTAGCGTCTACTGCAGAACGGCCACGACTACGGCCTAACTGCGGTAGATTTTTTTATATAGCCATTAATTTACAAGAACATTAACTTACAAGAAAAATAACGCTAAACGATTTTTATACGTAAACTATGTAGTCCCGTTTTAAATTCATCTGCCACGCTATTGTAAACAAGCTGATGCTGCTTTACGCGTGATAAACCATTCAATATTTCTGCTGTAATTTCTAATGAAAAATGCGTCTCTAAGAGATCGCTAGTAGCATGCTTTTGATCACTCTGCCCGTGATCTATATCTTCTTGAATAAGCGTCTGTTGCAACTCCGTCACACCCTTATGCCCCTGATGCTGCGCTGATTCATCGACAAGCAACATATACGTTGGCGCCAATGCATTCGCTAGCAAATCAGACATGCGTGCTGCACGTGAATTAAACACGGTATAAGTCATATCATTTCCAAAAAAATGCCATCACGCTTCGACAAGACACGTAATGGCAAAAAAAATCTCACATTAAGCAGGTGTCCGCCGTCATTGCGAAAAAACCTATGACTTTTGTGGCAATCCATATACTTAAGACGGCCTGGATGGCCACGCCCTTCGGGCTCGCCATGACGGTAGAGTTAACGGTAGAGTTAACGGAAATGCTATTAGCTCGCGCGCTTCACAGCGACTTCGGCATTATCACACCCTAAAAATGTTTCCGCATTCACATAAGGCATACCCAAATCATGTGCAACAGCTTCGTGTGTTACATGACCTAAACATACATTCAGACCGCGCATTAAATGAACATCATCTGATAATGCTTTTTTATAGCCTTTATCAGCTAACGCGAGCGCAAAGGGCAACGTTGCATTATTAAGCGCTAAAGCAGACGTACGTGCAACTGCACCTGGCATGTTGGTTACGCAATAATGAATTACATTATCAACTGTATAGTGTGGATTATCATGCGTTGTCGGACGACTTGTCTCAAAACAACCACCTTGATCAATCGCCACGTCAACCATAACAGATCCAGGACGCATCTTCTTAACCGTAGCAGCAGTCACCAATTTTGGCGCAGCAGCACCAACAACAAGAACAGCACCTACAACCAAATCAGCCTCAGTTACCAGCTTCTCAATAATAGCGAATGTCGGTACAACCGTTTTAAGGCGACCCTCAAACATAGCATCGAGTTCTTGCAAACGACGTGGGCTGCGATCAACGATCGTCACGTCAGCACCCATACCAATCGCCATACGTGCTGCGTTTAGACCAACAACGCCGCCGCCCAAGATAACAACTTTGGATGGAAGAACGCCTGGTACACCGCCGAGCAAGACACCCATGCCGCCTTGGCCTTTTTCAAGCAACCAAGCGCCAACTTGAACGGACATACGCCCAGCAACTTCACTCATAGGCGCAAGCAAAGGCAATCCGCCACGTGAATCTGTTACTGTTTCATAGGCAATCGCAACACATTCAGATTTTGCAAGTGCTTTTGTTTGCTCAGGATCTGGAGCCAAATGAAGATACGTAAACAGAATTTGCTCTTTACGAAGCATTGCGCATTCACTTAATTGTGGCTCTTTAACCTTTATAATCATATCTGCTTTTGCAAACACATCTGCTGCAGAGGGAAGAATCTGTGCGCCAACGGCCATGTAGTCTGCATCTGTAAAACCAATACCCAAACCCGCTTTTGTTTCCACAACAACAGTGTGTCCATGCCGCGTTAATTCATTAACAGATGACGGTACGAGGCCCACGCGATATTCATGATTCTTAATTTCTTTTGGTACGCCGATAATCATATGATTACAATTCCTTTTAAAGAGGTTGATTTACAAAAAAGTTGCCTTAACATATCACTGTCATTTTCATTTGTCGAATATCTTTTGATGAAAAAGTCGTTCTTTTTCGCTTTCATACGCATCGGATTTCAAAATGTGTACTTTTAGCTTTAAGATTTTGTCACAGAAATTCGTTTTTGAAACGAACTTTATGAGGCAAAAGACAAAGAGCAAAAATCAACAGTTTGAGATGTGATGGGCACAGCAACTACGCAGCCTGCTCATCCATCGACTCAGCGACCACCATGCCTGCTTTAGGAAAGGGAACCGTTACAATCTGAATGCCACCACTACTGTTTGGACAACTCATTTCAAGACTGCTGATTGGCTTTTTCAATAGCTCAAGTAATTTTGCGAAATCAGTACTTTCGTCTAAAAATGTATGTGTAAGTGAGATAAGTGTATGTATATTTTCTCTTGTATTATTATCTATTGCTGCATGTGCGGATGGAATGGTGGGGTCAAATCGCCAGTAAGCACCACCTTTTGTTCTAAAGTTTTGACACGCACGGGTCATGTGATCTTCTTCAGCATATTGATAAGCATCCCAAATTATTTCTGCCATAATTTTTTCCCATCCGATAAAGCCAAGACCCTTGAGTGAATCATGTGATCTTGGTGTATCAGCAACACCTGTACCTAAAGAAACAACGTCAATATGTTCTGCTGTCTTAAAAAAATCGGCCACGATGTCATACCCCCGCATAGATGGATCACACGCACCTAATCCACCATCAATATATGAATATGATGGTAATTGCGCCATGGAAACCCCAGCTTCGGAAACAGGTTTAATGAGCGCAGGTGCAAAATAGGTCGGCATTGCGCCTGATGCCAGAATTGCATCTTTAGCCTTAAATACACGGACTCCCCAACTCGACAACATTTCAACACGTTGCGTTTCTGTATTATTGACCATTAGAGCATGCGGACACACGGTTTGATCTGTCGTTGTCTTCGGGTCAATATATTTATCACATACGATTCCCAGATTCGACGAAAGATACTTTGTCCCCATCCATCCATCCAATGACCATTGGTTTTTTTCAAAGAGCGTGCCGCTTTCATTAATCAAAATTTCTGAACATTCTTTAGCTGAATACGCCTCATTTGTGCCGGGCTTTTTTGTTGACAGCAACGTTGTTAAAAGGCCACCAACAGAAGTTCCTATAATCGCATGAAATAATTCATGAGCTGGCTTACCTGTAGTCTCTTCCAGGCGCTGCAACATTGCTAGTGTAACCACACCGCGTATGCCGCCACCCTCTAATACCAAGACACGTGCATTTCTTTCTTCTACTACGCGCACAGAAGAACTTGATGGGATCAATGAAGTTGAAGACGTATCTAATGCTGATCTACCGTCCTGAGCCTGCGCACTGGTTAAAAGCAGAGTACACACAGCAGAGCACAACGATGCTTTTTTAAACGTTTTCCTTGAAAAATCACGTACGTATAAATTCAAATCCAGATACTTCTCCTTTTTAACGTAAACAGCGAAAACATAACGTTTTCATGAGTAAGCATACGTAAAAAGTATTAATAAAAAGTTAACACAAATGTATGAAACGTAAAAGACAAGTATAAAACAAATACTAATTACGTGCGCGCGAATTTTAGCACTGACGCAGCATGCTACCCGTCACTTTTATTTTTCTTACTGTCATTCCCGCGGAGGCGGGGATCCAGGCTGTTTAGCTCTCCCCAAACTCACGGTTTTTAAAGGGGCTTTTCTGGATTCCCGCCTCCGCGGGAATGACAAGGGTGGAGTGACAAAAAGTGACGGGTAGCATGCTGACGCATAGGCAAATAATGAAGCAGATAGGAATATAGTGGTTCACATATAAAATTGCGTATAAATTCACCATCAACGAGCCTCGTAAGGCGTGGTGATCCAAGAAAACAGCCACCGGATGTTCATCTCCCTTCGGGATTCGCCATGACGATAGCAGGAACGTCTATTTTGCGCGGAATGACCTGTAGGCAATAAATCAAAGAATGGCCAAAAAAACCTTTATTGGCGCGTAGCTCTTTCTATGATAACGCGTCACACCAAAAGCGGTCAGGGCTTGCTGATGTTGTTTTGTTCCGTACCCCGCATTTTGATTCCACCCATAGGAAGGAAACTCATAATGCAACGCGTCCATAATGCGATCGCGCGTAACTTTTGCAAGAATGGATGCTGTTGCTATTGAAAACGAGAGCTGATCTCCATGTTTAAGCAATGTTGTTTGGTAGGGTAACTTAGGATCGCGGATACCATCAATAAGTAGATTGTCAGGAGACTTAACCAACCCCGTAACAGCACGTTCAAAAGCGAGAGGAAGTGCTTTTCGTAACAAGAGTGAGTCAAGTTCATCTACGCTTACAATTCCGACACTCCATATAATAGAGCGGTCGGAGGTGATTTCGTCAAAAAGATGAGCACGTTTAGCACGTGTTAGTTTTTTCGAATCATTAATTTCTGTCATGTAGGTGGGAAGAATTTCAGGCAAAATAACGGCTGCAGCCACAAGCGGGCCAGCCCACGGACCGCACCCGGCTTCATCAAGCCCTGCAACAACGCCCCTAAGCTGCAGCTCATGAGCTAGGCTAGGACGCGTCTTCATTCGATTCAACACGCGTTACCGATGTTTTCTTGCGTTGTTTTACAGCCTTATCCATTAGCCCTGAACTATCTTCACGTGAAGGAAGACACGCTGGTGCAGCAGATATTTCGCCTTTCACCTCATTATTTCGGATTAACTTTAGCACTTTAAACAAAAAACTCTTTAAATAAAGGCGTATGCTCAACGTATTTGTTGTATCAGCAACGCTTTTGAGATAACGCGCAAAAAGCAACCATAACGGACTAATTGCGAGCGAAAGTACGGTAAGACTAATAATAAGCTTTTCACCAAAAGGATTAATTACATCTGCCTCCAAAGCCACAGTTGTAAGCAAAAAGGCAAACTCACCAAGCTGTGCAATAAGTGCACTTACCATAAATGCTTGCGACCAAGGCAATTTCAAACAATGCAAAATAAGAACATTCAACAGTGTTTTTCCAACGGTAATAATAAGAAGGAGCCACAGCACAATATTAATGTGATCCCAGATAAATTGCACATCAAGCAACAAACCAATTGACAGAAAGAAAAACATGATCAAAATGCTTTGTATCGGCTTTGTCGTTTCAATAAGAACGAGACGCTCGTGCGTGTTCCCAAGAATAAGCCCGGCAAGAAAAGCACCGTATGGGGCAGATAATCCAGCTTTTCCAGCAATAGCTGCGGCAATAAAACAAAAAGTCAAGCTCGCAAGTGCTGTTAGTTCTTTCTCTCCCGCAACAATTTTTGCAAGAGGAATACGAACACGTTGACGACGACTCAAATACGTAATGATGCCGATAATCAAACCGACAGAAACAAGTAATTTAATAAAAATTTCAAAATTAAACCACGATTGACCAAAGTTACGAATAATAAGAATCATCGGGGCTATGGCAAGATCTTGTGCGATAAGAATACCAATGATTAATTGCCCGGTATCCGTCTTCATTTCCCCCATACTTTCCATCATCTTAACGACAACGGCCGTAGAGGATAATGTAGCCACAAATCCAATCAGCATACACAAGGCAAGTGTCCAATCAAAAAATGTGGACAAAATAATGGCGATCAAACTACTCAGAGCAATCTGCAGAAGTGTACACCAGGTTGCAATAACCCATACTTTTTTGAAGGACCGTAGATTGAGTTCCATTCCAACAACAAACAACAGCAATAAAACACCGAGTTCAGCCAAAATCTCAACTGGGCCACGATTTGTGATGAGCATAAAAGCGGATGGGCCAAGCAATACGCCCGTTAAAATGTAACCAAGAATGGGGGGCTGCTTGAGGCGCGCAAGTACAAGACCGCCTGCGAGAGCAGCGGCGACGACGATTGCAATTTGAGTAAGGCCAATGGTATCATGCATAAGGTATTCAGAATAGCATACACGGAAACGTGTTCCCACTATAAATGACATCAATTTGACGAATTGGTGCGATTTTTTAAGTTTCCCCTTATTTTACGCAAGATGCCGCCTGCTTAAAGGCATAGCGTCCTGGCGCTCGCTCGATTACCTCTTCTAAAATAATTTCGGTTTTAAAACAATCTTTCCCCAAATTGGGTCGCACCCACGCATGCCAATAGGTCCACCAAGAGCCTGTATGTTGAGTCGCTCCGGAAAGCCATTCATCTTCGTTTTTCGTCGGAATTTCACGTGTCTGATAGCCATATTTTTCTTGTGCTGGGGGATTAATAATTCCAGCCACATGTCCCGAGCCGCCCAAACAAAATGTAACGTGAGGAAAAATATGAACAGCCGAAAAGCATGATCTCCACGAGACAATATGATCTTTTTTTGTCCCAACAATAAAAACGGGACAGGTTATGGCGTCAATATCAACTTGCAAGCCTGCAATACTTTTTGATTTCAAAAGCAACGCGTTTTTCAGAAAAACATCACGAATATAGTCTAAATGCAATTTTCCAGGCACATGTGTTGTATCAGCATTCCAAAAAAGGAAATCAAGTGGTTTTGGCATTTTTTCAAGGTAAACCTGATCAATCACAGCCTGTATGAGAACGTCATTCGCACGTAGAAGCGCAAATATTCGTTGCATTTTATTACCATTAAGAAGACCTTCGTTTATTATATCGTCTTCAATAGAGTCAATTTGATCTTCACTTATAAAAAGCCGAAGCCCGTCGAGCTTCTCAAAATCAAAGGGCGTTGATAAAAAAGTGAGCGAAGAGATTAGCTCACGCTCCTGCTTAGCAAGCCAGCCTGCATAAACGGTGAGCGCCACGCCACCGATGCAATAACCAACAAAATTAAGGGAGAGCACATCAGCATGACTGAGCGCTTTTTCAACTGCTCTATGAATCCCCAAACAAATATAATCAGAAAATGATCGGTCAAAAAAGGTGCGATCTGGATTAACCCACGAAATGCAATATACAGTAATATCATTACTATTCAGCCAATGAATATATGAATTATTTTTACTTAAATCAAAAATGTAATATTTATTAATCCATGATGGTATAATAAAAACAGGTATTTCTTTCGCGACCTTGTTCTTTGCTGGATAACAAAGCAATTGGAGAAATTCATTCTCAAAAATAACATACCCCTCTGTTGTCGCAATTGTTTCACCCAAGCGAAATGGCCAGTCTTTCTGATAGTGGGGCAGATCACATGCTCCTGTACTCATCAATAGCGCTGTCAACCCTTTTTCAAATGTTCCATTTGGATAAAAAGAGGGGTTCAATTTTGGATTCAGATAATTCAAGAGGAGTTGAATGAAAAACGAAAAACGTTTATAATCAAGAGATCCGGTGTCAGCTAGCATTAATAGATCTGTAAATCCAGCTTTCTTGACGTCAAAATTATGGACGAGCAATGCCTTTGTTCGTGCTGTTTCCACTAAAAACACGAACTCTTCAGAAGCAGGATCGAATGAGAAGTCAACATGTGTAGAAAGTATTTTTTCAATTGCCTTCAATGCTTTCCCATCCCCTGAGCTAACCAAAGTGGAAATTGCGACTAAACCTTCGTGAAGCGCCGCAGTAAATGCCAGTGAAGGAAATTGAATCATAAAATTTATATTAAATTTAACAGTTATTGTGTAAGTGTATCATGTTTAAAACCTTTGTAAATACGTTTCCAGCTGTACCACCTGAGATGTATCATAAAATCATACTTTATTACGAGATTCTCACCAAATGGAATCAGGCGCATAATCTTGTTCAACGTAACACCTTAGTTCCCAGTGAGTTTGAAAAACGTCATCTCATTGATTGTTGGCAGCTTATTCCTCACTTTTCCAAGGAGCAGCCAATTTTAGATATAGGATCTGGCGCCGGCCTACCTGGTGTTTTACTTGCCATTGCAGGATTCAATGTCCACCTTTGCGAAATTGATCTCAACAAATTATCATTCTTAAAAGTATGCATTAGCCACCTTGAATTGAATTGCTCAACAAAACATAGTGATGCAAATCTAATAACAGATAAATACACACACGTTTCATCTAGAGCTTTTTCAAAACTTTCCAATTTACTAAAAGTTCAATGGAATGTTTCACGTGAAACAAAAGGTGTTTATTTAAAAGGAGCTAACTATAAAAGCGAACTTGATGAAGCGGCACGTATGTGGGATTTTGAGGTTAAATTGATCAACAGCAAATCTTCACACGAAGGAATGATTTTGCTTGTAACTAAATTATCACCGAAAAACCATTGCTCCCATGAAGCCATATTGCAGATTAGATAGCAACACTTACTTTCATGTCTGTTTTTGTCCGAAGATCCCTTTGTTTCACGTGAAACAAAATTTATCCTCTGCAATCCTTTTTTTTATGTAAGTGGGTGTTAACTGCTAAAAAAACATGGTCAGAAAATCTATAGACTTCACATGCTGCGTAAATTATTGCATACTACTCATTAGGAGCTAGTATTATTGACCCCTAACAACTCAGGAAATTGTATGACTGAAATTATTGTCATTGCCAATCAAAAAGGCGGTGTTGGAAAAACGACTACAGCAATTAATATTGCAACAGCACTGGCAGCAGTGGAAAAACGAGTATTGTTGATTGATATGGATCCGCAAGCGAATGCGTCAACGGGTCTTGGCTACACACGTAAGAGCTCAAACTCCTACACAATATATGATCTTCTAGTTGGAAGAGCCTCTATGGCCGACATAATACAAGCAACTTTTATTCCGGAACTATCAATAGTGCCATCATCTGTTGATTTGGTAGGGGCAGAAATTGAGCTTGTGCAAAAAGAAGGACGTCAAGAAATTCTTAAAAGAGCGTTGCAGCCACATCTTGAATCATTTGATTTTGTGGTCATTGATTGCCCACCTTCGATGGGGCTTCTTACGTTAAATGCGATGGTCGCAGCCACGTCTGTTATTGTTCCTCTGCAATGTGAATATTATGCACTTCAAGGGTTAAGTTATTTGCTTAATTCAATCCAGAAAATTCAAAAGAATTATAATTCTAAATTACAGCTTTTTGGAATCGTGCTAACGATGTTTGACAAGAGAAGCTCTCTTTGTACACAGGTAGCTGAAGATGTTCGTCAGCACTTAAAGAATAAAGTGTTTCAAACAGTCATACCACGAAATGTAAAAGTATCTGAGGCCCCTTCACACGGAAAGCCAGTTCTTGTGTATGACGTCAACTGTCTTGGATCACAAGCCTACATGTCTCTCGCTAAAGAAATTCTAGATAAAGCAAAGGTTACCGCATGACAAATCTTGTTGGAAAAGGGCTTGCCGCTCTCTTAGGCGATATTGCTGAATCAGCACGCGTAATTGAAAATGGCATTGAAAACACAAACAATCGAATTCCTCTCGATCACATAAGAGCTGGGCGTTTGCAGCCCCGTCAAGTTTTTGATGAGGATAAGCTTGCCGATTTAGTAGATTCTATTCGTAAGAATGGCGTATTACAGCCAATCGTTGTTCGCAAAATAGACAGTGACTTCTATGAAATCATCGCAGGAGAGCGTCGCTGGCGTGCGTCAGAAAGAGCTGGTCATAAAAGCATTCCTGCCGTCATTATTGACTGTACAGATACGGAAGCATTGCAACTTGGTTTAGTTGAAAATCTACAACGGGACGATCTTAATCCAATGGATGAGGCTGAAGCCTTTTTACGTCTCGCAGCTGATCATAACAAGACACAAGAAGAGATTGCACACGCTGTTAGCAAAAGCAGAAGTTATGTCGCGAATCAAATGCGTCTCAATAATCTAAGTGTTCATCTTAAAGAACTTGTGCGCGACCGAAAGATAACTCCTGGACATGCACGCAATCTTATTAATGATCCTAATGCTGAAGCTACAGCGAACAGAATCATGAATGAAGGTCTTAACGTTCGTCAAACAGAAGAAATTCGTCAGAAGAAGAACCTGCCCAATCAAACGCCACAGAGTGCAGATGCCGCTCTTCTTGCGCAGCAGCTTCAAGAGGTTCTTGGAATTAGAACAAAGATCACGACCTATCAAAGCGGCGGTACGTTAACTTTTTATTTCACAAGCTACGATCAACTTGATGATTTAATGCAAAAACTCTCGTAATATTAGTTTTAAGTTACTCACAGCTGGTTTAACCATTAGAAGTGACCTGGCATTGCGGTTCAGTGGACTGATCACCCCATGACCGCTTTGACTTCATTCTCACCGAGCTTCATTCTCACCGAGCTTCATTCTCACCGAGCTTCATTGAAACAGATCGACCCATTTCACAACGCACCTTTCATTCGAATTCCCCCATAACATGCAATCCCAGGCGCGGCAAAACCTTCTGGGTATTCATACTGACTATTACCAGCATTTTCCACGCGCGCAAAAAATTCAATTTTTGTATTCATTTTATACGATCCCCAGAGGCGAAGAACTGTCGGCCCCTTTCGATAGATACGATTAAAAGCGATCGCATCGCAATCCGCACGTTTTCCGTAATGAACAACACCAATTCCTAGCAAGAGGGGTTCCGTGACCTGCCATAACATATGGGTCGTTAACTTATGCATGGGGCGACGCAGCAATTGTGTGTTCAATACGACATCTTTTGCATGCAAAAAAGTATATTCAAGACGAGCCGTTACTGGCGGCGCATCAGCTGCACCCAGTTTTATTTCAACAAAAGACTCAAACCCATACGTTTTCGCTTTCGAAATATTCTTAAAGTTTGAGGTGGTCTCGGTTATTGGAACGCTGACGATTAAATCATCAAAATTCTGCTCAAAATAGGTTGTCCCAACACGCACTCGTTTTGGCACGATACTTTGTTCAACCCCGATGTCGAATCCTTTTGATTTTTCAGGATTCAGCAATGTGTTTCCACCGTTCGGCGCATACAGCTGATACAAACTTGGCGCACGAATGCCAGTGCTATAGCTCGCCAACAGTAGTGTGCGTGTGGCCGTGATTGTATAGTCTGTTTTTGCTTTGGTACTATAATAATGTTTAAACGCGGTATGATGATGCCAACGCGTCCAAAATTCTGCATTCCAAACCTTTGATGGCGAGACTTTGTGGCCTAACCCCGCTGTTTGCGCAATGGCTCTGTGGTCACTTGGGTTTAAAAATTGTGTCTGTGCACGTTGTTCTTGCCGTTCATTAGTCAGATGCATCAATATACGGTACGTCTGTATGACATGTGCTTCATTTTTAAAATAGAGCGTATCTGTTCGTCCTTTCGTCGTCTCAATTGGATCAAAAGGAGGCATCGCACTGGAATTTGTGCGTTCATTCATGACAACAGAATATCCCATTTTCTGTGAATAACGCGTTAAATCAGTTTCAATTTCTATACGATGATAATTACTTTTCACATCACCATGTCGCGCTGGGTTTATATAGGCAGGGAACGTCGATGCGGAGCAATCATTTGCTTCTTGCACACGGTTCCACATATTGAGGCGCCAAACATCATTCAATTGCGTTCCTGTGCGTGCGACAAAACCAATTCGGTCCGATGGGTCGGCGCCATTTTGCCTGGGTATTGTTTGCAAGCGTACTGGCGTCGTGACTGATCCTCGGCTTGCATTTCGAATTAAACGCACATGATAATCTGCCGGCCCTGATTGCCCCTCGATCCCAGATTCAACGCTATAGGTATCGAAAGTGCCACCTTCCAGCCGCGTATCGACGACTGGCCTGCCATCAGTGCTATTTTGTCCACGCCTCGTTTCGATAAGAATCGCTCCTGAAAGTGCATCGGTAGCGCCCTCTGCAACGGAAGCGCCGCGCAAAACAGTGACCGTCGAGGCCCCCTCGGTACCAAGCCCAGCAAAACTGAATATCCCCGTTGATGGATCATTTGCATAACAACCGTCAATGATTACGCTGGTGTGCGACGAATTTCCCCCACGTATAAATACAGTCGTTACTTGACCTTGACTGCCTTGTTGCGCGACGTAGACACCGGGCACGTTCGCAATGGCATCGGCAAGCTGTTCATATTGATTGGTGTGAATATCTTTATCTGTGATGTTATTCGAAGATAGGGCGGGGATTGGTTTTTTTGCTGTAATCACAATAGGCGGCAAAAGAGTCGTCGCCAGGGCAGGGGCATGACACACGCAAACAACAAACACACACGCAAAAAAGAGAGCGCTCATTTTAGGAATTATGGTAAACATTCACGAGCTGGTTAAAATATCGATTTTATCGTCAAACTTACCATGTCTGCTGTGCCTATTTCAATTTTTCTTTCTTTAGCCTTATACCATCAAAAGCCTTATACCATCAAAAATGAAAATACGTATTGACTAAGGATCACCCATCATCACGCGTGTGCGAAACAAGCGTGGTGATCTCGTGACTGTTTCTCTGGATTGCCGCGGAAGGATGTTCCTTGCAATGAGGAGAGCGCACCTGTTGATATCAGGTATCTTCATGTTAAATGAGCATCGGTCATTGTTGGGTGATCATAAAAATACTCAACTTTTGTGTTTTATCGTAATTTAGCAACAATATTTAAGGTAAAATCTGACGCTTCTTCCAAAGCATCACTAATTGATTCAAAATGTTTTTCTTTTTTAGCGGATGAATAAAACATATGCATTGGTTTCAAGCCATTTGACAGCATCATGCGCTTAATTGTTTCTTTATCCCCTAAAAATAAAACTTTTTTATCATCAATATCTTGATAGGCAAAAGGAATATCAGTTAACATTTCTGCAAATTCATACGTGAACGTAAGCCTGTCATCTAATGGATCATTTGATGTTCCATATACATAACCAGGGTAGTTTACATCTCTTTGAATAAGAGCATTTTTATAGCATTCCATAAATTGCAGATCCGCTTTAACAGAGGCAATCATCGAAACCATTGAAAAATACAAAACACCATTTTCTGTTAAACAATTTCGAATATTGCAGAATGCTGCATTTAGTTCGCTCGGTGTCATAAAATGTGCAACGTTGAAAAAACTAATACGATCAAAATTATATGCACGTTCAAAGAAAAATTGTTTCCCGAAATCTGTGTGCACAAATTGTATACGGCGAAATTGTTGCTCACCTGAAATTATGAGTCGTCTTTGTTCTTCTGCTGCAGAATTTAAAGCTAATTCATTAAAGTCAATTGCCACGATAGTACTATCAGACTTTTCAGCACACAATTGAAATGACAATGCCCCCATTGCACAGCCGATTTCTAAAACACGGTCAGCATTTTGAACATTCTTTGAAAAATAGGACATCATTGGCGTATCCCAATACCTGCGGCATGCACCAACATGCATCCCCGGTTCACACGGCACAAACACTAATTGCTTTTGCTGCTCTGTCAATGTTTTAAAAGGAAACAAAGCACGCACGGATTCACTATTTATTGTGTCTGCAGCTTTAAGGTTTTCAACACCAAAAAACAAACAACACAAAACAATCACGTATCTAACATTCATTTTAAACAGCTCATCCGTAAAGCATTAAGTTAATTAGGTGTACCCATAATGTATGAATACGTCAATTAATTTAATACTGAACGGCGGCTCTCATGCAAAAGGAGTGAGTCAAAAGGAGTGAGTTACGCAGTGTGCACGTTTTTGAAAGGCTAGATTTCTCCGGGTGTATTTACTAGGACTCTTTTTGTGTATTCACCGTCCACAGTCTATCCGCCGTCATCTTCGTGCTCCTACATTGTCATCTTCGGACTCCTACATTGTCATCTTCGGACTCCCCTTTTTGTCATCTTCGGACTTCCACATTGTCATCCTAGGACCCCCACATTGTCATCCTCGGACTCCCCTTTTTGTCATCCTCGGACTTGATCCGAGGATCTATAAAGTTTCAAAGGCAAACAGCTGATGACTTTACAACTTCACGACAATGCATCTTTGCTTCCACATGTAGAGATCTTCGGATCGAGTCCGAAGATGACAGTTTAACAGTTTGACAGTTTAACAGTTTAACAGTCCGAGGATGCAATTTGACAGTCCGAGGATGACAATGCAAAAAAGGACGCCCGCTCAATTCGTTAAGCGGTATTTCCGCATTCACGCTCACGTTCCCAAAAATAATTAACACTCCACAGGAATCCAATTGTTATGGGAACAAACAAAAGCCATAGACCATAATGCCCAAAGAAGCTTGTTATATAGACCAATCCAAAGGATGTGATGATATACATTATAGATCGCGAGAGTGCATATAAAAAGCTGGTTGCTGTGACTCGTTTTAACACGGGTAAATAGGTAATAAGAATTGATCCAGCGGGTATCTCGCCCAAGCTAAAAATTGTGAGCAAAGCTTGAATCATAAAGAGATGCGCAGGGCTGCTTGCGTGGGAAATAAGAAAAGGCAGAAATGGCAACAGAACAAGCAAAATTCTTCCACGTATCATCAGTAATTTAAGAGGATATATACGATAACTAAGAAAAGTCAAAACAGCACTTGATGCACACAGAACAATAGACAGGTAAAAATTATGATGAATAACATCTGCCGATGAATAGCCAAAATTCGCTTTCAACAGTGGATTAAAATACATAAAAACGATGTAAAAAGAAAGTGGCCACCCACAAAAGACTAAAAAGAAATTCAAAACTGTCTTTTTATCAATTTTTTCATCGACAAACGTTGTTTTATTTTTTTTATGTTGCTCACGTTGGGATTTTTTATCCAGAAAATCAGGCGTTTCACGCAACCGTGTTCGCGCAATAGAGCCAACGACCGCAATGCACGCCCCAACCCAAAATGCCATGCGCCAATTAAAACCAGCCGTTGTCACAAGTGATGCAATACCAAGGGCCGCAAAAGCGCCTACACCAGAGGCAAGGCTAATAAATGCGACAGCTGGATATTGCACAGGTGGTTTTGTGATCTCTGTCACATACACCATTGCGCCCATGATTTCCCCCATCGATGATAACCCCTGCACGACACGGCATAACGTTATAATCCACGTCGCTGTGATCCCGATTTGCGCATATACCGGAAGATTTGCCATAATAACACACGATATTGACATCATCATGGTTGTAACAATAACCGTTGATTTTCGGCCAATATGATCGCCTATGTACCCAAAGATGAGCGCCCCGAAAGGCCGCAAAACAAACGAGGAACAAAAGGCGAAAGCACCAAGCAAAGCAGTCGTATGAGGATCTGTTTGCGGAAAAAACAACTCATTGAGCAAGACCGCCATATGCACGTAGAGCATTAAATCAAAATATTCAAGGAAGGTGCCAAGTTGCAAAAGGCCGACAGCCTCTTTTTGTTGACGATTTAAAGACGACATTATTCCCATTTTTATAAATCACCTAGTTAGAACTATAGCTCCATATGTGGTCTATTTTACGTAAAATGCGAGTTGAAAAGAGATAGGAAATCCGTATAGAAACGGCATGCAAGAATCCTGTACATTGATCCGAAGATGACAAATGTGCATTGATCCGAGGATGACAAAGGTGCAAAACGTGAGCGCTGCGTTACCCAATTTCAAGCACAAGATGCTTTTTCTTTCCTGATGAAATCTTAACGCGTCCATCCACATTGAAATCCGTGGTTTCCAGCATTGCTTTAATATCACTGACAACGTGATTATTTACACGCACAGCACCGCCTTGGATCAAGCGTTTTGCTTCGCCTTTGCTGGCGGTTAGGGTGTAGCGCACAAATAAATCGTCGATCGCCATTGGCAGGTCAGCCGCCGAGATCGGCTCTGCTGGCAGGGTTGATATATCACCATTTGCCGCTTCAAATAATTGCTTCGTCTTTTCATGAATCGCCGATAATTCATGTGATCCGTGCGCAAGTGTTGTGGCTTCATCGGCTAGAATCTTTTTGGCTTCGTTCAATTCAGCATCTTTGAGGACTTCGAGCTTTGCAATTTCAGAAAGCGGCAGCTCTGTGAAGATACGCAAGAAACGCCCCACATCAGCATCACTCACGTTGCGCCAATATTGCCAGAAATCATATGGGCTGAGCATGTCGGCATTTAGCCAGACAGCACCGCCTTCGGTTTTGCCCATTTTAGCGCCGCTTGCCGTTGTCAGCAGAGGCGCCGTTAAGCCGTAGACTGTTTTGTTGGCCGCACGCCGGCTGAGTTCAACGCCATTAATGATGTTACCCCATTGATCGGATCCCGCCATTTGCAGCGTGCAATTCGTTGTTTTGCTGAGATGCAGGAAATCATACGCCTGCATGATCATGTAGTTAAATTCAAGCAAGTTTAGCGGTTGTTCACGTTCGAGCCGGGTTCGCACACTGTCAAGGGTAAGCATGCGATTGACTGAAAAGTGTGGTCCAAAATCACGTAGAAATTCAATGTAATTGAGCTTGGATAGCCAGTCGTTGTTATTTACTAAGGTGGCTGCCGATGGGCTGAAATCGATATAACGTTCGAATACGGAAGCGAGGCTGCTAATATTTTCATTAACTGTTTCGGTTGTCAACAACGGGCGCTGGCTGTCTTTACCTGTTGGGTCGCCAATCAAACTGGTCGCGCCCCCCATCAACACAATTGGTTTGTGTCCATGCTTTTGCAGCAAACGAAGCCACATAATTGGCATCAAATGTCCCACATGAAGGCTGGGCCCTGTTGGATCAAACCCTGTATACGCCGTAATTGTGCCCGCCGACAGCGCCGCGTCAAGACCGTCAAGATCAGTACATTGATGGATAAAACCACGTGCTTTTGATTCGTTTAGAAAATCGGATTTGAATGACATGCGTTACGCTTTCGTTTGACTTTGTACCATTTTCACTAACTTTCAATTAGTGCAGTCCTCTGCAATATCTCTGTTGCTCATGTACAAGTGTACACTGCGCACCTCGAATTTTGATGTCTTACTACTCAAAACTTTTTGAAAACGGTATTATTTATTGCAAGATAGTTAATTTTTATCACAAACGAGCGTTAAATTCAGCAAGATTCGGGCGGCAAGTGATCAATTTTTGTTAACAAACAGCAACGCAGATAATTTTATCGCTCAGCTTAGTGAAATTGAAAAATCATTTTTAATTAAATTGACAATCTTAATTTAGCAATTATATAGTCAGTCATAAATAATTCATTACACGGATAAAACGAATGAAAATTTTACAAAAAAACAGAATAACACCTTTCTTTTTAATGGCAGCGTTGAGCATGCCGTTTGCGACGCATTCGTATGGGATGAATAGCAAGGCTGGCGGCGGCGGTGCTGGTGTGGAAGAAGGAACTTCATCATCATCTTCATCTTCATTTTCATTTCACATGCCTTCTGGATATGTCGTGCCCGCAGGGTCTGACGCGATATACGCAAGTCGCCCTATCGTCGATTTGCTAGAGACGGAAAAAAGCAAAATTCAGGCCAGAATTGCTGCGTTGGATAAGCCAGTGGTCACAGATAGCCAATCACTTGCCGCAGTGAAGTTAATGGTAACTAAAAAAGAATCAAAGGCCTTACAAGAAGAAATCAACGAAATTAGTGAACTTAGTCATTTTTTTAGCGTTTCTGAACTGGCTTTGACTACACTTTATTCCCTAAAGGATCTAATTATATAAGAGGCAATGTTGACTCCAGCTGTTGCACAGTATAATCATGGATATATAGCGCCTAAGGCAGATTTTGCCAAAAACACACCTGCTTTAGCGTTCACCGCAGGTATAAAGCCCATAACCAATGGTAATGTCGTCTTTTTGGATGCACAAAATTTCCACTTGTATTTACCAGACGGCGTGAACCACGAGGCGATTACTGGCCACTTAAGAGGAACGATCGATCGCGTTGGTGCACACCAAGTACTGCTGAATCAATGGTTTTTAAATTTACCAGCTATGTGGCAGAAATCCTTTACTGATCTTCGATACGCTAAGTGCGAACAGCGGATGTTTTTGGATCTACCATGCACTCCTGCTGTTACAGCCCCAACTGAGTCTACGTGCATTCTTACTCTTGCTGGATTAACAGAAACCGAAGAAAAGGTGCAAGGGAAAGAAACAATTCACGCTGCGATGGAAAAAATCAAAGCGTTTGTTGATGAAACATTGGAATATTTACGTAAGAATTCTAAGGTTTCTTAAGATCCCTTTTTGTGTATTCACCGGGTCATGACCCGGTGATGGTAATCGTTCTGAAATTATACTGCCAACTCTTTTCTAACCTCTTGTCATTCCCGCCTCTTCTTTGTCATTCCCGCCTCTTCTTTGTCATTCCCGCCTCTTCTTTGTCATCTTCGGACTCGATCCGAAGATCTCTACATGTGGAAGCAAATATGCATTGTCGTGAAGTTGTAAAGTCATCACCTGTTTGCCTTTGAACCTTTATAGATCCTCGGATCAAGTCCGAGGATGACAATGTGGGAGTCCGAGGATGACAAAAAGGGGAGTCCGAGGATGACAAAAAGAGGCCGGAATGATAAGAAGTTGCAGGGATGATAAGAAGTTGCGGGGATGGCCACGACCTTTGGACTCACCATGACGGTAGCTAATCTGAAGCCAATAAAAACGAACATAAAAAACAGGCAACATGAACGAACGTACATATACAGCACTTAAATCTATTTTCTCGTTTGAGACATTCTTTGTCTTATTTTTGTTTTCTCCCCAATTTAAAAGCGCATATCCTTTTTCCTTAGCGCCAAATCTTTCCCTTTTACTGGCCATCATTCTGCTTGCATGGTTTGTCATTCTTTATCGAAAATGCCCTGAAATTAACGTATTAACCCTTGAAACATCGGCATTCTTAGTGTTTAGCGGATGGTGTCTCGTGAGTTCATTTTGGGTTGATCGAACCACGTACTCAATCAGCAAAGCGTTGTGTTTTGGCGTTTACACAGTCCCGGCATTCTTTATGGCTTATTGTATAATTGGTACCAATCAACACAGACTAAAACGATTTTTGTATGCCATAGGTATTCTTTCCTTTTGGGTACACTTAGCCTCGTATAAAGATCTTATCCTGTCCCATTGGCACCGAGTGGATGTGCTGGGGGCTAATTATTTAGTGACGGGTCAGACGCTAGGCTTTGGCTTTATTTGCCTTTGTCTTTTATCTTTTTTCCTATTGAAAGAGTGCGAAAAGCAAGGGAACGAAGGGCAAGAGTGCGAAAAGCAAGGGAGCGAAGAGGGCGCGATCGCTGAGAAAAAAGCACTGCGGCAACGGTTCGTATTTTGGCTGCTCATGCTCGTGTGTGGAAGCACTGCGACCATTCAGCTGCATTTAGGGGGCAGGGGGCCTGTACTCGGGTTACTGTTAACGCTTATGTATTTTTATATCTATGGAGCGCGGCATGGAAATGCACGGCTTTGTGGCAAGCATTTCTTTACTGTTAGTTTGACGTGTTTCTTAAGTTATTTCTTCGTTAGTTGGCTTTTCGATACGCAAACATGTTCTTTTGTGTCACGTGCCAGCAGAATCATTTTCCCCCAGGAAATAGCGCCCAATACATTTGCAATGGATGAATCATTAGGACTACGACTTGAATATTATGAATCAGCACTCGCGCTCTTTTTAAAGCACCCGCTACTGGGAGTAGGCTTTGGTGGATGGGCACACCTGCATGACACCCTTTATCACTATGTACCCGAGCCACACGATTTAAGAGACGTCTTTTGGCGTCATCCACATAATATTGGCCTGGAAGTGCTTGTTGAAACAGGCTTAGTTGGTAGCTTGCTGGGGATATGGTGCGGGGCGCTTGTTTTCAGGAAGATTGTCTTTAAACGACTTATCCATTCTTTTTTAGACGCAGCGCCCATTCTATTGCTCATCTTTAGTTTTTTTAATGCGCTAAAATCAGGAGACTTAAATGATAATATCTTGTTTTTTGTGATGGCTGGCATTATTGCTGCAAAGAAAAAATAGATAAACGAAAACCATACCACCGTCACTTCGTCATCTTCGGACTCGATCCGAAGATCTCTACACGTGGAAGCGTATGAAATCATCAGCTATTTGCCTTTGAAACTTTATAGATCTTCGGATCGAGTCCGAAGATGACACCCAAGGGGACGTAGGAGAGAGTGGGCTTAAAAATGACGAGAGCGATAAAAAAAGAGAGATACTCTCTTAATCCGCGAAAGAGCCAGTTAATCTTCGTACTTTTTCATGCGCTTTACTTTATTGATAAACATTTGACGCTTTAGCGACGACAGATAATCGATGTACAATTTACCATCTAAATGATCAAGTTCATGCTGGATACATGTCGCCAAATTATCATCTGATTCAATGTGTTGCAGCGTTCCATTCTCATCGAGATAGTGCATCTTAATTGCTTTTGGGCGTGATACGTCAGCACGTAATTCTGGAACTGAAAGGCAGCCTTCAACACAGGTATTTAGCTCGTTCGATCGCCATGTAATTTCAGGATTCACCATTCTTAACAGTGTAGTTCCAGGGGCGCGTTCTGAAATATCAATAACAACAAGCCGCATACTAATGCCTACCTGCGGCGCAGCAAGGCCAACACCGTCTTCGGCATACATGGTTTCGATCATATCATCAAAAATTATGCGAATAGCATCGTCCACAACGGAAACGGGCTTCGCTTTAATACGAAGCCTTGAATCTGGAACGGTAAGTACAGTTAGCAAAGTCATTTTATACCATTTTCAATACGTTTTGAGTAGCAAGACATCAAGATTCGAGCAGCGTTCGTTCCCACATGTACATGAGCAGCAGAGATATTGAAGAGGGCTGCACTAATCGAAACTGAGTGAATTGGTAGTGCTTAATTATTTCCACGACGCAAGAATGCAGGAATATCCAGCAAATCATTGTTATCATCCTCTGGACGACTATTTGTATTTTTAACAACTTGCTCTGTCACAGGTTGTGGCTGAACACGATTGCGACTAACACCGGTAAAACGTTCAAACAAAGAAGGTGAGCGACGCGGTGTTTTTGATTCCATTGCCATTTCTCTTTCGGCATACGGATTTGTTGATCCCGTAAATGGCGCCCCATTAGGTGTATCATAATGATTACTACCTTGTGGTGCTGTATGGTCATTATGATTCGTTGTCGCATACGGATTGAGTGATGCCGTTTCAGAGGACGTTTCCTGCACATCATACGAAGGGGCTGCAGTTTGTGGAACATCGTTCATTCCACTATACGATTCCATCTCATTTTCATCATAAGCATTTGATGATGTTCCACCGGCTTGTCCAGCAATTGCTGAATAGGCATGCGGCATACCAGGCATTGCAGGTCCAGTATAGCCACTGTTTGGCGTTGCTGGGCGATTGGTTGAATTTGTTGGCGTGTCATACGTTGATGAACCTGCTTTCCAACCAGCTGTTCCTGGAACACCAATGCCTGTCGCAACGACAGAAACGCGCATACGGCCATTGAGTTTTTCATCAAAGGTTGAACCAAAAATAATGTTTGCTTCAGATTCGACATCTTCACGGATGCGATTGGCAGCTTCGTCAACTTCATACAAGGTCATGTCATAACCACCAGTAATGTTGATCAATACGCCTTTAGCGCCTTTCATTGATACATCATCAAGTAATGGATTTGAAATAGCAGCTTCAGCAGCATCAAGCGCACGACGGTCACCTTCGGCTTCGCCTGTTCCCATCATTGCCTTACCCATTTCAGCCATAACGGCACGGATATCGGCAAAGTCAAGGTTGATCAAACCAGGCATGATCATCAAGTCAGTTACGCCACGAACACCAGAGTAAAGAACGTCGTCTGCCATTTTAAAGGCATCGGCAAACGTTGTGCGCTCATTCGCAAGGCGGAATAAATTTTGGTTTGGAATAATAATCAATGTATCAACATATTGATGAAGCTCTTCGATACCTTTTTCAGCGGAGCGCATACGGTGCGTTCCTTCGAAATGAAACGGTTTTGTCACAACACCAACGGTTAGAATGCCACTTTCACGTGCAGCACGCGCAATTACTGGGGCTGCGCCTGTTCCAGTGCCACCACCCATACCACCGGTGATAAAGACCATATTGCTGCCTTGCATGAGTGCAATTATTTCGTCAAGAGACTCTTCAGCAGCGGAACGACCCACATCTGGCTTTGATCCAGCACCTAAGCCTTGTGTGATATTTAAACCAAGTTGCAAGCGATTTTTTGGATCGACAAGGGACTGCTCAATTGCCTGCGCATCGGTGTTCGCAATGATAAATTCCACACCTTCCAGTTTTGCGCGAATCATGTTATTTACGGCGTTTCCACCTGCACCACCGACTCCGATAACGGAGATGCGCGGGCGTAAATCTGATGCTGCTGTTGGTTTAGTGCTTATTTTTGTCATAGCCTTGTGTCCATTCTTTTAAAAACTGAAACTGAAAATGTATTTTTTTATTTTTTATCATGAACCAACGTCATTAATAGAAAGGCTGAATCGATAAATTCACGACGACCTCATCACCAGCATAGGTTAATGAAATCCTCGAAATGCTCTTTTAATCATATATTGGTACATGTTTGGTATCATTGTAATGTGTAAAATGAATTCAACCAACAAAATAATTACTGTTTTTTGATTTTTATATTCATTTAGAATGCAGCGCAGTGCGCACGTTTTTCCCCTGTGTATTGCCTGGACGTGATCCGGGCATCTAGATCACCGGGTCAAGCCCGGTGAACACACGAAAAGAAGCCTAGTGAATACACGAAGAGCATGCTACCCGTCACTTTTTGTCACTCCACCCTTGTCATTCCCGCGGAGGCGGGAATCCAGAAAAGCCCCTTTAAAAACCGTGAGTTTGGGGAGAGCTAAACAGCCTGGATCCCCGCCTCCGCGGGAATGACAGTAAGAAAAATAAAAGTGACGGGTAGCATGACGAAAAGAAATCTAGTGAATACGCAAAGAGAGGCCTAGTGAATACACGAAAAGAAATCTAGTGAATACACGAAGAGAGGCCTAGTGAATACACGAAGAGAAATCTCGATACACGTTTTTCTCAAAAAAACACATTCACCCAGCTTTTGATGTTTCAATAAACACATCCATCTGCTGGCCAATTAATACATCATCGTGTGTGTTTTCAATTTTATACACAATCTCGATAATGCGTGTATCAATCAATTCTTTGCTATTGCCGCTCAATTGATTCTTTGGCATTGCGTATGGTTCAAACCGCACGCATGTCAGCAGGTACCCGTCGGCAGCATTGCTGCGAAGAAATCCAACAGCCTTTGCCTTATGTTCATAGCGCCACACGTCATTTTCATCGATTTGCACACGCACATAAAGTGGCTTATGGTTGCCCATTGTCATAATTGGCGTTTGCGTGTTTTCGTTAATATACTCACCTTCATTTACGTATGTTTTAAGAATAATTCCAGCCACAGGCGCTTTTACAATAAGTTTATCAAGCGCAACCATTGATAGCGCATGTTTGCTGCGTGCTTGTTCTAGTTTTATTTTTTGCGTATTAAGATCAGCTAAAGCCTTTTGAAATTCAAATTCAACTTTTTTGATGTCACTACGACTTTTAACGCCATCTTTTAGTTTCTGATCTCTGTTATGCAAATCTTCCGCATAGCCATACGTTGCTTTTGCGGCCTCTACGCACTGCTCAAGCGCCTTAATTTCGTGTTCATCAATGGTAACTTGCAAAATTGCTGACCGGGTATCTAGTTCAAACAGAGGTGCTTTTGCCTCAACAACATCGCCTTCCTTAACGTATATCTTTTGCACAATACCTGATGTAAAAGTTCCCACATCGATATTCCTCGAATTTGCCTCGACAAAGCCAATACCGGCAATAGCATGTTTGAACGGGGATGATGCTGGTAAGCTCATTTGATTTGCAGGAATATCAGGCAATTTTCCTTTTGAAAAACTAAAGGCAATAGCGGTAATAATCCCCAAGACGCCGCATGTGGCCAGGATATTCGCTCTGGCAAAGACGAGGGTTGTTTTACTGATGTCTATTAATGCTGATATCATATTTTCAATGGGTGGAATTTGTTTCATGTTTATTATTTTACGTATTTATGACTTTGTTGATTCTTGCAGAAAACGTAACGCGCTTCAAGGTGCAAAGGCATTAAAAAAGGGAGCATTCAAGCCCCCCTTGTCTATTTTATACATTGCTTGTTTAAAGACGGTGTTGCCGACTAATTTACGGCATGCACTTTCTTGCACTTAACTAATTAAACAGCAGCTGGCGCAGGCTCTTCTGCAGCTGGCGCAGGCTCTTTTGCAGCTGGCGCAGGCTCTTCTGCAGCAGGTGCAGTTTGTTCTTCAACTTCAGCTGAAGCTTTTGCATTTTCTATGCAGAAAAAGCTGCTCATGATTAATGAAGTCGCTATCAGTACACTTTTAATTCTCATGTTCTACATCCTAAAAAAGTTATCTTATTAATATGTAACATAAAATAGTTAATGATAGGTTAACAACGCCGCACGTCTATGTTGTCATTACAACACCACATAATGATGCTCTTGAAACAAAATATCACTCAATTCGCGTAATAACCCCATCATTCATATGGGCAATTCTGTCGGCATATTTAAAAATGCGCGCATCGTGTGTCACCACTACAAAAGTAGTTTTCATCTCGTGGCTAATGCTTTTCATAAGTTCTAAAATCGTTGTGCCGGTTGCGTGATCTAAAGCACTTGTTGGCTCATCACAAATCAGCAAGGATGGATTATGCACCAAAGCGCGGGCGATGGCGATACGTTGCTGTTCACCGCCAGACAGTTGCGTAGGCGATCGATCCACCTTGCTACTAAGCCCCATTTTACAAAGCATACCCTCGGCGCGCATCATGGCCTCGTCTTGCAACGTGCCATTTATAATCAGCGGAATCGCGATGTTTTCAAGCAGACTGAGTGTTGGAATAAGATTAAATGCTTGAAAAATGAAGCCGATCTTTTTGGCTCTGAAATCAAGCAATTCCGTGTCGGTTAAGAGGTTTAAATCGAGGCCTTCGACAAGGCATGTGCCAGTACTGGGTTTTAAAATGCCGGCAATAATCGAAATTAACGTTGTTTTCCCGCACCCCGACGGCCCAACAAGCATCATGAATTCGCCTGTTTGAACATCAAGATCAACACCACGAAGGGCGGTGACTTCACACTCTCTCATGGCAAAGGATTTACTGATTCCCCTGCATGATACCGCAGACGAGGGGGTAATTTGTTTTATCGCAGATGCCATTATTTATCCCCTAAACACGAGCGCTGGGTCAACGCGAATCACACGCCTAACGCTGATGATTGCTGCTGTCAAAATAATAAATAAAACACCTAAACCAGAAAATAGCAGCAAAATAGGGGGCATGCGGACGGCCAGGACAGAATCGTTGAATTTTATGGCAAACAAACTGGCAAGCCCGACACCAATGCCATAGCCAATGACGCCCACCACACATGCCTGCAACATTACCATTTTCGCCAAAAGTGCATTGCGCAACCCCATGGCTTTGAGCACTGCATAATGCTTGATGTTCTCGGACACGAAATTAAAGAATGTTTGGCCCACAACGGCGGTTCCAACAATAAAGCCAAGCAGAACAGAAATACCAAAGTTAATCGGAATGCCGGTGCTTTTCATCCAATAATTGAGGTTGGTATCCGAAAATTCCTTTGCTGTTTCCGCCCGCAATCCTGTTTTTTGAGAAATCCGTGTACAGATCTGATTTGGGTCTTCACCTTCTTTAACTTTGACAAGAATATACGTAAGATGCCTTCTGCCAGAAGCCGAATATGACACGGCGCGTGTGTATGTTGTGTATGCTTGCGGTTGCATGACGAAATTTCGAGTGGCTTTAATATAGCCTGCGATTTGCGCACGTTTATCGTTCAATTCAATCACATCACCAATAGCGAGAGGACGTGTTTGAGTTTCTGAAACGCGCACACGAAGGCGTGTGTTGGCGGCTTCTTGATCGACAAAGATGGCATCCGGACGTCTGAAATCAGAAAGACTTCCCTGAATGATTGTGGCAGGTGCGCCAATCAATGTGGCATCATCAATGCCTGCTATATCAAGTGTTTTTGTTGACCCATCTGGTAATTTCGCCCGCATCAATCCTTTGTACAACGGCACTGCCCACGCCACACCATCGATACCACGCACACGATTAAGTTCTATATCACGCAGGGGTTTGTTTTCTTCGACGAATTGCACACCATTATCCATCACCCAAATATCAGGCAACGAAACATCGCGGATGAAGCTGTATGTGCGCGACAGCAGACCAACCAAAATCGATGGCTGTTGCGTCATAATCAGCGTTGAAAAGGAAATCCCAACAATCATGCTGATATATTTTCCTGTGTCGCCAAATAACATTTTAAGCGCGATGCGGTACATGTAAAATCCTTGGGTTATGCGGTGAGAATAGCATATATGTACGAAAAAGGGAGGGGGCATTTTGTTACTTAATACCAAGTTCACTAAAGATTGATTGATGCAGCCTTCCGCTATGTCTGCGCTGCTCATTTGAATAACGCTTGCCTTTTTTGCTTTTTTGGCAGAATCTGTACGAACAGAATTCTAACATAGTGATTATTTGATTAGGAACGTAAACATGCATCTTAGACAAAAACAAAACCTATTTTTATTTCCAAATGAGATTGATTCATTGATGGATATAGCTGATCGCTATGACGTTTTCTTAATCGATGTTTGGGGTGTAACCCATAATGGCGTAAAGCCTTTTCCTAAT
Organism: Pseudomonadota bacterium; assembly: GCA_040389165.1. Taxonomy (GTDB): domain Bacteria; phylum Pseudomonadota; class Alphaproteobacteria; order Paracaedibacterales; family CAIOTO01; genus CAIOTO01. The sequence continues at coordinate 69,652 of JAZKAK010000003.1, forward strand.
GCGATTTTGGCGTATGAAAAACTCAAAGCTGCAGGAAAAACACTTGTTATTTTGTCAAATGCACCGCGGTTACCTGGCGTGACGCGCACACGTTTGAGCGATATGGGAATTGACGATACATTATTTGATGATGTGATGACCTCTGGTCTTGAGTGCTATCAGGCATTGCGTGATCGTCCAAATGCATTTTATCAAAAGCTTGGCCCTAAATTGCATCACATTGGGCCAGATCGTGATCGGACTGTTTTTGAAGGATTGCCCTACACACACGTGGAATCCATAGCTGATGCTGATTTTCTGCTCATCACAGGCACAGACGGCTGGGAAACGACAACGGATGCCTATCACGAACGCTTAACACACGCACATAGTCGAAACCTGCCGGCTGTTTGCGCGAATGCTGATAAGCTCGTTCAAAATGGTGATCAGCTTGTTATTTGCGCTGGTGCTATCGCTGATGCGTATCGTACGCTTGGCGCCGAGTCTATTTATACGCATGGCAAGCCAAACACCGATGTTTATCTGGCAGCGCATGCTTTAGCTAATATAAAACGTCAAGAAGAGGTGCCATTATCACGTGTTATTATGTTAGGCGATTCATTGGCAACCGATATTCGTGGATCAAATGTGTATGGGATCGATAGCGTTTTTACGTTAACGGGTGTACACGCAGGTACAACGTCAGAAACATGGCCGGCGTTGCAGGAAGCGTATAAAGCAAAACCCACGTTTATGATGCCTTATGGAATTGCATAGGGCATACCGTTCACACGATTTCGATTAGTGCAGCATTACTTTACGCGTTATTATGGCTGCCATCACAATAGGGCGGATTTTTCGTTTGCTTACACGTGCAAAGCCATGCAGAAGTTGGCGCCTCTACCTGGAAATGCAGAGATTTCAGGCCTGATCCTTTGTGTGCGCCATCACAAAAGGGTTGATTTGCGCTAAGGCCGCATGTGCACCAAAAATACGTTTTTTCGGCTTCGAGTTCGACATTCTTTGGTTGTGTTGTCATGAAATTCCCCTTTTGGACAGTATACCCATCAATGCGCAGATAATCCATTCCGTTTGTCATGCAGGAAATATTCATTAGAATAATCTCATGCTCGGTGCATCACTCGTGCTTGACACGAGGGTCTGGCCATCCGGAGATCACCGGGTCGACGCCCGGTGAATACACAATCTGGAGTGTTAATTATTGCCAAAACAAAGCCGTGGAGCGCATACAGAGAATCTATTGATTTATGTAAAATTATATATATCGAGTTGAATAAGAAACATGCTTGCATTCTTAATACAAAATTAATAATATGTTTGTAAAATAAAAACATAAAATAAATGCATAGCAAAAAGGTTTTGCTCAAAATGAAAAATAAATTCATTCTTTTACTTATCATTGCATCGCTGGGTCCTGTTTCGGACCTAATGGCGGCATCTACGTCGAGTTCTTCCGCCCGTGCAGAAACCATCGTGGATCCTGTTCTTTTGGAGCTTATCAACAAAACGAACGGATTTGCAAACGCAGATTATACAGAAACTTCCGATGACACGGCCAGGGAAATCACTCGGAAATTGCTTAATCCATCAGCCACAAAATTTGCAACACCAGCTGAAAGAGAAGAAATCGTTAATGTTCACTTAAAAACAGAATTGTATTACGCCTTTAACACACAGTGGGGAACAGGAAAGCAACGCAATCACCGTATTGTGTACGATTTTTTAAGTCAGCTTGACAAGTCTGGCAGAGCTTCAGAGCATTTGACAATTATTACGGTTCTTTCATTAGCCGCACAGGAATATTTTTGGAACAATAAATCAACGATTGAGGATCTAAAAAGACACGTAAAGCGAGAGCTCCGTTATGGGCTTTTTAAACAAGCTGGGCATAAACTTAACGTTTCGAACATTATCTATCTTGATGAAACGCGCCAAAATAGTGTGCTTGATCGTGTCATTGAGACCTGGATTACTGGCGATTTAAGAGGGAAATTAGCAGGGCTCATGAATGGCTTTAAGGCAAGAAGCCTTGGAAATATTTATATCCAGATTGCAGAAGATCTGGATGCTAAATTTAGAGCTCCATTAACGCCGTTACCGTTCGACAATCTTGAGGGGGAAATATTGAGTGCTTATGGCCTGAGAGAACTGATGAATTTAAAGCCCATGGCATCTGCGCCTGATGGCATGTGCGGAGAACACAGCCTGCTCATTCCAACAGATGGCAAAGAATCAGAATACCAATCGGTAGTAGTGCAAGGAAATCGGACTCTCAAAAAAAAAGGAATTCTGGAAGGGAATGGGCGATACAAAATTCTTCGAGCCATCTTAGACAATGCGTATGATGAAGAGGCAAGGCGTTTGTATCTGTATGCTTCTAAATATATGGATGGGACTGCTTTTACTAACCTTATGGAGGAAGTAATCACCCGCCTAAGAGGCCAAAATAGTGAGGCTCAGGCTAACGAATTACACACTAAATTGATTGCCTATAAGAAATCACAAGAAGTTAAAGAAATAGAAAAAGAAACAAAAAGAACCACACTAAAAATAAGCCTACTGAGATCTGTTGTGAGTGCGCCTGAATTAAAGAATGCATTAAACACTTTTAATGAGCTATTGAATAATCCAGATTACTTATCTATATTACCAACGATCGATGGATTCAAAGATATTATAGATGCAATTAAATTAATAGGAACGAACACGGAGCCTGGCGCAGGAAATGATAGTCTAAAAAGACGGTTTTCAACTATCGAGGTGAGGTTGAATTTGCTTGATCAACGAATAAAACAAGCAAAATTAGCTGCTGATATGCAGCTTAAATTAGCCATAACTGAGGCCGAAGGAGAAGCTGCGCTGGCTAAAAAAGAATTTGACGAAATTAGAACTAAAAATGATGCGCTCGTTGAAACGTATCTGGAACTTAATACACTAAAAGCTGAAGCTGAAGCTAAGGCTAAAAAAGAAAAAAATGTGGCATTTGATGCAGCATTTTCTGGGGCATCTACAGCTTATTCTACCTTTATGACACCTAAAAATGAGCAGCTTTTTGCAGCAATTAGTGCTAAATTCACTGCGAAGCGTGATAAAAATAAAATAGCTAAGGCTGCAAAAGAACTTGAAGCTAATTATACGGAAAGAGACGCGTTGATAGCTGGAAAATACAAGTTAATGATTGAAAAACTAAAAGATTTTATAGGACCAGATATGCTTCCCGGAAATACTGATGCCTTTTCCATAGATGGCCTTTGCATTCATGGCTATTCTAACTTTATAAATGATATTTGCCAAACAATATGCACATTTATCAGCCATATCACAGATACTGACTATAAAGAAACAGCAGATGAAATTGCAGCGTTATGGGATGATTTTAATAGCAAGAAAGGTCAAATGGAAGTTCACGTGGATCAACAACTCAAGTTGAAACGTTTAGAAATAGTTACATCGCTGCATGATCTTCCTGCTGAACTTGCCCCAAATGCACTTGCGAATGAAATGGAACAGTTTGCAAGATGTCCAGGTGAATTAAGTGGATGGTTGCCATGTGATTCTAGTTATACACAATTGTGGGCGATCATTAATAACCTAAATGTCTTTGTTTTTTCAAACGGCGAAGCTTATGGTCCAACACCACTCGACCTTATAATTCGTAATAAAAATAGTTACGATCAGGTCCTTGTGAATTATCCTGAAGGAACAAGCGAAAAGCACTTAGCTACCGTAATTTTAACATCACCAACGGCTAAAAATGTATTTTTAGATAAAGGCCCTGGCCATTACGACAAATTTATCGAACCAGATGACTATGCCGCCATGGCAAAAGCACAGCGACACCTTGAATGGATGGAACTCGCAACGAAATATGCTGCTTATCCTTAAGGCAAAATGCACACGGTCTGTTACTTCACAGTCTATTACTTCACGGTCTATTACTTCACTGCCTATCATTCTTTGTCATCCTCGGACGTCACACACTACTGTTTGAGCGTAATAAAATTACAGGAATATGTACAATTTCTATCGTCATGGTGAGCCCCAAAGGTGTACGGCCATTCAGAAATTCTCTGGATTACCTTAGGTTCCTCGTGATGATGGCGGATAGACTATGCAGTTCCTTGCCTTAATGGCAGCTGGATCACGCCCGGCGGGCAATGCACAGAGTGGAAAACGTACACACTGCGTTAAACTCATCATTTTTGCTAAAAAACACTTCAATTTTATAAGATATTGCACATATAATGTACGCACAATTCATAACCAGGAAAAAAATATGTTTTTGACTATCACTACAAACGCTCTCAAAATAATGCTGCTCAGTATTTATATGCTCACACTGCTCAACGCAACAGAACTGAATGAGGTGGAGAACGTAAAAATAACAACAGATGCCGCCGAAAAAAAGCCATTCGTCTTTAATCCAGAGGCCACCGAATTTCAACCAACTGACGCCACGTGTGCGGATATCGACGTGAGTGATGATGAATTAACGCAAAATCAATTCACTTGGGAACCCGAGTGGACCTATCTTAATTGGACGTATCCCACATGCCACTATTCCAACGACATGAAACCCACAAAAACAATCAAGAGACTTGCAAGAGAGCTCGCACGAACAATAACCACGATGGATCCACGAGCCATTGCGAAAGCCTATATTACGTTAGGAGATGCGCATGCGAATCATGAATACAAAATTCAGACACATTATTACAACGTTGCCCTTAATATTGCATGCCATCTCAATGACACAGAGCTTTTAGAAAGGGCCTATGTTGCTTTAGGAGATACGATATACGGAGACCTGCAATGCATAGAAAGTATCGTGTGGTATTTTGAAGCCTTTCAATTAAGGCATGCGAAACATATAGTTACTACTGCTCAAAAAAAAATAAAAAAAATAAAATGTGTGTTAAGTGATGCACGTCTGAGAGGCGATTTGGATGCCTATCAAACACAGGCAATCAAAGCATTCTTTCCACAATTGGCGGCATGCTATTTACGTTAAGAAAATGAAGAGAAAATTCAACTACCAATCGATAGACAGACCTCTTCAAAAGAGTTATTCATACTACACTGTTTTATTTTCTTTAAACATCATTCAGGAGTAATTTTATGAGCAAACTAAAGACCGCACTACTATATATCATCGCTATTTCATGCACACTGTTCCCGGTAACATTTGCAGCAGAATTTACAGAGGGGTCATTATCTGCATCTGCGGCAAACAGCACGCACGTTTCAATTATTGATCTTCAAAGCCCAGATGCATCGGAGAAGTTTCTTGAAAGCCTTAGAAAAACAGGATTTGCTCTTTTTAAAAATCATGGAATTGATACAACCAGCCTTACAAAGGACTGGGAAGAATTTTACAGCAGCTCTGACGAATATAAAATGCAGAAATATTTTAAGAATGATCCAGCTAGCAATGCGCTGGGATACTACCCGTACGCAGCCGAAAGAGCCGAGGGTGCCGCAGCACAAAATAAAATGGAATACTATCACGACGCAGCAGGACATGAATTACCTGATTGCATCAGCGACGAAACAAAGAGCTATTTTTCTGACATGGAAACTATAAAAATACAGCTTTCGCGAATGATCGATCAAGAGTATGCAAAGGAAGGTTTTCAGCTTCCAGAAAGACTTCGCTCGCAAGGCATAGATAGTGTTGAAAAGATGTCTCAATTAAACTTACACTCGAGTGTTGTGAGAATTCTGCATTATCCTGCTTTAGCTGAAGCCAGCGATTGCATCGGTGAAGTAGTCAATCTTGAGCACACAGATATTAGCGCATTCTCACTTTTATTTGCGACAGAACCTGGGCTTCAGCTTCAAGCAAGAGACGGTTCTTGGCATGGTGTAGGCGGCGGATCTGACATATTAGTAGTGAATGCAGGCGACATGCTGATGTGGGGAACAGACGGGCACCTTCCAGAAAACCGCGAAACGGGTATTAAATCAACAGTGCATCGCGTTATTAGATTTAGCACTAGAGCGCGGTTTGCTTTTGCTGCATTCTTTGGCGTAAAGCCATGGATTCAAATTCTACCCGAAGAAACAGCGCTGCACGCTTTCAACAAGCGCATAGGTGGTAATTTGACTGCAGCAGCTGAAGGGGAAAGTGTCACAACAAGTGTGTGAAGAGAGAAGCCCAAACACTGATGACTTTACAACTTCACGACAATGCATATTTGCTTCCACGTGTAAAGATCTTCGGATCGAGTCCGAAGATGACAGGGTTGAGGGAACGAATTTGACGGCTTTTTTAGTAGTTGCTACAACATTTTTTCATGCTACTGCACGTTAATTGTGCGCCAGGATTCTTCTATTATAGATTCCATATACAAATCTCACCAAAATTGCTAAATTGTCATAATATCATCATTTAAAAGACCCATTCATGGACTATAAGACTTCTGTTTTTTTGCCTAAAACTAATTTTTCAATGCGCGCAAACCTCGCCGCACGTGAACCTGAAATTCTCGCAAAATGGGAAGCTGACGGCTTGTACCAACAGCTCCGCACGCAAAGTAAGGGATTGCCAAAATTTGTCATGGCATTTGGCCCGCCTTATGCAAACGGAAATATTCATATTGGGCATGCCCTTAGCGAAGTCTTAAAAGACATTATCAATAAAACATACCAAATGAATGGGTTTGACGCGGGCATGATTCCGGGTTGGGATTGCCACGGGTTGCCAATTGAGTGGAAAATCGAAGAAGAATATCGCGCTAAAGGCCAAAACAAAGACTTGGTTGACCCAACTGTATTCAGGGGTGAATGCCGTGCGTCTGCCGCAAAATGGACCGAAATTCAGAAAGCCGAATTCAAACGCCTAGGTATTATCGCCGACTTTGATAACGCTTATTCGACCATGGCATTCGAAACAGAAGCTAAAATTGTGGCTGAACTTGGTAAATTCCTGATGAATGGTTCGTTGTACCGCGGTCTTCGCCCCGTTATGTGGTCCGTTGTCGAGAAAACAGCACTTGCGGATGCCGAGGTCGAATACAAAGACCACACCAGTGATTCTATTTACGTTGCCTTTAACATTGTCAAAACAGAAATCGCCGCACTAACGGACGTTTCCGCTGTTATTTGGACGACAACGCCATGGACAATCCCAGGCAACCGCGCCATTGCGTATGGCGATGAAATCGAATACGTCGTTATCAAATCAAATCAAACAACCGATCTCATCACGGCTGGTCGTCAGTTTTTGGTCGCTAACGATTTAGCACCTGCGTTCTGCAAAGCGGTTGGGCTAGATGATTTTGAGGTGATCTTTAAATGCGTCGGCCACGAACTGGCAGGCACACTATGCGCGCACCCATGGCGTGGACATAAAGATGCCCAAAAGGGATATAATTTTGATGTACCATTTTTGTCCGGTGATCATGTCACCGTTGATGCTGGTACAGGTCTTGTTCACACGGCGCCAGGTCATGGTATTGAAGACTTTGAAGTCGGCAAGAAATTTGGCATTGCTGTTCCAGAAACAGTTCAGGGTGATGGCACTTATTACGAACACGTACCGCTATTTGCTGGCCTGCATATCTTTAAAGCGAATCCTGTTGTGATTGCCGCGTTAACGGATGTTGGCGCGCTCTTGCAAACCTCTAAACTAAAGCACAGCTATCCACATTCATGGCGATCAAAGGCTCCGTTGATTTACCGTGCAACGGCACAGTGGTTTGTATCGATGGAAACAACGAATCTTCGTCAAAAAGCGCTTGATGCAATTGACGGTGTTGAATGGTTCCCGGCTTCTGGTAAAAACCGAATTAGAAGCATGGTTGAATCGCGTCCGGATTGGTGCCTATCGCGTCAACGTGCATGGGGAACACCGATGACGATTTTTGTGAACAAAAGCACAGGCGAGCCGCTTCGTGATCCAGTTGTTCATGCGCGTATTGTGGATGCTGTTGCAGCTGATGGTGCCGATGTCTGGTTCAAAAATGATGCGGCCTATTTCTTAGGCGCGGATTATAACGCTGACCTTTATGAGAAAATTAACGACATCTTAGACGTATGGTTCGACAGTGGGTGCACACATTCCTTTGTTTTGCGTGATAATCCTGATCAACAATGGCCGGCAGATGTATACCTCGAAGGATCCGATCAACATCGTGGTTGGTTTCAATCCTCATTGCTACAAAGCTGCGGAACGACCGGTGTTGCGCCTTATAAAAAAGTTGTCACACATGGATTTGTGTTGGATGAACGCGGTTACAAAATGTCAAAATCGATTGGCAATATCATCGCCCCGGCCGAAGTCATTCAAAAATATGGCGCGGATATGTTGCGTCTGTGGATCGTGAATTCAGATTACACCGAAGACTTGCGTATTGGTAACGAGATTCTTAAACACCAAGAAGACATCTATCGTCGTTTCCGTAATACGTTGCGCTATCTATTGGGTGCCCTTGATGGTTTTTCAGAGGCAGAAGCAATCGATTCACATCAGATGCCGTTGCTCGAACAATGGGTTTTGCATCGTTTAAAAGAAGTTGAATCCGCACACCAGTCAGCGATTGAAGCGTTTGATTTTTCAGGATTCTACATGACTTTGCATCATTTGTGTGCGGTTGATTTGTCAGCGTTTTATTTTGATATCCGCAAAGATTCACTGTATTGCGATGGTATCGATTCAATCCGTCGTCGCGCAACACGGACCGTGATGAATCAAGTATTTATGTGCCTAACGCATTGGTTGGCGCCAGTGCTTAGCTTTACGGCCGAGGATGCGTACCAAGAATATCAAACGCAAACAGGTGCTGCAGATAAAACCAGCATTCACATGTCTCAGTTTCCAAAATTGCCCGCGACGTGGCATCAGCCAGTATTGGCAGTGCGATGGGATGCCATTCGTGATATACGACGCGTCATTACGTCGGCGCTTGAAATTGAACGTGCCGCCAAAACGATTGGGTCAAGTTTACAAGGCGATGTGGCGTTGTATATTTCTGCTGAAAAAGCGCAGTGCTTACAGGGGCTTGATTTGGCAGAGCTATGCATCACATCTGCTGCTGAAATTGTGTTTGCGCAAGCACCAGCGGGAGCTGTTAAGTTAGAGGATGTTCCCGGAATTGGTGTCGTTGTAAATGTGGCAGAGGGCGGAAAATGCCAACGTTGCTGGCGCGTGTTGCCCGAGGTTGGCGAAGCAAATTCAGAGCGTCTGCATAACGAGATATGTGTGCGATGCGAAGATGTGATTACGGAAGATGCGGGTTAACCCGCCGTTTCTACCGTCATGACGAGCCCCCGAAGGTAATCCAGAGAAGTTCTGAATGGCCACACACCTTTGGGATTCGCCATGACGATAGCAGGAACGTCTTAACTTAACTGTAGAAAAGCCTTTAATGCAGTAGTCGATGGCATAGGCGTCACATCTTTTGCGAAGGCGGGATGCACCGATGGCCACACGTCCTTGTTTTCTGTTGTGTCAAGTTCAGGGCGGTACAGCCGCACGCATTCATAGGCCGCATCTGGATTTTCAAGAATAAACGCAACTGCTTTTTGTAAGGCACACCTCATTTTTAGACGTATTTCTGCTGGCACAGTTGCCCCACACACAAGCACCATCGACGCAAAAGAAGGCACGCCAAACGCTTGTAGCTCGTACACAAAAAACGGGCGTTTCATGTGTTTTTTGATATCATGCAGTTGATACGTTCGATAGATATTAAAGACGACATCAATCTGGCCAGCGATAAAGCCGCTCACCAGGCAATTTTTTGCCATGATAAGAGTGACGTCATCTTCGGTTAAATTCTGGCTTTTTAAAAACTGATCCATCACCGAAAACGTCAGGCTACCCGCACCGCTGCTGCCATGCGCGATCGTTTTTCCTGCCAATGGTGATGACTTTTTTTCACATGGTTTTTCACAGGGTTTTTCTGTCAACGGATTGAGCGGGACAGTACTTAGAATAACTTCAAGCGTTTCAGGAATGATCACAGCCACGGTCTTAAGATGCATTCCCTTGGCGTTTAAAATTAAAACCTGCGGTTCGTGCGTGATGGCAAAATCAACGCTCCCCTGCTGGGCTTGTCGGCAGCCTTCTTGCGAACCATTGGCGGGATAGAAGGTAACATCGAGCCCCTCTTCGGCAAAGTAGCCGTTTGTGTGCGCAATAATAAAAGGCGCATGATGCGGATTAAGAAACCATTCAAGCGCGATTTTAACGGGGACTGCCGCAATTTTAGCGGGGACTGGTTTGTCAACCGAAGCAATTGCCTCGGCTGAAAACAGCAGTAATAGGACGAGCAGAATTTTTTGCATGTATACTCATTTCAAGTCATTGATATCATAACTACCCGAACAGATAACATGTATCGAGGTGCAAGAAACTTCTTCAATATGTTTCACGCACGTTACTAGCCATGGCACTGGCATTAAGTTAAGGAACTGCACAGTCTATCCGCCGTCATCACGAGGAGCGCCAGCTCCATGGTGATCCATGAAAACAGCCAACTGGATGGCCATACAGCGCTTTGCGGGATTCGCCATGGTGATATAGCAGGAACGTTTTAACTTAATGGCAGTTACTCGTCACAGATGTATCACCTGAAACCTCAATAACACAACCTTTTTGATGAGGTATATTTATGGAATTGGAAACAAAATAATTCCAAGCAAAATAGCTTAACGCAATTTCTTTATCTTTTTCGTTACCGCGTTCCCACAACTGATCAGCTGATTTAAGAGCGATATCGAACAGGCAGCCATTATTCTGTACATCATACGATTCTTCCTTTGCATCGCTAATAAAACGACGTAGATTGAATCGCGCATGATCTTGATATTTCTGACCAGGCATCAAGCACCACAGGTGCCGAGCCTCTTTAAATGATAAAAATGAATACGTTTTTTTAACGTCAACAGAAGTAGCGGGAGATGAAGAGACGGACTCATTCGTAGTATCAAGCGATGAAACAGTTAAACTTAACGCGACACATTCATTATCAAAAGAATCTTCGGTAGATCCTACAGATGCCTGCAGAGAAAGTGGAATGAACGCTGTCAAAACAAAGTATTTTAAATTAATTTTCATATAAATACTTTTTAATAATATTTACGCACACATAACAATATAGGTAATATTCTAAAATTTACAAGGTAAGATACACATAATAATGCATTCCGTGTCTGTTTCTAATCGCAGGCGACTCGCATTTTCCCCCTTGCGCCGCCCTTTTTTTTCTGTAGACTTGTTATATCCATTACATCTCAAAATGTTGATTTTTGGCTTTAAGATTTTGAAATGCGATGAGTATGGTGAAACTCATATGTTAAGGTCTTTTATTTATGCGTCGTAATCGTAATGCTAAAATTATTGCCACGCTTGGCCCTTCGTCGTGCACATTTGAGCAGATTGAAGCACTTTTTCTAGCCGGCGCTGATATTTTTCGTCTCAATTTTTCACATGGGCTTCATCACGATCACAAAGAAAAAGTACGCATCATCCGTGAAATTGAACGTAATCGTAACCGGCCAATTGGCATTATTGCCGATCTGCAAGGGCCTAAATTACGTGTGGGCATTTTTAACGATGGTAAGATTAATCTTAAAAAGGGGCAGACGTTCCGCCTTGATTTAAATACAGTCCCGGGCACGATCGAACGTGTAAATCTTCCGCATCCTGAAATCTTTAATGCACTTAACGTTGGCACAGCATTGCTGCTTGATGATGGAAAATTAGAATTAAAAGTCCTGTCTTTTCAAGCGGATCATGCGATAACAGAGGTTATTACCGGCGGAGATCTTTCGAATCGTAAAGGCGTCAATGTACCCGATGTCATGTTGCCAATTTCAGCCCTCACGGAAAAAGACCATGTTGATCTGGAATACGCGCTAAGTCTTGGTGTTGATTTTATTGCCCTTTCTTTTGTGCAACGCCCCGAAGATATTCTGGAAGCAAAAGAGATCATCGCGAAACGTGCTAAGGTGATAACAAAACTTGAAAAACCAATGGCGCTTGTTAACTTAGAGCAAATCATCGAACTGTCTGACTGTGTTATGGTTGCGCGTGGTGATTTGGGTGTTGAAATGTTGCCTGAAGACGTGCCGTCAATTCAGCGTCAAATTATTCGTGGCTGCAGATTCGCTGGCAAGCCTGTTATTGTTGCAACCCAGATGTTGGAATCGATGATTACAGCGCCAACGCCGACACGTGCCGAGGCATCCGATGTGGCGACGGCTGTGTATGACGGTGTGGATGCGGTCATGTTATCGGGTGAATCCGCATCAGGACAGTATCCGGTCGAGGCCGTTTCCATGATGGATCGCATTATTCACCGAACAGAACAAGATCCGCTGCATCGCAAGTTTTTAAATGAGTCACACACAACAGCACCTGATACCGTGACTGATTCAATTGCAGAGGCGGCGCGTCAAGTGTCATACACCATTAATATTGCAACGATTGTGACCTTTTCGGAAAGTGGCATGACGACATTACGTGTTGCACGTCAGCGCCCGGCATCGCCGATTGTTGCGTTGACACCGAATCAAGCGACATCACGTTTCTTGACACTTGTGTGGGGCGTACATGCGGTTGTGGTGGAGGATGTGTATAGCTTTTCTCAGATGGTTACGACGGCGTGTCGCTGGGCACACATTGAACAATTTGCCGAGCTGGGGCAAAACATTATTGTAACGGCGGGTGTACCTTTTGGCGAAGCAGGTGGCACAAATATTCTGCGCGTGGCGAAGATTGAGGATGACATGGCGGCGTAATTCCGCGCTAAGAGGTTGAGATCCCCGGGTCGACGCCCCACTGACTATGACTTTACAGGCGCACAGAAACACCACTTTGACTTCGCCGTTGATCAATTACATTGAGCCGTGTATAAATAATAAAAATAAAACAGAAAAAACACACAATGAAGTTAAAATTTTATCAAATAAACATATTGACTGGCTTTTTAACAGCTTGCCTTATGAACACACAAGGGTACGCGGCTGACAGTACTAAAGATGAATCTGTTGGCAAAGCTGCACACACTCTGACGTCAGGACAGGCGCCTGTACAAGACTTAACGATGAATACAGGTCGGAGAAAACGGCAAGAACAAGACGTTAAGCAAGATGATGAGCAAAATACTGAGCAAGATACTGAGCAAAATGCTGAACAAAGCAACCCCGCCTTCAAGCGGCGATGCGCTGACGGTGCAGTGGGTGAATCTGTTGGCAAAGCTGCAACGGTTAGAACCAAAACGTGGACAAATGATCTCAGTTTAGTCGGTTACTTCATGGAATTTTTTGATGATTTTTCCAGTTTAATGAATCTAAACGAAGCAAGCACACCCTTCCGTAATTCCGCAATATCTTTTTGTATTGATTCCTATGCCACAGCGGTTATCACGGATATGCCTGTACCGGAAACCGTAAAAAAAATCCTGTCTTTCGTACGAACGAAGGAGGAGCGCACAACTATTACAGCCCTCATTGCAGAGACCGTTCATAGAAAAACCGGTGGCTATCTTATGAAACAAAGACCAATGCCCCCTTTTTTAGACCCGTTTTTTAAGAATATTCCTCAAAGGGAATTGCCAGCAGATACCTTTAATGAACCAACCCTATCGCTACAAATCGAGGCAGTTACGTGTATCGAGGTCCCGTCAGAAGCAGATACCTTTAATGAACCAACCCTATCGCTACAAATCGAGGCAGTTACGTGTATCGAGGTCCCGTCAGCAGCAGTTAAGTGTATCGAGGTCCCGTCAGCAGCAGTGTTGCATATACTAACCTGTATGAAATCTTATGAATCACGTTTTAATGCTCCTAATGCAGAGCAAGCTAGTACGTTTTTACACACCCACGTACAACGCTATGTGACATTGGAACAGGCGCTGAAAAGGCTCCAAAAAGACCAGACATTTATTATTGTGGATGCGCATTTTACAACGCAAGAAGCAACATGGAAAAAGACAAAACTGCAAATTCATGAGGTATTTAAAACTCGCCCTGAGTTAACGCTGGTTGTTGATTTTGGTGATGCGGTGAAGACGGGAAGATTTTTTGGTGCCTATTACCCCGAGGGATGTGATGAGATTGAGAGAGGTGATAATGAGGATGAGGATCAATTCTTAGACAGAAAGAGAGATAATGAGCAGGCATTTGAAGATACCAGTCGTCTTGATAAATTCAGAAATTCCATTCCAGATTCCGTAAAGCGGATTGCTGTAATCGGCAGAAATCTAACGAAGATAAGTGGCTATTTTATGTATCATTACTCAGAATTAACATCTGTTGTCATTACAAGGGATGTCACAGAAATTGGCAATTTTTTTCTTCTCGAGTGCTCTAGTTTAGCATTTTTTGACATTCCACCAAAGCTCACTGAAATTCAGGATTCTTTCCTTAATTGCTGTGATAGATTAACATCTTTATGTGTTCACCGTGGTGTCAGACAAATTGGCGCTTACTTTCTTTTTGATTGCATGAGCTTAAAATCTCTGGTCATTGAAAGTAATAATCTCACAGAAATAGGGGATGATTTTCTTGAAGAGTGCTCCACTGATTATTCGGTTGCTGTCAACGGCTCGCTTACAACATTTCTATGGGATGTTTTGAGGAAAAATAATCCAAAACTTGTGCGTGATACTTTGGAGAATTTGATATATCACCGTCCAATTTTATTTACAGAACGCCCTTCGGCATAATTCATGTGGCTTTTTCCAGCTGACTATTCCGCACGCACATGGAGAATAGTCAACTTTCATGATCGTTATTATACCATTTTCCTAACTTTCAATTAGTGCAGTCCTCTGCAATATCTCTGTTGCTCATGTACAAGTGTACACTGCGCACCTCGAATTTTGATGTCTTACTACTCAAAACTTTTTGAAAACGGTATTATGTAGAGATCCCCGTGTCGGAGCCCGGGGAATACACAAAAAGCACAAGAACCCAAGGAATCCTTTTAAAACCGATGCTCAAATTTAAGTGTACCCGACACACTCCGTTGCCCTTTTTGCAGAGTAACTGTGACACCTGGTACAAATTTCCAATTACTTTCCATATTCAACAGTGATCCATACAGATTGATATAGTGCGCAAACAGACCGGGCTTTGTGCTTGTTGACGACACGCCTGATGGCATTATCGCTGTATAAATCGTCGTGCTGCTTTTGCCATTTCCTGATTTTTGTCCGACTTCGTATTTTAACGTAATTTTCCCTTCATACGTTTCACCCTTCCATTGCTTGCGCACACCGATACCGCCATAAATTTCACCATCTTGTGCAGTGGATGCTTTGTAATTTTGTGCATAAATTCCTGCATTTTGTTCGTTAAGCTTGGTTTGTTTTGAACCATTTAATTGCAAGCCGACGTCGGGTTTAATCGAATATCCATTTGATAATTTAAAAATCGGACCAAGTTCATTTTTAAACGCCACTGAATAGGTATTATAACGCGAATACGCAATATAACTTTGTGTGGGGGTTGGGTTACGTAACCGTTCGAGCAACCGCCCCCTGCACAAATTGCGCATACTATGTCAGGCT
>JAZKAK010000004.1:0-25979 GCA_040389165.1 Pseudomonadota bacterium
ACTGTCATTCCCGCGCACCCTACTGTCATTCCCGCGCACCCTACTGTCATTCCCGCGCACCCTACTGTCATTCCCGTGAAGACGGGAATCCAGGAAAACGTAGATTAAAATAGTATTATTAAGATAGTATAAATAAGGCTGGGTTCCCGCCTGTGCGGGAATGACAGTAGGGCAGAAATGGTAATAGGAAATATATGATCCGTTCTTTTAAAAAATTCTTTATCATCCTTTTATGTGCGTTCCTTATCCACACACATTCTGTACGCGACCTATATGCACAAAACACAGAGCCGCAATTTATCTCGGATGACGAAGTCGAAGCCGCGCTCGAAGGCTGGCTGCAAGAATTATTTACCGTCGCCGGCATTCACATTCATCCAAAAGTGTACTTACTTAATAGTATGGAGTTAAACGCGGGCGCAACCTTTGGTGGCATTATCATTGTCTACACAGGGTTGATCATGAAATGCAAAAATGCCGCGCAATTATTGGGCGTCCTTGCGCACGAAACCGGGCACATCGCCGGCGGACATATGGCAAAAGCATCGGCGGCCATTGCGGAATCTTCTGTTCCGGCTGTCGCATCAGTTCTATTGGGCGGCGCGGCCTCACTCTTATCTGGAAATCCGGGACCACTTATGGCAGGTCTTGCGGGCGGTGCGCAAGTGTTTGAACGATCGCTGCTGAAACATAGCCGCGAACAAGAAGATTCCGCAGATGCATCCGCTTTGAATTATCTGAATGCTAAAAAATGGCCTGTGTCAGGTTTGGCTGAATTTCTTGATATGCTCGGCGCACATTATACAACAGGGCACGAAGACCCTTACGTGCAAACGCACCCCCTCTCGCCCGAACGAAAAGCAAAAGTACGTCTGTATCAAGACCAGCAATCCAAAGATTTCAAAGTTCCCGAAGCCTATGAACACCAATTCCAACGACTTAAAGCCAAGTTAATTGGGTTCTTAAAAAAACGAAACGACGTGAATCGTGACTATCCGCCATCGGATAAAAGCACGCCTGCACGGTATGCACGTTTAATTGCAGAGTACAATAATGGGAAAAGCAGCCAAAAAGCGCACGATGCATTACTCAAGCTTGATGAATTACTGGCTGAATTTCCGAATGATCCGTATTTTCTTGAACTGAAAGGGCAGTTTTGTTTTGAAACAGGGCAAATCGCCGAGGCATTGCCGTATCTACGCGAATCGATCAAGAAACGTCCGCAATCCTATAGTGTGCGCTTGATGTTGGCGCATGCGTTGACAGAATTACCCTCTGCCAGTGCTGCTGAACTGCATGAAGCCATTGAACATCTCACCAAGATAACCGAGCAACGTCATGATAACACGTTTGCGTGGCGCTTGATGGGATCAGCCTATGGCAAGCTAAACGAAGCTGGAAACGCTGCGGCGTGTTTGGCAGAAGAAGCATGGGTGCTCGAAAATGCCGAGCTCGCCGTTATGCAAGCTAAAAAAGGAAAAACAGCGACAAACCCTGTGCTGGCAAAACGATCCACTGATATCTTGCAGCAAGCAGGGCTGGCTTCGGGTAAATAGCCTGGGCACATGCGCTTCCACGTGTAGAGATCTTCGGATCGAGTCCGAAGATGACAATGTGGGAGCACGAAGATGACAATGTGGGAGCACGAAGATGACAAAGAAGACCCCCCTGCGGGATTCGCCATGGCGATGATGGCAGATTTAATGTGTTTCTGCCATATTCTTTTACGCCCCCCTAGCAAAAATAAAAACGAAAATCAAATAAATTATCCGTCATCTTTACTAATTTTTAAGAAAATTCGATTTATTCTAGTGTTATCAGGAATATTTATTTTTTTAAAAAGGATTATGTGATCATGAGTATAATAAATAAAACACGGTTAATTCACCTTGGTAATACAACAGCAATCACGAAAGACACACGGCTTTCCCCAAAGTTTTGGGCACAATGCGCGGCGATCATCGCAAGCTTTGCAACGATGGGTTCGGTGCATGCAACAAGCAAAACTGTTGACGTTGAGTCGACTGCTATTTTTACAGTCAACACCAAAATTTCAGGTGGTGGTACGCTTATAAAATCAGGGACAGGTACATTATTACTTAATAATGATAACTCAATTCTAGATGATGGAACTTCTCAAGTAACAGGTCATACCGCAGCCCTCGCAACGAACCTTCAACCAGCCTTCACTGGCGCAACAAACGTAACAGCTGGTATCTTGGCCCTACAGGTTGGCAACGCTCTTGGTGGCTCAGGTAACACTTCGGTTACAACAATGACTGGCGGCACAAAATTACAAGCCACTGCAACCATCACCCTTCCTAACGCAATTCAGTTAAATGCCAGCGCAAGTGATGCCACCTCAAAAGTAGTTGTTTTTGATACCACTTCATCATCATATGTACTTACATCAACAGGTGTGCTTTCTGAATTTTCAGCTGCAGCTGCAATTCTAGAAGTTGATGGGACAGGCACACTTGTATTAGATGGCGCCGCTGCCAACACATATACAGGCGGAACAAATCTAACAGGAACAAGTACGTTACAAATTCAATTAGCAACAGCAAGTATAATTCCCGCTGTAGGAACCGTACAACTGGGCAATGGGACGACGCTTTATGATGCCTCTACCGGCGCAACAATTGCACCAGACATTAAATTAAACAACATTTCTGGCGCCGGAAATGGCACAAGCACAATAAAAACTGACGGCACGCTTACACTAAATGGAAAAATCAGTTCAAACTTAACGTTTGGAGGCAGCTCAACAGCTACTGCAAACACATTGATTCATACAGGCGCCGGAACACTTGTTCTTGCAAATACTGGCAGCACTCATAATAGTGCAGATACTGCTACAAATCTTACTATCACTAATGGTACGGTTTCAGTCACAGCTGACACCCAAATCCCTGGTGGCACGCTTACACTGAGTGGTGGTAAATTACTTGCCTCAGCAGGTTACACTTCCAGCAAGGGCCTGACCATGGCTGCAAATAGCTCCATTGGATCTACGACGGGCATACTTACGTATACAGGTGCAATTACTGACGCGACGGGCTACACACTCACTGTTAATTCAGGAACAGTGTATTTAGATGCAAATCAATCTGGAAATTCACACACAAATATCCTTGTTGATGGTACCGCTTCTACACTTAAACTTGGCGCAAGCAGCACTAGCTTGCTCACTTCTTATTTACCTGGCGGCAGCTTAACCTTGCAAAATGCAGGTATTTTACAAGCGGCAGCCAACATGTCACTTGGTAAAGCACTTACTGTTGGCACAGGCAACGGCATACTTGATGCTAACGCAACCATAGTAACCCTTGACGCCGGCATGACGGGTGGAAACACATTAACCATCGACAGTACTGGCGGCGCAGGTACGGTCATATTGGCGGATGGAAAAGACAACAGTGCTGCAACAACATCGCTCACTGTTTCAGCAAATGGTGTATTGCAATTTACGAAAACAAATAACTTACCTGCGACATCAACGCCAGTCTTAACCTTAAATGGAGGTACATTAAAGGTACCTGCAAACAATACTCAAGCTACTGTTCCAGCGAGTGTAAGCTTGCATATTGGATCCTCTGGTGGCACAATTGACGTTGGTGATTCGTCTACACTAGAAATTGTTCCGTCATTTACCGATACAACAGGATATGCCCTAACACTACAAAACTCAACAGCAAGCAGCGCAACAAATGGTATTGTCGCCTTCACACAGTATGCGAGCCCGAGCACTGCAGCTACTGATAACTCTTCCAGTCATACAACAATCACTGTTGGCACGGGCACTGCCGGCACAAGTCACATAACGTACCAAATATCAGATCCACTCGCTAAAGAAATACCAGGTGGTGGTGGCACAGATAGCGGAACTACCTTTACAGGAACACAACCAGTCTTCACACTGAATGGTGGCACATTATCAACACTTTCAGCAGTCGCTAACAGTGCTATCGCGACCGCTAAAGTAATCACACTTGGTGCCAGCGGCGGCAATGTGAGTGTTGATGGAAACACAACGCTGACACTTGCCGGTGTGCTAGCTGGTGGATATGGTTTGAATGCAAATGGTGCGGGTATCCTTGTGTTAAGCGGTCTTAACAATACTACGGCATCACAATCATTAACTGTTTCAAATGGTACTGTTCAAATTGCACTCCCAGCTAATGTTCCTGGCTCATTTACCCCAGCAATTACCCTTGCTGGCGGCACATTCCAACCAACAGCAACAATGGCACTCGCAAATCCACTGACATTACAAACGGACAGCACATTAAAAGTAGACAGCAGTGGCAATACGTTGACATCATCCGGCGCGCTAACCGGTACGCGTACCTTAGAAAAAACAGGCGCAGGTATATACGCACCTACGGCTGACAACAGTGGATCAGCATCATCCATCAAACTTACAGGCGGTACCATGCAAATCACTGCTACCAATCAATTACCAGGCGGTAGCGCAATACTAACGCTCAACGGTGGTAAATTCCAAGTTCCAACGGGCAGCTCTGCTGATTACGCAGTTAGTATGCCAGTCAAGTTAGGCATGACATTAGCTGCCGATAGCACCATAGATGTTCAAGATGGCCATACTGGAGCCGGAAATTTATTAACGATCAATAATACAAGTGGATTTGCCGATACAACGGGACACACACTTACATTAACAAACTCAGGCGCTGGCACAAATCCAGCAATTGTTGCACTTGTAAGCGGTGTTGTAAATACAGCATCACATACGAATTTAACTGTCAATCCACATGTGACATTACAATTCGCGAGTGGCGATAACATTCCATCAGCTGCGGCAGGTAGCGGTACAGCAGGCAAACTAACCATGGCTGGCGGCACACTCACGCCAACAGTGACCGCTCAAACGATTACAAGCCCTGTCACTGTTAGTGCCGCAAGTACGTTTGACACAACCAATGCAGCGTCTGTAATTGAAAGTTATCTAGTCAACTCAACAACTGTTGTGAATGACGCACAAGTTGTAGCTGCAAATATTTATGACACAACGATAAGCTCAACAATCTCAACTTTTAGTGCACTTGTAACCGCCTACAGTGCTAATAATAGTTTGAAATTAGGGGGATCTGCTGGAACCGCTGTCACGACACAAACACACACGGCAGCCGTTGCTCCGTCAACCATCAGCGGCGTGGTCGCCTTTACAGCAGGTCTGACCGTTAAAGGTGGCAATACGCTTCTCTTAAGTTCTACAAATACAGGTACAGGTGGCGTGACCGTATCAGGTTCTGGCACAGCGATTGAGTTAACAAACGCAACTGCAGCAGGAACCACTTCAACTGACAGCACTGGTGTAATTGCACTTGGTACTGGCACAGTGCTTAATGCAGCTATTACCGGGAATACTGGCACGATCGCTAACCCAATTGCGATGAGCGCCACTGCTTTAGATACAGCAAAATTGCTTGCAACGAATAGCGTTACAGCGTCTGGCCTCATTAGCGGCGCAGCTGATCTTACAATCGATGACGCAAGTGGTGGAAAAACGGTAACGTTAAGTCATGCAACAAATACATACACTGGCAAAACAATACTTGCTGGCACAGCGACACTCTCAATTTCTGCGGCAACTCAATTAAGCTCAGCTGCATTGATCATGGGTGCAGGCACAACATTGAAAGTCACGGGCAGCACCGCCATCACATTACCTTGCGGTATTTCACTGTAAGCAAACCATACCTAACCATTCAAAGGGGCGTCTTCGGATGCCCTTTTTTAATGTTCATTCGTTGCACGCAGTGTAGTATTAAAAATAAGGAGAAGAGAACGATTCACTTTCATCTCTATTTGTGATATACTTCACCCTACAAGAAGAGGTTAAACATGACATTCACCAATAAATTGCTTGATCCAAAAAATGATGTCGCATTTAAACGCATTTTTGGCACCGAAAAAAACAAGGACATTTTGATTCATTTTTTAAATGATATGTTGGTTTTTAAAGAAAACAAACCAATTGAGGATGTAACGTTTTTAAAGCCAATCCTTGATCCTGAAATTTTTGCTAAAAAAACAAGTATCGTCGATGTCCTCTGTAAAGACACAGATGGAAATACCTATATTGTCGAAATGCAAGTGGCCAAGACAAAAGGCTTTGAAAAACGCGCGCAATTTTACGCATCAAAAGCATATAGCGGCCAAGCAAATGTCGGAGACGAATATCAGAATCTCAAAGAAGTGGTGTTTTTAGCCATTGCCGATTATGTTATGTTTCCAGAGAAAAAAGCCCTTAAATCCGATCATGTCATCCTTGATCGCGATACGTTTGAGCATGACCTAACTGATTTTTCATTTACATTTCTTGAACTGGGTAAATTCAAAAAAGCCAAAGAAGATATTAATGCGCTGACCAACATCACCGAAAAATGGTGCTACTTTTTCAAATACGCCGAGGAAGTAACAGCCGAGGAATTGGCAGTGCTGATTGGTGAAGATACGGTTATCGAAAAAGCCTATAAAGAGCTTAATCAATTTTATTGGACAGAGGGTGAGCTGCTGGGTTACGAGGCTGCCTTAAAAAAAGAACGTGATTATAAGGCAGGTATGGATCAGAAGTTTTATGATGGATTAGCTGAAGGAAAACGTGAAGTTGCGCTTGAAATGCTGCGTGACAATGAGCCGGATGCTAAAATTCTAAAATATGCCAAATTGACCTCTGACGAACTTACCATGCTTAAGCAGTCGTTAAAATAACGGCATATCAACCATTAGAAGTGATTTTCAGCACTGCACCCATCATCGCGCGCCCGAGGGCGTGGCGACCTAGGACATTTAAATAACTACTAGGATATTTAAATAACTACATGGATGGCCACATCCTCTTCGAGGATTCGCCATGACAGGAGCTGGGTTGGTGATAAATGGTTAATAATTTGCAAAAAACAACAAAAGTCATTATAAATACGATTAATAATCACTAAAATAACAACACATGACACACGCAACCGCCACTCCATCGTCAACACATACGCTCAGCATGGCACTATCGCCCGCCGGGCATCCATACGTGTATCACGACGCCGATGAAACAGAGCGCATCCCCCCCAGCACAGCCATCACGTTGGAATCTTATTTTAATGCAGGCTATGCATGCGGGCTGATTCGCCTTGGTAGTGGCGCTATTAAAACGCCACAGGCTCCGTCGGTTACCTTTTGGCACATGCTGGGTCAATTATTCATTGCCGAAGCGCGCCGCGTCATTGGGCAGAATACCGACCTGCCCGTTAACTTTGATATCCCCCTCCCCAGCGCCGAATTGGCAGCATTGCACAGCAAAACGCCCTTTATGCTGGGCAGCGAATATCTTAATGTCGGCACGCTGTGTTCGTTGTGGATTGATATGGTGGCTGCCCTCAAAACAGAGCTTGTCGCGTTTAACGGTACGTTCTTCGATTACCTTGCGCAACTGAACCCTGCGTGGAATAAAGTTGGCCGCGTGTGCTTTCATCTGGCCGAAAATAAAACCAATCAAACGCATCCATTTGCTTTTTTAGCAACCTACACCACACGATTATCCACGACGTCGAACGTGCAACATGTACCCCTTGGGCAAGCGCTCAAAGAATATGCGGGGGATCAAAATCGTGCACAATTGCTGGCGTTGCTGGTTCCCGTGCAAAAGGCCGCGGAGAAAAGCGCATTCATTAAAGATCTGCTTGACCGATCAGCTATTTTTGGGCCGCAAGCGTGGACACCGCATCAAGCACATACGTTTTTGAAAGACATCCCTCAGATCGAGGAAGGCGGCGTTCTGGTGCGTGTGCCGAATTGGTGGACACCAAAGCATCCGCCACGCCCACAGGTGAGTATTTCTGTTGGCAATAAAGCAGCAAGCGCCGTTGGCATGAATGCAATACTTGATTTTGATGTCAGCTATTCACTGCCTGATGGGGAAAGCTTAACGTATGCCGAACTGCAAGAGATCATCGCCCGGCAAGAAAACTTAGTGCAAATCAAAGGCCAATGGGTAGAGGTAGACCCATCAAAACTATCGCAGGTTTTAGCGCATTGGCAAGATGTCGCCAGGCATGTCAAGCGTGACGGACTGTCCTTTGCCGAAGGTTTGCGATTGATTGCAGGCACAAGCAGTCGGCGGAGCATCGATGACGTTACAGAAGGCGTTGCAACATGGTCGAATGTGGTCGAAGGTGCGTGGCTTGAAGAAACGCTCAATCATTTGCGAAGCCCTGATCAATCATCCGATAAAGCCGTCCAGACAATTCTCGCGCGTGATCTTAAAGCGACCCTTCGCCCGTACCAACTAAGTGGCGTTCAATGGCTTTGGTGGCTATACACACTGCGATTGGGTGGCTGTCTTGCAGATGATATGGGGCTTGGAAAAACGATTCAGGTATTGTCATTATTCTTGCTGGCAAAAAGCACCGAGACCGTGCAGCGCCCGCATCTATT
This sequence comes from Pseudomonadota bacterium, assembly GCA_040389165.1. Lineage (GTDB taxonomy): Bacteria > Pseudomonadota > Alphaproteobacteria > Paracaedibacterales > CAIOTO01 > CAIOTO01. Next base: position 8,455 of record JAZKAK010000004.1, read on the forward strand.
GATTTTGCCTGCGTCTCTTTTAGGGAACTGGCAGGGGGAAATTACAAAATTCGCGCCATCGCTTACCGTTTGGATTGCACACGGAACCAGCGCTGATCAGCATATCCTCAAACAGGCAGAGGCGCCCAACTTGGCTGGCATTGATTTGGTGATTACCACCTATTCAAATGTGTACAGACTGCCGTGGATCGATAAAGTCGCATGGAATATCGTGATCTGTGACGAAGCGCAAAGCATTAAAAATCCCGGCACAAAACAAACGCTGGCCATAAAAAAGATCCCAAGCCAGGTGCGTTTCATCCTGACTGGCACCCCTGTTGAAAATCGATTGCTCGATCTATGGTCGCTGTTTGATTTTGTGGCGCCAGGACTGCTTGGTACCAGCAAAGCGTTCTCTGGGTATGGAAAGAAAAAAACAGATCCTGATGACGTGGGATCTGAGCAATCCTTTTTCGCAAGTGTCCGTCAACTAATCAGCCCGTACATCCTGCGGCGTCTTAAAAGCGATAAAACCATCATTGCTGATTTGCCTGACAAAACCGAAGTCGATACGTATTGCTTTTTGAGCAAAAGCCAAATCGGGCTCTATCAACAATCGGTGCAAGAGCTTGCCCAAAAACTAGAAGACGCCGATCAAACGCAAGATCCCATGGCGCGACGTGGATTGGTCTTATCATACCTCATGCGGCTCAAACAAATTTGCAACCACCCCAGCCAATGGCTTGGTCATGGTGACTTTGACGAACACCAAAGTGGAAAATTCTTACGCCTAAAAGAACTATGTGAAAGCATCGCCGCCAAACAGGAAAAAGTGCTTATCTTTACGCAATATCGTGAAATCATCCCGGCGCTACACACATACCTAGAGAGTGTCTTTGGCAGATCTGGGCTTATTTTACATGGGGGAACACCTATTAAAGAGCGCACTAAATTGGTCGAAGCGTTCCAAACAGAACAAGGGCCACCGTTCTTTATTTTATCAATCAAGGCTGGTGGCACAGGCCTTACACTAACGAATGCATCGCATGTGATTCACTTTGATCGTTGGTGGAATCCAGCTGTTGAAAACCAAGCAACGGACCGCGCATATCGCATCGGCCAAAAGAAAAATGTACTCGTCCATAAATTTATTTGTCAGGGAACTATTGAAGAGAAGATCGATTCCATGATAAATCAAAAGAAGGCATTGGCAGCTGATTTGCTGCAAGGCGGCGGCGATACTTTGTTAACAGAGATGAGCAATGAAGAATTAATGAACGTGGTATCGTTGGATATTCATCGCGCACTGGGTGATGGGTAAAAAAGTCAATGGATGCGCATAAAAGGAATGTAAAATGAGTCGATATGGAAGCTATGGCGGATTCCCCGAATATGTGTCTGTGGCTGAGCGTCGCGAGCAAGCAAAGAAGCTTGCAGCAAAACTTACAAAACAGGGTCGCACCTTAAATCCTGTCGTCATCGAAGGGCGTATGATTGCGAAAACATTTTGGGGGAAATCCTGGTGCACTAATTTAGAATCTTTTAGTGACTATGAAAATCGTTTGCCGCGCGGTCGTACTTATGCACGAAATGGCTCGGTCATTGATTTAAAAATTAATCCAGGCGAAATCACCGCGATGGTCAGCGGATCGCGTGTCTATGACGTTTCAATCAAAATCGACACCTTACCCGAATCAAAATGGAAATCGCTTGTCAAAGAATGCAGCGGTGGCATTGAATCACTGATTGAATTACTACAGGGTAAATTTTCCAAAGGCGTAATGGAAATTATAACACGCAAAGAAACGGGCATGTTTCCGAAACCAAAGGAAATAAAACTAGAATGTTCCTGTCCTGATTATGCTACGATGTGCAAACATGTGGCCGCGGTATTATATGGTGTTGGCAATCGACTTGACGAAAACCCTGAAGCGCTTTTTATATTAAGACAAACAAACCATATGGATTTGGTGGACAATACGCAGCTTGGTGTTCTGCCTGTTGGCGCAACAGAAACACCATTCGATGGTGATTTGTCTGCTTTGTTTGGTATTGATTTTGCCGAAGACACAGCAGCTGAAAAGCTAGTCAAAACAAAAAAAGAACCGCGTGTTAAGGCCATTTCGCCTAACATAGTTAAAGAGAAAATTTTAAAAGCTAAAACAAAAATAGAAGAGGCCAATCCAAAGCCTATTAAACCAAAAGTAACGCGAAAAAAGAAAGTCACATAAAATGAAAACTGTTTGTCTCGGTGAAATTGTCGCAGCTCATGGCATCAAAGGTCATGTAAAAATAAAAACACATACAGGGAATCCTGTTGATATAGGCTCTTACGGGGCCATCAAAGATGAAAAAGGTCGCGCATATGTGCTATCAAATGTGCGTGCAGCCAATCCAAATTCTGCCATTGCCTTTATCCAGGGCGTGACGGATCGCAATCAAGCAGAAGCCCTTCGCGGGACCGAATTATTTATTGAGCGTGATCAATTACCAGAACCGACTGACGATGAATACTATCACGAAGATCTTGTTGATCTTATGGTAAAGGATGAGCAAGGAAAAGCGTACGGCACTATTTTAGGGGTTCAAGATTTTGGCGCCGGCGAATTTTTTGATATAAAAAGCGAAGAGCATAACAAAATCATTACCCTACCTTTTAACGAAGAAGCCGTTCTGGACATTAACGTTGAAGAAGGCTTTATGGTTATCGATCCTGAATTTTTATTGCTTTAAAAAAGCTTGTCATTCCCGCGAAGGCTAGAATCCAGTGTGTTTAAATTTTGCAAACTTATTTTTTTGATTTTTTTCTTTAGATTCCCGCCTTCGCGGGAATAACAAAAAAACGTAAACTCACACAATTCAGGACGCCAGCCCTTAATGACCACAAATCGCATCATTGCCCTTGCACGTTACCTTTATGCACATGAAAAACAGCAATTTTGGCCACCATGCGTCTTATTCTTTGTGGGGATTTTTTTGATCAGCCTCGTACACGCCGAATGCCCTCTGCCACCTCAAGGAATCCTTGCCTTCTTCGCCTTATGGGGATTCATTCAAACACTTATCGTCATGCACAGTCTTGAAGAAGATTTCACAGATGGCAGTTTTTCCTTTCTGATGAGCGAAGGATTTACCATTCACGGCTACACGATCGCACGGCTTTTAACGATTCTTATAACCTTCTCTATACCACTTTTAGTTAGCCAAACCATCGGTCTTTTATTGATGCACATCGACATGGCGGCCATGTGGGGCTTATGCCTTAATCACATGCAATGCGTGCTCGGATTAATTGGCGTTCAGTTGACATTATGCTTAACATCAGGAATTGAAAAAAAGATGACAGCGTTGCTTATTTTCATTCCCTTTTGGATTCCCAGCTTTTTATACCTTGTTGGACAGCCGATTGCCCTCATGCCATTATCCCCACTTTTTGGCCTTGCGCTTTTATCCAGCGGATTAACACTTTTATTGATTCAAAATGCTTTCCGCTGGCGTGGGTGATCCTGCATGTATAGCTGCTCACATTTAATTTGAGTATAAGGCGATCGAGGATCAAAGCGCGGAGTGTACTAATACCATTTTCACTAACTTTCAATTAGTGCAGTCCTCTGCAATATCTCTGTTGCTCATGTACAAGTGTACACTGCGCACCTCGAATTTTGATGTCTTACTACTCAAAACTTTTTGAAAACGGTATAAAGTACATGAGCACTGCAGATTTCCGATGATCAACGCCATAATCAATTTAAATGTGAATGGCTATGATGCATTGAACGCAGATTATTTCTTCTTTTCAACAACCGTAAATTCGCTCGGTGGCAAAAATTCAGCCAACCATATCGCATTTCGATGATCAAGTGTCGGCAGCAAACCATTAATTCGTTCTTTAGCGCCCATGACATCTCCCCTCCCACTATTCAGTGCATTACCATAAACTTGAAAAGCGAGTTTTATTTCGCTAATCTGCCGTAAATTTATAGCACTACGAGAGCGAATATAAGCATTAACATCCTCTTGAATTTGTCGCATAATCTCTGACTTACGACTTCTAAGATCAGATAGTTCAGCCGATAGCTCTGCAATTTTTCTCTCTTCTGCTGATAAATGCAGTGCATAATCTGCCTTTCGACTCGCCTTAAAAGCTTCATAGAATGCATTAATATCCCTGGCCGATTCTACATATTCTTCTCGCGTGAGAGAAAAAGATTCATATTGGTCACAATAATGAAAGCGGTCCCAATTACGGTCATTTTCTCCCTCTAAAACGACATGCAAGGCAAGCTTGAATGACAATTTTGGCACGCACAATTTATTTCCAAAATCAATGCCGCCAGAACTCTTTCCAACAATTCTTCCCAAATGTGCATTATCAAGTATTGGCAAAATTTCACGCCAGTGCTGAACAGAACCTTGCGCTCGTTCAGATTCCACAGAAAGCTGTTTAATTCTGCACTCATGTGAGCGAATTCTAGATTCTTTTTCAGACCGTGCCTCGTTAATAATCCCAGAACTATCATTAAGCATCGCAAGCGCGGCCTGATATACAGACATAGCTACATCTGCATCTGCTTTGCATGCTGTTTTAAGGTCAGATGTGCCTGATAACACAGCTGGGCTATTTAGGATATACGTCGCAAGTCGACCATGTACAGCCTCAAATGCCTCTGCATGATCTATATCCAAGGTAGAACTAAACATAGGCGCGCTAAAAAAAACACAGCCCAATACGATCATAATTAGCCTAATAGACATAGAATGTATTCCTTGAAAGGTATATTACATCTAAAGATACTATGTATATATTAAAAAATAGTTAATTTTCATTTCGTTAGGTTCCATTTGTTTTGATCAGAAATGATTAATTTTAAACCGTCATGCCACAACACCTTGGCATGCAAGTTAACCATTTATTAATGTTTATTTATTATAGTAAGCTTATCAAGGGTTGATCCCTCTTCGTTTGCAGTAGGCATATGCCTTTAACTTAATAACAATTTAATCAGGAGTCTTTTATGTTAACGTATCGCACAAACATAATGTTATACAGCAGTGTTCTTGCACTTAGTCTTGTCGCCCCATCAGAGGGATTTAGCAAAGAAAAAGATCATCATGAGTCTGCGAAAGAAACGTCATTTCAAGCAGATGGAAAACCTATATCTGAAGCGCAAGAAGATCTCCACGATAAAGCCATCATAGAAGCAAGTGAAGTTGCTCAAAAAAAACAAGCATTTACGCGTAAAATTACAGAAGTTATTAATAAATATACAGTTGGATTACGAAGCGTTCTTGGCGCAGATATAAAAGCTGAAGAACAATTAAAAGAAAAAAGCGATAAAATAGTAAAAGGATTAACAGATTTTGATCCAAAAATAGAGAAAAGCTTTGAGCAAGTTGATGAATATTCCGAAAATCTTGTTAAACAGCTAGAAAGTAAGCATAAATTCATCATGGCTCAAAAAGCATCAATAGGCGGTGATATTGAATGGTTTGAAGATGTGCATAAATACGCACTTGCTCAGCTTAAAAAATTAACTGATTTGCGAAATGAAATGAAAAACACCCCTGAAAGACTAAAATCACTTGCACGTGTTTACAATGAAAGAATGACTCATTTCCTGCCAGCATTTAGCGTGTTTACTGTGTGCGCAAGCTATCTTGGGAATGGAAAAGCATACTGCCATGACAAAGAAATTAAACATCAATATATGAAACGTTTCTTCCAATATTTTACTGATTCAGAATTCCAAGCATCAGCAGGCGCCGTTGATATGGTAATTGGCGACAAAAAAGCACCTTTGACAAGCGCATTTGATAATCATGTTTTCTATTCCATAGAAACAAAAACAGTCGCACTTGACCATGGAAAAGAATTCACAATCGCTGACATATCCTCAGATCCAGCAGATGAAAAGATCTTGCTGCTTATCAAAAAAACATTGACGTCAAGTGATCCAAAAGATGAAACAGCAAAGATGCTTATGAAGCCTGAAATGGGTGGTTTAATTCTGTCAAGTCGTCTGATGTACTTAGATGGCATGTCTAAACCACTTTGCGTATATTGCGCAATAAGTTTTGACGTTGATCAAGGTAAAATCAAAGGATATACGTTACGCTATTTTAGCATGGTAGAAAAAACTGAAAAAGCAGATCTTACCAAGCAATATATAGATCTTAAAAACGAAAAATTACAAAAAGAAATTGAAACGGCTAGTGCAAAATTACAAGCTGACATCAATGCCATGAATAAAGAGGATGCAGCCAAAGAGGAAGAAAAGGCGAAATCAAAGCAAAAAGATACGCATCATGAAGAAACTAAAAAGTCAAAAAGCAAGCAAGCAAGCAAGCATGAGTCTGCTTCTAGCACAACAGTAGCAAGCAGCGACTCAGCTTCTGAACATGAATCTCGCTCTAGCTCTGAACATAGTTCAGATGAAAAGAAAGCAGACAAGCCAACGACAACCACTACAGCAAGCAGTGAATCTTCTTCTGAACATGAATCTGGTTCTGGCGACAAAAAGTCAGCTAAGGCAGCAAGCAGTGAATCTTCTTCTGAACATGAATCTGGTTCTGACGACAAAAAATCAACTAAGGCAGCAAGCAGTGAATCGTCTTCTGAACATGCATCTGGTTCTGACGACAAAAAATCAACTAAGGCAGCAAGCAGTGAATCGTCTTCTGAACATGCATCTGGTTCTGACGACAAAAAATCAACTAAGCCAACAACCACCACTGTAAGCGGCGAATCAGATAAACATTCAACAACAACTAAGTCAGCAACAACAACAACTGCGGGCGAGGAGAAAAAAGGATTCTTTAGTGGTCTTTTTGGAGGCTCCTCTGAAAAAACTTCTACTGAAGATAAAGATAAAAAAACGGCACCTGCGGCTGAAAAAACAACTGAGGCTAAAAAAGCTGCGGCGGCTGCTTAAAAAAGGCACAGACAACGCTCTGATAACCAACATCCCCCACCTCGTAGAGATGGGGGATTTCTATTTCTATAGCCGTTCAACTTTAATTTGATTATGTTTCCGTCATGGCGATCCCTACAGGGGTGTGGCCATCAAGTTGGCTGTTTTCCTGCATCACCACGCCTCTTATGAGGCGCGTTGACGGCGAATTTATACGCAATTTATATGCGACACGCTATATATCGCTATTTCAAAGCTGCTTCTGCCCTTTTTCTATGCCGCTCTGCGCTATTTCAAAGTCGCTTCTGCGTTATTTCTATGCCGCTTTTTGCGCCATCGCTTCTGCCTTTTTTAATACCTGAGACATATTGCCAACCATGTAAAATGCTGCTTCCGGAATATCATCATAATCACCACTGATAATCCCCTTAAAACCTGCAACGGTATCATCAAGACTCACGAATTCGCCGGGCGTCCCAGTGAAAACTTCTGCCACAAAAAATGGTTGCGACAAGAAACGTTGGATCTTTCGCGCACGAGATACTGTTAACTTATCTTGGTCAGAAAGCTCATCCATACCCAAAATTGCAATAATATCTTGTAATGATTTGTAATCTTGCAAAACACGTTGCACATCGCGTGCTACTTTATAATGCTCTTCGCCCACATAAGCTGCGTCCAAAATCCGTGAGGTTGAATCGAGCGGATCCACAGCCGGATAAATCCCAAGCTCAGCAATTTGACGATTAAGAACCGTTGTTGCATCCAAATGTGCAAATGATGCAGCAGGAGCAGGGTCAGTCAAATCATCTGCAGGCACATAAACAGCTTGCACAGATGTAATAGAACCTTTGTGCGTTGTCGTAATGCGTTCTTGCAAATTACCCATTTCAGTTGCGAGCGTCGGTTGGTAACCTACAGCGGATGGCATACGACCAAGTAGCGCCGATACTTCGGAACCTGCCTGCGTAAACCGGAAAATATTATCAATAAAAAACAAAACATCTTTGCTCATCACATCACGAAAATACTCAGCAACCGTTAAGCCGCTAAGTGCTACACGTGCACGCGCTCCAGGTGGCTCGTTCATTTGCCCATAAATAAGTGCCGCTTTTGACCCACCATCCTCAAGCGAATTCACCCCTGAATCAATCATTTCATGATATAGATCATTACCTTCACGGGTACGTTCACCAACGCCAGCAAACACTGAATAACCACCATGTGCTTTTGCCACGTTATTAATAAGCTCCATAATCAAAACAGTTTTACCAACGCCAGCGCCACCAAACAAACCGATTTTTCCACCCCGAGGATAAGGCGTCAAAAGATCAATAACCTTAATGCCCGTAACAAGAACCTCCGTTGCCGTGGCTTGGTCAGCAAATTCAGGGGGATCACGGTGAATTGGTAAATAAGCACTCGCCTCAATCGGACCACGTTCATCTACCGGATCACCCGTAACGTTAATGATACGCCCAAGCGTACCAACGCCGACAGGGACCATAATTGGCGCGCCAGTATCACGAACGATAGCACCGCGACGAAGACCATTTGTCGTATCCATCGCAATCGCGCGAACAGTATGTTCACCAAGATGCTGCGCAACCTCAAGCACAAGTTTGCGCGTCACGCTGTTTTTGTTCACGTCTTCTTCTACAACATCAATTGTGATTGCATTCAAAATAGATGGCATTCCTTTATCAAAACACACATCAACAACGGCACCAATCACTTGGCTTACATAACCAATATTTTGTTCTGCGACATTTGTCTGCACAGTTTTGGCAACAGCAGCATTCGTCGTGTTTGACGACGCCTTCTTTGTAATCGTTTTTACCGCTGCTATTTTGGGCGTTGTAGCTTTAGCCGAAACACGTTTCGTTGGTGTTTTGAGAGTACTCTTTTTTGGTGATTTTTCGTTATCGTTAGTCATAAAAAAATCCTTTTTTATTTATCACACCATAGCAAATGATACCATTTCCCCAAATAAATCAGTGCTAAGATTTCAAGATTCGAGCAGCGCAGCGTACACTTGTACGTGAGCAGCACAGATAGTGCAGAAAGCTGAAGCAATCATTTATTTCGGGAATTGGTATGAAAGCTTCTTTTTTCTGAGTTTATTTCTTCGCTCATTGATTGGCAAGGAACTTTCTTCAATTACAGCGCCCGTTTAAGAATTTTCAACGATAATCAACCAATCACGCACAATCGTAATTTCAGCGACGCTCATCAAAGCTGGCGCATGACCAGCATCTGGAATCTCGCACAGTGAAGCCATTGTGTTGCTTGCAATCATCTGATCGCAGATAGCGCGTGGGAAAATCTCCGATTTCGCACCGCGAAGCACTAATGTAGGGCACTGTACCCCAAACCAACATGGCCATAAATTCACATCCGGCTGATCTGTTTTAAATGCTGCAATACGTGGATCATAATGCAAACAATACGTGCCATCTGGATTTTGCACCAAACTATGTTCAGCCATGTGCTGCCACTGTTCATCTGTCAGCGATCCAAAGGTTGCATAAATTTGACGTATAAAATTAAGTCCTGCCTCAAATGTCGGAAACGTCGGCATCAATCCCACATAGCTACGAATTTTTTCAAGCGACACACCTGTAATAAACGGGCCAATATCATTGATAATCAATTTCTTAATTGGCGTTTTTGGTAGTGAAGCCATGATCATACCCAAAAGCCCGCCCATCGATGAACCTAGCCACGAAATCTCAGTTACATTCAACCGCGCAATCAGCGCCGTCAAATCATTCATATATTGATCGTATGTGTATTCAAACCCATCCGGCAACCAATCGCTAAGTCCGCGCCCCACCATGTCTGGGCAAATAACGTAATAACGATCCGACAAAGCCTGGGCCAACACATCAAAATCACGCCCGTTCCGACTGAGTCCATGAACCATAAGTAACACGGGGCTCAAAGGGTTTCCCCATGCATAATACGTAATATTATGAAAGCCACGCGGGTTTTTTCCCAGATACGTATGAATCGTTGGTCGGTTTTTTATAATCATGATGCACCTTATAATATATGTACCGAGTCGTACGCGTTTCATTCTATCAAATTTACATACACATGCAAAACATAAAACAATCACCTAAACAATACACGTTTAACTGAAAATTAAGTATTTATACGTAATAATACATATAGAGTTCAAATATGAGTTCTTAGTTATGCGCATACATACGAATATCTTATCACTTATCGTATTTTTTAATTTCCTCACAATTGCAAGCGCCCATGAAACACTCGATAAATATTTAATAAACGCATCAAATCACGGAAAAGTGAAAAAAGTCGAAAAAAGTCTTGCGCGTGGCACCAATCCCAAATCAATTAATGCTGCATTGCTTATTGCTACCGAGCAAAAGCACTTTCAAATTATTAAATGCCTTATAAAAGCGCACCCGAACCCACAATCAATTAATGATGCACTGCAAATTGCTGTGTTAAAGAACCACGTGCAAATTGTTAAATTATTAATCGACGCACACGCGAATGTTAACTGCGGAATGCTTACTGCAGCAAAGAATGGACATGATCGTATTTTCAGAACACTTCTTGCAAAACAACCAAATCCTGCAATCGTTGGAGACGCCCTTGTGGAGAGCGCAAAGAGCGGTCATGCAAATATAGTGCTAAGAATTCTTGCCACAAACCCATCCCCCTATTATGTCCGTCTTGCACATATGAATACGAGAGATCGCTTTCCTGACATGTGCGAACTTCTAGAACCTTATTTAGACGATGAACGACTTGATCCTCACACGGTAACAGAACCCGTTCACCATCTTGAATTGGCTCCGCCTCCAGAACCTTTGGCGCTGTTTCTTGATAAGATATTTGAAAATTCCGGCATCTATACAGACCAAAATGGAATCATGTGGACCGTAGACAATTACGATCAACTTGGCGGTTTTGTAATGGGATGCTATGGCCTGAACGCAGCAAGCAATGTTAGTTCTGAGTTACTTAAGCCGGTAAAAATCTGCATAAGCCCAGAGCCAATTGAAGTACATTACAAAATCATAAAAAGCAAAATAGAGGAGCTACCCCTCAAATTAACATATCTCGTAAATAGCAGACAACAAATCCTTGCAGATCGCGCACTTCGGGAACAACAAGACCGTGAATATGAGTGCAACCTGGCTGCTGATCTGACATATCAACGCGAACAAGAACGCCAACACGTGGAGTTAGCACATCAGCAGGCTGACCGTGATCGTCAACAAACAGAAGCTATTTTAATGAGCAATCAAGATACTTTTAGTCGCCTAAGCCTTAACACAGCAATCCCCCTAACCCGTGAGCAACGTCGTGAATATAATGCTGCTGCATTTGAGAGACTGTTTGCGAAAAAAGGCTGAACCTATTTACCACCAAGCTCAACACCACGTTCATACGCCGCACACACAGCGTCTTTAATCACGCTCTCAAGCCGATCGTTTTCTATCATCACTGCTAGCGCTGCAGCTGTTGTTCCACCCGGGCTCGTCACGTGTTTACGTAACGTCGCAGCATCATCGGTCGCTCCTTTGATCATCTCCCCTGCCCCGATCAATGTTTGCCGCGCAAGTGCTGCTGCCTGCTCTAACGACAGTCCCTGCTCAACCCCTGCCCTGGTCAACGCCTCAACCATAAGATAAAAATACGCAGGACCGCTGCCCGATACCGCCGTTACCGCATTCATCAACGACTCGTCATCCACCCAAATAGCCAAGCCCGCTTTAGAAAACAACGCATCCACTACCGGTGCCACACTATCTTTGCAATCTGAAAACAACCCGATCGCACCCGCTTGATACACCACGGGCATGTTTGGCATACAACGCACAAAACGAAGCGTCGCATCAAATTGTTTATAAAATGCAACCGGCAATCCCGCCGCCACGCTCACCCAAATGCATCGCACGCCACCAAATGCCGCAATATACGGTGGCAAAACCTGCTCCATCACCTGAGGTTTCACTGCCAACACAATCACATCTGGCATATACCCAACAGTCAAATCATCGATATTTTTTACGCATCCCGTTTGAATTGGATCCATTGTCGTAATAGCATGTTCGGCCCAGCATCCACGGAATGCGCTACCCATAAATCCGCCGCCAACGATAAGTATATTCATTTTTCTGCCAATCTATATAGGTCATCCCCGAACGTGATCAGGAGACCTCTCTGTACTTAAAATAAGATTATCGGATCACGCGCCGCAATGACAAGCAAGAAAGGACACATCCCCCCTCACAAACTAAGTGTCTGTAAGATTTTTCATGATTAAATGCATGATCATTTCTTATAATTTTCTCCATGCTTTTATGATGTCAAGCAAGTGTTTTGCATCGAAGAAGATATCATTTTAAGCAAAAATGTTTCAATGCACATAATCCGTCTTGTCTGTATCAATGACTTTTTTAATTTACAAGTTAAAATAATTATTGTAATATTAACTATTATTAGTTAGGTTGCAATTAAATGAAAATTAAAGACTTTTTAATTGCAAAGTTTTTTTCAAGAGTTGGTTTTTTATACTTTTTAAGTGTTTCATTTATTGGAAATTCGTATGAAAGCGAAAAATTATCGTCATGTATTGCAATAAATGAAGGTGATTATCTTCCGTTTATTATAATATTGTCTTTTTTTGTTCTTGTATTTCTACTTATGAATTTGCATATAAGTGTAAAATATTATAATAAAAAGAAAAGAATTTTGTTTTGTCTCAGTATATTATTGTTAATCATTCTATCACGTTATTTTATTTCAGGCGTCATTTTACCTTTTCTTAATTCTGGCACAGACGATGCCATGATGGGACCGCTCGTATCGATATTTGGCGTTTATATTTACATATTAATAGTGCGCTTATTTACCTTTGGTGGAGGTTATAGAAAACCTATTACTGAAGATCATTATATGAAGCGCCCTGATCATGGTCACTTGTCGACCCAGACAGCTAGCGCTGCGGGGGAATTGATAGAGGCCTTCTGGCGGAGATGGCTCCCATGGTGGAAGTGACAAAGGCCTTTTGGCGGTGGCAAATCATCGATATTTTTTACGCATCCCGTTTGAATTGGATCCATTGTCGTAATAGCATGTTCGGCCCAGCATCCACGAAATGCGCTACCCATAAATCCGCCGCCAACGATAAGTATATTCATATTAAAAACTCCTAAAAACGTGCGCACTGCGTAAGAACATTGTCAATCCATATGTTACTTGTTATGTTTAGGTCATTGCAATTGACGCATACCGTTTTCAAAAAAATTATGTAAAAATGGTATAATAAAAAAATAGGTAACAGCATGGCACATGAACTAAACTCAGCACTCGTAAAAGATCTTTGGCGCCAAGCAGGTGATATTTTCACCTACATAAAAGACCTTCGCATCACATGGCCAGTCATTGCGCACCTCGAAAAATCATCTGAAACCATCGAACAATTGCGCCCCGTTGCCGCAGCATTTCAAACTTATACCGACGTCGTCATTCTCGGCACTGGCGGATCAAGCCTTGGCGGACAAGCACTCACTGCACTTGCAAACAATTCTACAACACCTGCATTACACTTCATCGACAATATTGACAGCACAACATTCCATGGAATTCTTAACCACCTCAATCCAGCCACGACCGGTGTTCTCACTATTTCAAAATCAGGCAATACGGCCGAAACGTTGATGCAAACACTCACGTTGATCCAGACGTGGCAAACATTTCAACCCGCCACACAGATGCGCATCATTACCGAAAACAAACCAAATGCTATGCGTGACGTCGCTGCCACATACAATATTCCATGCATTGATCACCCCAATGACGTCGGTGGGCGTTTTTCGGTATTCACTGTGGTCGGCCTTTTACCCGCAATGATTAAAGGACTCAATGTTTCTGCTTTTTGCGAAGGTGCACGCGAGGCTTTTCAAAACGCCAACGATGCTACTGCCGAAACATGCCAAGCACTCGCCGGCGCACTTATCCAAGTCGCGCATAAACACCAAGGCATTTCGACAACTGTATTATTTGCCTATTCAAATCAACTCTCTAAATTCTGCGAATGGTTTGCACAACTATGGGCAGAAAGCCTTGGCAAAAAAGACGCCACCGGCACAGCACACGGCACGACCCCCATCAAAGCCATCGGCGCGATAGATCAGCACTCACAACTTCAACTGTACCTGGGCGGTCCACGTGACAAGTTTTTTACATTTTTAACCACAAATGAACAACACCCCCTCGCGCCGTTAAAGCTGCCAAGAACACTTACACATCCATCCATCACTCCGCTTAACAACCGATCTATGGGCGATCTAATGATTGCCGAACAAAACGCAACACTCGACACGATGCGCCTCCATGGATGCCCGCTGCGTCACATCACAATCGAAGCAATTGACGAGGCAAATTTAGGTTCATTAATGATGTATTTCATGCTTGAAACACTCGCAGCAGCTAAATTTTGGAACGTAGACCCATTCGACCAGCCTGCCGTTGAAGAAGGAAAAATCTTGGCCATTGAGTATTTGAACAAGGCTTAAATAAACATGCAAACTAAGCATCGTTGTTGCATTGCGTTATCACCATTAACGAATCTGTGACAACATCGAAGCAACCGTTGAGTCTTTCTCCTTACTTCCACGCGACGAGCCAAACTCAAACGCATACGCATCCTTAAGGCACGCGCCAAAGATCCCGGCAATCGTCGATATTATCCCGACAGCCTCACCTGGTAAATGATCTTTAAAATACGCCAATGACGCTAAGCACGTGATCATTCCCACTGCGGCCGAAATAACCATCACATCCGCCCGGTAATTGCGATGCCCAGCTTGTGCGAGCAACACATCACGATCGCGCGCCCCTTGCCGATCTTTTAAATAGGCTAATTCACGCTCGGTCTCCATCGATAGCATGTCCTTTTGAAACTGAATCAACACTGTTGGGTCTGTCCGCAGCTCATCAAACAACTCAGATAATTCATCCTTCCCCGTAATTCGTCGCGCTGAACTAACCACGTCTGCGGCTACTTTTTCAGCATCATCACCTGATAACCATCGCACAATCGCCGGTGCAAATTCGGCCAATCCCATGGCCGCTGCTACAAATGGAAATGCCATTTTTGATTCCTTTCGTTAGATTACATTCACAATGATAGATTCTCTTAAAATCGTCTGAAATTGAGCATAGTTTAACTATATATTAACTTTTGATATGCATAATGTGATTACTGATAGGTAATATTAAAAAGGGAATGGAAATGTTTAACAGAAAAAAAATAAATATGCTAAGTGGCATAACATTAGGTTGCTTACTTATGTTAACAACAGAAGGTTTTAGTAATAGCAGAAGATGCAAAATCAGATGCGAAGATGGTTTAGGTATCAGGAGCGCTACTGATTACAGCAAAACATGTTACACTCTTGGATCTGAAGAATGCCAAAGGCATGGAGGTGTAAAAAAGATAACTGATCTAACTCAACAAGCAGAAAACAGAGAACAACGAGAAGAAACCCGAGCACGTAGAGCAGAACAAGCTGCGGCAGCAATCGCAGCGGTAGCGAAAGTACCCGTAGCCCCAATAACAAACCATGCTTGTGGGAGAGACTCTGTTGCTTGTACGATCAAAAGTAGGCTATGCATTTTTAGGGTTGATAGGGATGATCAAAAAATAGTAATACTTCCTTCAGAAGAAATTACAGAGGGTCCTAACTACAAAAATGGCGGCGTTTCTTATGCTTGTATGAAAAAAGATGCTTACGCGAAATTGCCATTCCCCGACACAACAGATCGCGGCGCTTAATGGGTTGCATTATCTGATGGGAATGCGACCTATCACTTTTATTTTTCTCAACGTCATCTATGCTCGGCGAGGATCCAGAAAAGCCTCTTTAAAAACCGTAATTTTTGGGGAGAGCTAAACAGCCTGGATCCCCGCCTCCGCGGGAATGACAGTAAGAAAAATGAAAGTGACGGGTAGCATACTGGTCGTCATTTCACACTGTGTGCATATTTTTTAAGCAATTAATGTTTTGACTATGCACACATTTTACTTCCTATCTGATAGTCACCTCACATTCACAGGTACACATTCACAGGTACACATTCACAGGTACACATTCACAGGTACACATTCACGTAAAAAACAATCTAATGCTACGTCCTACCCGTCAGTTTAAAGAACCGATGTCTTCCTATCCGCGCACGCTCATCTGCACCAACCACCCATTTTGGCGGCACCGTCAAAGAGTTTGAATAATAATGATCCGCCCCTTTTGTTAGATCGGGATACGTACGTGCAGCAACCGCTCGCGCCACATCTAAACATTGCGCAAAAAGCAAATTTTCATCTGTCACTTCCATAAGCTTCGGCAGGTTTGGATCATTCCTATTCCAACACGAAAATTGATATGGCTTTAAACACACATCACGTACTGTCCGACCAAACCACGTCTGCGGCTACTTTTTCAGCATCATCACCTGATAACCATCGCACAATCGCCGGTGCAAATTCGGCCAATCCCATGGCCGCTGCTACAAATGGAAATGCCATTTTTGATTCCTTTCGTTAGATTACATTCACAATGATAGATTCTCTTAAAATCGTCTGAAATTGAGCATAGTTTAACTATATATTAACTTTTGATATGCATAATGTGATTACTGATAGGTAATATTAAAAAGGGAATGGAAATGTTTAACAGAAAAAAAATAAATATGCTAAGTGGCATAACATTAGGTTGCTTACTTATGTTAACAACAGAAGGTTTTAGTAGTAGCAGAATATGCAAAATCAGATGCGAAGATGATTCAGTTACCACGAGCATTACTTACAACAGCAGCTGTGACACTCTTAGATCTAAAGAATGCCAAGGGCGTGGAGGTGTAAATGATATAACTGATCTAACTCAAGAAGAAAACAACGAGAGAGAACAACGAGAAAGAACCCGTAGAAATAACGAAGCAGGTAGAGCAAAACAAGCTGCTGCAGCGGCGGCGGCAACAGCGGATGCGGCAGCAATCGCAGCGGCAGCGGCAGCACCCACAGCCCCAATAACAAACCATGCTTGTGGGTCACACTCTGTTGCTTGTACGATCAAAGGTAGGCAATGCATTTTTATGGTTGATAGTGATGATCAAAAAATAGTAACACTTCCTTCAAAAGAAATTGCAGAGAGTCCTAAATACAGAAATGGCGGCGTTTTTTATGGTTGTATGAAAAAAGATGCTTACGCGAAATTGCCATCCCCCGACACAACAGATCGCGGCGCTTAATGGGTTGCATTATCTGATGGGAATGCGACCTATCACTTTTATTTTTCTCAACGTCATCTATGCTCGGCGAGGATCCAGAAAAGCCTCTTTAAAAACCGTAATTTTTGGGGAGAGCTAAACAGCCTGGATCCCCGCCTCCGCGGGAATGACAGTAAGAAAAATGAAAGTGACGGGTAGCATACTGGTCGTCATTTCACACTGTGTGCATATTTTTTAAGCAATTAATGTTTTGACTATGCACACATTTTACTTCCTATCTGATAGTCACCTCACATTCACAGGTACACATTCACAGGTACACATTCACAGGTACACATTCACAGGTACACATTCACAGGT
>JAZKAK010000005.1:0-6627 GCA_040389165.1 Pseudomonadota bacterium
GCCTGACATAGTATGCGCAATTTGTGCAGGGGGCGGTTGCTCGAACGGTTACTTTCTTTTTGCAAAAGATGAAATTCAAAAGGAAGATCAAATAAGGGCCCAAATAAATTTAATGGAATACTACGTTTTATATCATCTTTATGCATTTTTGAACCAGAACAAGCAATACCAATACGTGGTTTTGTTTTAACGCCCAATTGGGCTTGCCATATTCTTTGCTTATCCCCATCGAAAAAAAGATAAGGTATATTAGCAGGAATAGTCTCAAGCGTTGTTTTAAAAGCTAAGGGTAAACTCATAATTGGGCACTAAAAATCAAACGCTGGAAGAGGTTCACCATTTTTTATAACTTCTATATCACCTTTTAATGTTGTTAGAAGAGACACGAGATTACCTGGTGCCAATAACACTACCTTAGCACCAAGTGCGTTCAACATTGGCATGTAACGGCAACATTGGATCACATCACCCAATCCTTGTTCTTCATAAATCAACACTGTTTTGCCCGCTATCGGCGCTTCTCCAAGCCATAACGGCCGATCAAATACTCTAATCTTTTTTCTCTGTACGCTTTTCCATCGCCATTCATACAATGTCCATCCCTCCTCATACATCCCAAGGAGAAGCATAAGGACTGATTTATTCCAATAGGCATCAGCAGAATCAGGCTCTAAAGAAATAGCACAATCATAATTGATAAGCGCCTCATCAAATTGCTTAAACTCATAAAAAACGCGACCTCTGTTATTGTACGCATCATAAAAATCAGGTTTTAACTTAATAGCTTGATTATAATTCATCATAGCTTCATTAAATCTCTTAAGTTTACAAAGGACCCCTCCTCTGTTGTTATATGCATCAGCAAAATTTGATTCTAAAGAAATAGCGAAATCATAGCTTAACAAAGACTCGTTAAAGCGCGTTAATTCATAAAGCAAAGTACCTCTATTATTGTGTGCCTCAGCAAAATTTAACTCTAGAGCAATGGCACGATCACAACTTTCCAACCCTTCCTCAAAACGCATAAGTTTATTCAGTGTATTTGCCTTATTATTATGAGCCGCAGCAAAATTTTGATTTAAAACAATAGCTTTATCACAACACTCTAGAGCTTCGGTAAATCTTCCAAGTCGATGAAATACATACCCTAAATTGGAAAATGCCAATATTTGTTTTGGCTGTATTTTGATTGATTTTTCTAATATGAGAACACCATTTATGGTATCTCCAAGTTGCAGACAAGCTGCACCTAATAATGTCAATAATTGCGGTTCATGAGGAAATTGCTCACGTAATTGTTGGTAAAACGTTATGGCCTCTTTTACACGACCTGACTGATGCAAAGATAAAGCATGATTAAACAATTCGTTTGAAGAAGCTAATGCTCCAGAAGAGATGTTCATTTGAGCGCTTTAATTTCTGGTAAGTTATTAAATTTTAAGGTAATTTGTTTGCAAATGTCAACTTCTCACATTTCACAATGTTCAGATCAAGATTCTATCGACTTGATGTCGCACCCGCCAGCAGTTTCAGTAAGTTATGAGCCTCTGATTTGCCTTCATTAATATCTGTTACAATTTGGAGTAATTTTTTATTCTCCCATGATACAATAAGCTCGAGTAAATAAGGGGCAGGACTGTGAGGGTCAATTTCCATTAGAAATTTTCCCAATTCATGAATGGCCCGATAAGCATCTGCCCGTTGCGCAATAATTTCCCCTTCGCTTTCTTGCGCAGGGACGATTGAATTCTCTGTATTTTCAGTTGCTTCACCTTCGCCAGTTATCAACATATTTTCAACCTGTTCACTGTTTTCAACAGACTTATTTTCTATTATTATATCCGACTTCCGTTGTTCCAACGTTGTTTGCACGATGCGACTTAAGGTTGTTATATGTTCGTGAACAGCCATAAATGCCGGTGTTTGCTGCCCAGCATATAGCTCAATTGCCTGACAGAATGCATGAATTACGGTTAGCAACGTTGTGGCATCAGCGTATAATAGCTGAAGCTCTTGTTTTGGCGCCACGGCAAGGCCACGCCTAAATCTGTTTAATGTTATTTTTCCTTTGGCTTCAGCGTCGGCTATAAAATTTTTGCTCTCACCCGCTCGCTTAATTATTTTCTCAAAATTTACAGCCTCTATCCAATCAGCTAAGGTTAATGAGCGTAAATTAATATTATCGAGGGCTGGAGTTATTTCGACATAGAGCAGACGATCTTGCAATGTCTTGTCAATCCAATCGAAAACAAACAGTCGCGCATCATCGTCTTCATTCAATTGCGGATATAAAATTGGCCAGAAAGCTTCACAAAATACAATTAAGGTCTGAAATCCTTTGATGCCACCCTTAAGCCCTTCCATGACAAGCCATGATTCCATTAGATATCCAAAAACTTGTAAATCTTTGGATTGTGTCGCAAGTGCCACGGTGCATAAGGATTCGACCTCCACCCAATCAGCCCGTTTATATTCAGTTTTCCATATGCCACGTGAAAGACCGTGATCATCTTCGCGTCGTGCTTCCTTGATCTGATCATACGTAGCCGTGTAACGCAACGGGACGCCAGAGCCTTCATTTTCCAGTAAAGGAGCAAAAATATCGTACATTGAATGATCAGTGCGATGATAAGTGACAAGAGACATGGATAAAACTTTATGATATTTTTATTCATTTTAAGCCAATATTGAATTAAGTGATAGAGTTTTGCATAAAGTAGCAATTCTAATGTTAGTTTTAAAAGACAAGTGCCTTAAAATCTCCTACACTTAGAATCAGTTATATTCTAGTGTTACGATGAAAAATGGATCGAATGATTCGCCTTACGATTGATGGGCACATGATTGAAGTTCCAGATGGAACAACGGTTTTACAAGCCTGTGAAGATCTTTCAATTGAAATTCCTGTGTTTTGCTATCATCCACGTTTACCAATTGCTGGCAATTGTCGTATGTGCCTCGTTGAAATTGAAAAATCACCAAAGCCTGTTGCAAGTTGTGCTATGCCGGCAACAGACGGCATGATTGTTCATACAAAATCACCGATGGTTGAAAAAGCACGTAAAGGCGCACTCGAATTTTTACTCATCAATCATCCACTTGATTGCCCAATTTGTGATCAAGCTGGGGAATGTGATCTACAAGACATCACACTAAATTACAGTCGCGGTGAGAGTCGTTTTGATCTTAATAAACGGGCTGTCCCTAAAAAACACATGGGCCCCTTAATTAAGACTGAAATGAACCGTTGCATTCATTGCACACGCTGCATACGTTTTGCTACTGAAATTGCTGGCATCCCAGAGGTAGGCTCAATCCATCGTGGAGAACATACTGAAATCTCAACGCTTGAAAATGCTATTTCATCCGAATTATCAGGCAATTTGATTGATATTTGCCCTGTTGGCGCGCTTACAAATAAACCAAATGCATTTCATGACCGTGTGTGGGAACTTAAGAAAACTGATGGTATTGACGTATTAGATGCTGTGGGTTCAAACATTCGTATTGATTCACGTGGCAATCAAATATTACGCATACTCCCCCGCCTTAATGAAGCCGTAAATGAAGAATGGATATCAGACCGCACTCGTTTTGCATGTGATGGACTGGCATCTCAACGTCTTGATCAGCCCTATCGTCGCATTGATGGTAAACTAATACCATGCACGTGGGATGAGGCTTTTGTATCGATAAAAGAAGCTCTTCAACCGCTAACTGGCTTTGAAATTGCGGGGCTTTCCGGTGATCTAGTTGATGTGGACTCCACCTATGCGCTTCGTCTTTTACTTGATTCGCTTGGTTCACCTCATCGTGATTGCCGTCAAGATAGTGCCAATTTGCCTTATCAACACCGAGCGCACTACCTTTTCAACACAACTATTCAAGGGCTTGAGGCTGCAGATTTAATTTTACTTATTGGTACAAACCCAAGGACGGAAGCACCGCTTATTAATGCACGTATTCGAAAACGTTATTTACGCGGAAACCTTACTATTGGCCTTATCGGTGACAATGTTGATCTTACATATCCATATCACCACCTTGGTACAACTGCCTCTGCATTGAATACGCTATTGGATAAAAAAAACAGCTTTGCAAAAGCCTTGGCAGCAGCCAAACGCCCTGCCCTAATTCTAGGTCAAGCATGTTTCACGCGTGCAGACACCACTGTTCTATTATCTGTTGTTCAAAAAATAATTTCTGAAAATTCGGCTTTCCTGCAAGATGATTGGAATGGATACAATGTGCTGCACGCAGCTGCTGGACGCGTAGGGGCACTGGATGTTGGATTTACGCCAAGCACATCTGGCTTTACAACAACTGAAATACTAAAGGGTTGCCAATCCGGCGCAATCAAAGCCGTTTTTCTGCATGGAGCTGATGAAATAGAAGGCGCCGCTTTCGGTAAAGCCTTTGTGATTTATCAAGGACACCATGGCGACCAAGGTGCACACCGTGCAGACGTTATCCTACCAGGTGCTGCTTACACTGAAAAAGATGCACTTTACATCAATACAGAAGGACGCTTGCAACAAAGCTTTGCAGCAATTAGCCCTCCAGGGCAGGCGAAAGTTGATTGGACGATCATTCGCGCGCTATCAGAAGTTCTCGGTCACACACTGCCATTCAATAGCCATGCTGCCTTGCGAACGCATCTTGAAACTGCTTATCCATTTATGGCAAGAATTGACACCATTGCTGAAACAGAATGGTCACCATTACCAAGCGTCGATGGAGAGCTTAGCGACCTGGCATTTGCATTGCCGATCACAAATACCTACATGACATGTCCTATCACTCGTCACTCGAAGACCATGGCAGCCTGTGTGCATGAAATCTTAAATAAAGGAGCGCCCCATGACGCCGCTGCTTAATGAACTTTTAGGATACGCTTGTAATATAGCCAGCATTGGTTTTAAAGCTCTTTTTTTAATGGTAGCCCTGTTATTAGGCGTTGCTTATTTGACGCTGGCTGAGCGCAAAGTCATTGGTTATATGCAATTACGTATTGGGCCAAATACAGTAGGGCCTTTTGGTCTGTTACAACCGATCGCTGATGGTATTAAGCTGCTCCATAAAGAAACAATTATTCCCATGGCAGCCAATACGTTTTTATTCCTTGTTGCGCCTGTACTGCTGTTCAGCCTCAGCCTCGCGGCCTGGGCCGTCATTCCATTCGCGCCAGGCTGGGTCTTTTCAAATATCAATGTAGGCGTACTTTATCTATTAGCCATATCATCTCTCGGTGTGTATGGCATTATCATCGCTGGCTGGGCTAGTAATTCAAAATACGCGTTACTGGGTGCCTTGCGCTCTGCCGCACAAATGATTTCGTATGAAGTTTCTATTGGTCTTATTCTTGTTTCTGTACTGCTTTGCTCCGGGTCATTGAACCTAACTAATATTGTTTTTGCACAACAAAATGGTTGGTACGCTGTCAAATTATTCCCGCTATTCATTATGTTTTTTATATCGTGTCTTGCGGAAACCAATCGTACGCCTTTTGACTTACCCGAAGCCGAAGCCGAACTTGTTGCTGGTTACCATGTTGAGTATTCAGCATTTCCTTTCGCGCTCTTTTTCTTAGGCGAGTATGCCAACATGATCTTGATGAGTGCTATGTGCACTATCTTGTTTGCCGGTGGTTGGCTTGCCCCTTTTACGCACCCAATCATTGACTGGATTCCAGCGGTCGTTTGGTTCTTAGGAAAAATTTGCATATTTCGATTTATCTTTTTATGGACACGTGCCACATTACCGCGTTATCGCTATGATCAGTTAATGCGCCTTGGCTGGAAAGTATTTTTGCCGCTCAGCTTACTTGGCGTCGTTATTGTGTCCTTATGCGTTATGTTAAAAGGAGCTGCTTAAATGCTAAAACGAAAATTATTACAGCGTGCTTTTAAAAGCTTCTTTTTAACAGAAATTATCAAAGGATTTGCAAAAACGCTCCATTATTTCTTTAAAAAGAAAGTAACTATTCAGTACCCTTTTGAAAAGAACCCTCTCAGCCCGAGATTTCGCGGTGAACATGCATTGCGTCGTTATGATAATGGTGAAGAACGATGTATTGCGTGCAAGTTATGCGAAGCTGTTTGTCCCGCGCAAGCCATCACAATCGAAGCAGAAGAACGTGCAGATGGTAGTCGCCGAACCACTCGTTACGATATTGATATGACTAAATGTATTTATTGCGGTCTGTGCCAAGAGGCCTGTCCTGTTGATGCTATTGTACAAGGAGCAAATTTTGAATTTGCAACTGAAACTCATGCCGAGTTGATTTACACAAAAGAGAAGCTGCTATCCAATGGTGATCGCTGGGAACCGCAGCTAGCACAGAATCTTGCTAAGGATGCGGCGTTTAGATAAAATTGACTTTTTTACAATATTAAAACCGATAGAAATAGCTTAGTGTACGCAGTGTGCACGTTTTTCTTCCCGGTGCATTGCCCGGACTTAATCCGGGCATCTAGATCACCGTGTTGATCCCCGGATCAAGTCCTGGGACGGTGAATACACGAAGAAAAATATAGGTCTAAAAAAACGTGCACACTGCGTTAGCGTTTAATTTTGGCTCTTATGAAAAATAGGTGGGTAGATAGGGATTGAATCTTTTCAAGTTGA
>JAZKAK010000006.1:0-28792 GCA_040389165.1 Pseudomonadota bacterium
TCCCCGCCTCCGCGGGAATGACAGTAAGAAAAATAAAAGTGACGGGTAGCATGAGGGAAAGGTAAAATTAGCTGTAAACAAAATTAATGCTTGATTGTGTTTGTTATTAACTAAATAGAAAGTCCTTGAAAAACTTTTAATAGCTAACAATTCATGAGTGTGTTATGTTTATGTTCCGTAGATTTCAACGTCACAATAATAATAAAACAAGATGATGATGTTGCGTGCTTATGCATGAATAATTAGCTGTCATTTGAATTATACGTTATAATAAATTAAGAACTTGGTAAGGATTTTATTTAAATGAGCTTATTTAGCAAGCGATTGCCAACGCCAAAGAGTGAGCTTTTCGCTGCCCTTGATGTTGGAACAAGTAAAGTTTGTTGCGCTATCGCACGTGCAGTAGGTAGTAAATACCAGGATCAAGCACCATTGAAAGTCACAGGCGTTGGTTATCAGCTGTCGAAGGGACTTCGCGGTGGTAATATTATTGATCTTGATGCGCTTGAAGATTCAATTTTAAATGCAGTGCACGCAGCAGAGCAGTCTGCAGGTCAGAATATTAATAGCGTTTATGTAGCTATTCCTGGGCGATGGGCGCAATCACACCGTATTAAAGTCGAATTACAATTATCAAATTACCCGGTTGATGAATCTCATCTAAAAAGATTGCTTACACTTAATCGTGACGCATCAATAGCGCCTGATCGTCAAGTAATACATGTTCTGCCAATTAGTTATGCGATCGATAATGTCGAAGGGATTCGGGATCCTCGTGGTATGATTGGGCAACGTTTATCTGTTACGTTGCATATTGTAACGGCCCCAATTGGAATGATCCGTAATCTTACTTCTTGTATAGGTAGATGTCATTTAGATATTACAGGATTTGTCGTATCTTCATACGCATCAGGTCTGTCAACGCTTGTTGATGATGAAATGGAACTTGGTGTTACGCTCATTGATATGGGGGCGGGGCAAACAACGATCTCAACTTTTTATGAAGGAAATCTCACCAGCCTTTGCACTATTCCCATAGGTGGCGTAAATATTACGAATGATATTGCACGTGGCTTAGCTGCACCCCTTGCACAGGCTGAACGACTCAAAACATTATACGGTACGCTGATTCAATCTTCTACCGACGATCGTGAAAGCATTATGGTTGCGCAAATGGGTGAGTCACAACAAAATTATAGTCATCAAATTCCAAAAGGAATGTTGATTCATATTATACGATCACGTGTTGAAGAGATTTTTGAGTGTGTTTTGAAAAAAGTACAAACGCATGAAATTGATCCGCTTGCATTCCAGCGTATTGTCATTACGGGCGGCGTTAGTCAATTGCAAGGAATTCGTGATATGGCAAATCAATATTTCAGCAGACAAGTGCGACTTGGTACACCAAATGGCTTGTCAGGAACGATTGATTTAATTAATGATCCTAGTTTTTCAACCTGTTCGGGCTTATTGCAATATGCTTTCCAAGATTTCGAAAGTCAGCAAAATAATAGTTTGTCAGTCAATAAGTTACCTGTGTTAAAGAAATTAAATGCATGGATTAAACATAATTTTTAAATATTACGCAGTGTGCACGTTTTTTGAAAACCTAGATTACGTCCGGGCAATGCACAGAGGGAGAAAATTGCACACTACGTAATGTTACGAATGCGTATATGTTCTTGGCAGCGTCACGGAAAGATGATCTAATAGGAACGTACACAGTACGCTACATTTGCACGGTAGTATGTGTTGACTCTCATGTATATCAGAACTTTATTACCTTCTGATTAAAGATAACGACTCACATATAACGCGCATCGATGTACCTTTTTTATATTTTTTCATTCTTTTTGTTTTCTCATGTCACCCATTTATATGCGGCAAGCACTGAAGCATCAACGACATCCATTCTTCACGCTGATCTTCCTTGTTCAGCGCCTGCTGGCAATAATGAAAAAGCGGAGAAGCCAACGCTTCATTTTCATATAAAAGTAACTGAAATTAAGCAAAAACTAACGGATAGCATTCATTTCTATAAACACTTAGAAAAATCCGTGCGTAAATGGCCACAATTTACGTGTCTTAAGTCAGCTTTTAAAAAAGGTGATAAAGATCCAATAGTAGGCATAGTTCGAAAACAATTAATACTGTTGAAGATTATGAAGAACAAATCTGTACCAGATGAAGATCTTTTTGACGAAATTCTCGAAAAAGGAGTTCAGCATTTTCAGAAAAGTCATTCACTTGATTCGGATGGCGTTATTGGACTGCAAACATGTCACCAGCTAAACATGCCTCCGAGTGTCCGCATTAACGCTATTAAGCAGTCTCTGGTGCAATTTGATGAATTGAAATCCCAATGGGGATCACGTTACATTATTGTTAATTTGCCTACGTTTGATCTTCTTGCTATCAATGATGATAAAATAGAACTCGCACAGCCAGTTATTATCGGCAGCAAAAGTCGGCCGACTCCTATCAGTATCTATCCTATACAAAGCATTGTTTTGAACCCATCTTGGCGTGTTCCCGTTAGTATTTTTGTAAAAGATAAACTTTCTAAAGTTCTTGAGGATCCAAATTATTTGGACCGTGGGAATTATTTGGTTTATGACGCTAATGGCGATCTTTTGGAATCAAGTAATATTAATTGGGAAGATGTGTCTCTAACCTATTTTCCATACAAAGTGCGCCAACAACCAGGCAAAAAAAATGCACTTGGCGCTGTGAAATTCAATTTGGAAAATGATCAATCAATTTATATGCATGGCACACCGGAAACATCTCTTTTTAATAAAGGGTTTCGCGCACTGTCTTCAGGCTGTATTCGTGTTGCAGATCCTATTTCACTTGCTGTTTGGGTGTTGGGAGTCGAAACAATGAATCGCGAAACGTTACAAGAGAAAATTGATACCCAAGAAACCATGACGTTACGCATTAAAACACCAGTTTCAGTTTTTACAACAAACATCCCCGTTTGGGTTAATCCTAATGGTGCTATTCAATTTGGAATTCAGAAGTTGATAAATGATTAATGGTTCTATTTCTGTTATTTAAAATAAATGTGAAGTTTCTTCTTTTCAAATTCTTATTTTTTCGCTACAACAAATCTATCAACATAAAATAAAGACGAAAACCTAATGTCTAAAAAAATTATACTCCGTATATGTGCAACGCTATGTGCATTTGTTGTTATTGCATTGGCAGCTCCATCATTTATTAACTGGAATTCTTACAAAGAGCCTTTGTTGGAACTGATAAGTAAACACACAAATTTCATCGTGGCGATTGATGGCGATATTAAATTATCACTGTTGCCAAGTCCGCAGCTTAGTGTCGGTCAGGTGTCTGTTAAAGAAACGTCACAAACAAAAAATGAAGAGCCTTTTGTTAGACTCAAACAGTTGTCGTTTGCGGTTGATTTTTGGCCCCTTTTAAGCAAAAAAATTTCAATCAGAAGCGTTGAGCTCATTGAGCCTGTTATTTCTATTATCCAAAAATCAGATGAAGCTAAGAAAAACACGTCTGTTACTATAGATGTTGCTAAATCTGATAAATCAGTCAAGAAAGAAATACAAGCTGCAACCACTTCAAAGCGCGAAGAAAGTGATGGCTTATCACTTGATATTGCAAAGGCATCAATCGTTAATGGTGTCCTTACACTCATTGATTCGAAAAGTAAAAAGAAAACAGAAATTAAAGCAATTAATCTAAGTGGTGGCTTCAGCTTTACACATGGTTTTGATATGAAGGCTAGTGCCAATCTGGATGGTATGCAGGCAAATGGCACGATTAAGAGTGGCGCGTTTCTAGATGGTCTGCCAAGTACCGTCGACGCAGCATGCACATTGAAACAAGATAAAGGTTTAGAAGGTGCGCTGACCATATCAGCTACACATAAAGAAGGCATATTTACAGTTAAGGCATCATCTGACGCTATTAAAGTGCCCATGCAAATTCAACTTGGAACACAAACAATCGATCTAGCAAAGGGAATTCAATTTAGTGCCGACGCAACTATGCGTGATCAATTAATTACGATCAATGCTCTTAAGGCAAAAGTTGCTGATATCTCTTTGTCAGGGAAGGGGGTTTTTAATAGTGAAAAGAATTCAGGATCACTCGCAGTAGCATTAAATTCAAATTTGATTAACGCTTCCGGCACTGTTGGTATTGACCTAAGTCAAACTAAACCAATGTTGACGATCGATCTTGTTCTGCCAAAAGTAGATGATAAAGTGTGGACGAAGACTGAAAAAGCAAGTGAGGCATCGGATTCTAAATCACATAATGAAGCACCTCATCAAACACCAAAAGAACGCTGGTCAAAAGATCCAATTGATTTAAGTGCCTTGCAGTTAGTTAACGCGGATGTGGCACTTGCAGTTGATACGTTAAGACTTAGTGATATTGAGGCGACTAAGCTTAATCTTCGTTTGACGCTTAATAATGGCGTGGCGACGATTAAGCAACTCTCGGTAAATGTTTTTGATGGTGCCGCTACCTTAACAGGTACGCTTGACAGCAAAACAGGGCATCTAACGACCGATGCAAAATTAACTAATATGAATGCGCTTAAATTGCCTGGCGTTAAAGGATCTGCGCTAAAAGCAGGCCGCTTGAATTTATCCACAGCGATTACGACAAAAGCAACATCCATGTTTGCCGTTATCAATCATTTAAACGGTACGGCCAGTTTAGATGTTAGCAAAGGTATTGTTGAGGGTGTTGATATCAAGCAGTTTATTGCTGATTTGAAAACAACCAAAGATATTGCCGGCTTGTCAAAGCTAAAGGCATCTTTTGATCGTAAGGCTGATATGGCATTCAATCACGTGCGTGGTGATATCAAATTGGTGAATGGAATTGCACATACACGTAATTTCGAAATTGATATGAATGAAGGCGTGATCACAAGTGTTGGAACTGTGGATTTACCAAACTGGGTGTTAGCACTTAGTTCGAATCTAACCGTTCGTGATGCTAAAAATATTCCCAATCTTTCAGTAAATATAACAGGTCCAATTGATCAGCCCAATTTTGCCTTGGATATGGATCAATTACAAAAAGCACTCATTCAGCTGGCAACGAATCAATTGACTGAGCGCGCTAAAGATACGGTGAAAAAGAAAATAGTAGAACAACTTGGTGGAGCCGTTAAAGGCGATATGGCTGAGAAAGTTGGCGGAGAAGCTGCAAAAGTCATTGGAAAGTTATTGCCAGGATTGTTTGGATAGCGTTTAAAACACCCTGGTATCAGTCGCCTCTGATGTGGTACGAATAGTGGTACTCATTTAACAAAACGGACGTGGAAACTTTACATGCATATCTCAGTAGAAAAAGCCCCATTTTTAAAAGCACTTGGACATGGACAAAGTGTCGTTGAAAAGAAAACAACAGTGCCAATTATCAGCACGGTTCTGCTGCAAGCAGCTGATGGTCAGTTGTCTATTACGGCAACGGATATGGATATGGCGTTGATTGAACGCATTCCTGTTGAGGTGAAAGCGTCAGGTGCAGTATGCGTTTCGGCATCTTTATTGCATGATATTGTGAAAAAACTAAATGATAAAAAAGTGATTGACCTTACTGTTAGTGATGATGGATCACGTCTTTTTGTTGTGTCAGGTCGTTCACGTTTTGATATGGGTTGTTTGCCAGTTGAAGATTTTCCACAGCTCGTTCAAAGCGAAATTACGCACCACTTTGCTTTGCCGGCACCTGTTTTTAGACACCTCATTGATGCCACGCGTTTTTGTATGGCTGTTGAAGAAACACGTTATCAACTCAATGGTATACATCTCCATGCACACGAAGAAGGCGGAGTTCAATATCTCCGTGCCGTTGCCACAGATATGCATCGTCTTTCATGTGTTGGCTGCGAGGCACCTGAAGGTGTTAAAGATATGCCGCATGCTATTATTGCACGTAAAACCGTGCAGGAAATTCGTAAACTTCTTGATGATGCAGAGGCGCCAATTCAAATTGGTCTTTCATCAACACGTGTGGAATTTAATATCCAGGGTGGTGGTTACAATGCCGTTTTAACCGCACGTCTTGTTGATGGAACTTTCCCAGATTATCAAGCAGCTATACTCGTTGATAATGATAAATCACTGATTGTTCCAACAAAGTCTTTCGCTGAAAGTATTGATCGTGTTGGTACGGTTGTCACGAACGATAAACTACGCGCAATCAGGCTAAGTGCATGTGATAACCAAGCAACTTTATCAGCTGTTAGCCAAGATTTTGGCAGTGCACTTGAGGAAATGGATGTGGATTTTGCCTATACAGATACAGTTGATGTCTGTTTTAATGTGCGTTATTTGATGGAAGTTGCACAGCAAATTAACACAGAAGAAATGGAACTTCTGTTGCTTGATGCTGATTCATCCATTGTGATTAAGCCAGTTGGTAATCCTCATATGGTATTTATTTTGATGCCAATGCAAGTCTAGTAACACATTCATGCACCTCTCTCGGCTGACGCTTAGCCACTTTCGAAATCACAGCTCTATCGATGTCGCGTTAACGCCTGAGCCCACAGTCTGGTATGGCGCGAATGGTGCTGGCAAAACGAATATTTTGGAAGCAATTTCGTTCTTTACGCCGGGCAGGGGGCTTCGTAGCGCCAAGCTTGGCACGCTTTCGCAATTCGATCAACCTGAACCTTGGGCCGCAAGCCTTACGCTAACAGATGACGTACGTTTGGCTTCGGCTTTAGTAGGTGATAGGCGTATAAACAAAATTCATGGTGAGCCTGTTAAAAGTACAACAGCATTCAGTGAATGGTTGTCTGTGCATTGGTTGACTCCGGATCAAGATCGTTTGTTTGTCGATTCGAGTAAAGCGCGACGACGTTTTATGGATCGGATGGTGTATTCATACGATCCTTTGCATAGTGATCGCTTGATGGATTATGACACGGCAGTGAAAGAGCGCATGGCGCTGCTTTATAAAACATCTGATGATCGTTGGTTAAGTGCGTTGGAAGCAAAGATGGCAGAGCTTGCTGTTGCTATTGCGTTTGCGCGTCATGAACTTTTGGTGCGTCTTGAATTTTCTGCGCAAGATTTATGTCCACTCTTTCCAAAATTTAAATGCATCCACCTTGGGAATATTGAACCGAATCTGATGGATAGGAAAGCTATTGAATGGGAAGATTGGCTTACCGAACAATGGCGATTAGGCCGTGGGCATGACCGAGAAGCACATATGACGCATATTGGTGTGCATCGTAGTGATTTTGGCGTTATCCATCCACAAAAGGGGCCTGGTGAAACATGCTCTACAGGCGAGCAAAAGATCTTACTCATGGGGGTGGTTTTTGCATTTTTGAAAAATAGACTCGAATGGGACGATAAATTAATCGTAATGTTGTTCGATGAATGCGTTTCTCATTTCGATTTTCATCATCGTGTGGTATTGTTTGACCAGATCCGTTTGTTACATGATTCAAAAACAAACAAAGGTTCATTCCACGCGTTGATGACTGGAACCGACAAAGAGTTGTTTTCACCACTTGATGGGCATGCTTCCTTTTACCATGTTGCACCGTCTTTTATTCAGAAAGGATAATATGCGCTATGACGCAAGTTGCTCCAACTTATGATGCTGATTCAATTAAAGTCTTAAAAGGACTTGATGCCGTCCGGAAGCGGCCAGGCATGTATATTGGCGATACAGATGACGGAACAGGGTTACACCATCTTGTCTATGAAGTCGTTGACAATGCTATTGACGAAGCTTTGGCTGGGCATTGCGATAGAATTGTCGTGAAGATTGAGGCCGATGGCGCTGTCTCTGTGCGCGATAATGGTCGCGGAATTCCAACGGGCATCCACGAAGAGATGGGCGTCTCAGCAGCCGAAGTTATTATGACTCAGCTTCATGCCGGTGGTAAATTCGACCAGAACTCATACAAAGTATCGGGTGGTTTGCATGGTGTTGGTGTATCCGTTGTGAATGCCCTTTCTGAATGGCTGGATCTTGAAATTTATCGCGATGGGAAAATGCATTCAATGCGTTTCCGTCATGGTGTGCCTGATGCACCACTTGCCATTGTGGGTGATGCAAATGGTAATAAGGGAACATGCGTACGTTTTTACCCATCTAAGGAAACCTTCAGTTTTATTGATTTTGATAGGGCAACTATCGAACATCGTTTGCGCGAATTGGCATTTTTGAATTCAGGCGTGCACATCGAATTACGTGATGAACGTCCGGAATCGCTTTATGAAAATATATTGTTTTATGAAGGTGGCCTCGTTGCCTTTGTTAAATATCTTGAAAAAGGCAAAACTGCCTTGCATCCAACACCTATCGAGATTCGAAATCCTGGGGACGGGATTTGTGTTGAAATGGCTTTGGAGTGGACAGATAGTTACCATGAGACAATGCTGTGTTTCACGAATAATATCCCTCAACGCGATGGTGGTACTCACTTAGCAGGTTTTCGCGGTGCGTTAACGCGAACGATGACGCAATATTTGACAGATAGTGCAAAGAATAGCAAAAAAGAAGTCAAGGTAGCTCTAACGGGTGAGGACGTTCGTGAAGGTTTGGTTTGCGTTTTATCTGTAAAGGTTCCGGACCCAAA
Organism: Pseudomonadota bacterium; assembly: GCA_040389165.1. GTDB lineage: Bacteria > Pseudomonadota > Alphaproteobacteria > Paracaedibacterales > CAIOTO01 > CAIOTO01. The sequence goes on from JAZKAK010000006.1 coordinate 8,603, forward strand.
ATTTTCATCACAAACAAAAGATAAACTTGTATCGTCAGAAGTTCGTCCTGCCGTAGAAGCTATTGTTTCCCAAGCGCTTAGTGAATGGTTGGAAGAAAATCCAGCTGCTGCTAAAGCTGTGGTGTCAAAAGTATTCGAGGCAGCCGCTGCGCGTGAGGCTGCACGTCGTGCACGTGAGTTGACGCGCCGTAAAGGTGCGCTTGATATTGCGTCTCTCCCTGGAAAGTTGGCTGATTGCCGTGAACGTGATCCAGCCTTATCTGAATTATTTATCGTCGAGGGAGATTCGGCTGGTGGTTCTGCAAAGCAAGCACGTGATAGTAAATTCCAAGCAATTTTGCCAATTAAAGGTAAGATCTTGAATGTTGAGCGTGCACGTTTTGACAAGATGATCGCGAATGCTGAGATCGGCACGCTGATTACTGCACTTGGTACAGGGATTGGCGCTGAAGAATTTAATCCTGCGAAAGCTCGTTATCATAAGATTGTAATCATGACCGACGCGGACGTTGATGGTAGTCATATTAGAACGCTTTTGTTGACGTTATTCTACAGGCATATGAAGCCACTTATTGAACATGGTTATCTTTATGTTGCGCAGCCGCCTCTCTACCGTGTGAAACGTGGTCAGTCTGAAGTGTATTTAAAAGACGATGCTGCTTTGGATAAATATTTACTTGATTCTGCGACAGCTGATGCGCGTTTGATTCAAGCGAATGGTGAAATGCTTGTGGGAGCTGATTTGCGACATCTTGCAGATATAGCTTTGAAAGCGCAACGCTTGACAAATTCATTGCTTACTCGTGTCAGCCATATTGGTATTCTTGAGGGGATGCTTATTAATGGTTATTATAATGACTTTCAACAGGCAAATGATTTGAATTTGTTGACGTATATCGAATGTCAAGAAACAACCAGTGCAAAGTGGACGTTAGAGCGCAATGCAACGAATATTACGCTTTGTCGAACACATCTTGGTGTAAGTGAAACATGGGTAGTTGAGGCGTCTTTATTTGATTTGCCTGCAGCGCGTTCGCTTGCGAATCTTAGAGAATCTTTAGCAACGACGTTCGTTGGTAAGGTTACGCTCGAGTTATCACAAAAGGTTGATGCTAAGAAACATGTGTTTTATGGCCCATTTGCACTTGCAACGTTATTGTTAGAGCAAGGTCGTCGTGGAATTGCCATTAATCGCTATAAAGGTTTGGGTGAAATGAATGCGGAACAATTGTGGGAAACAACGTTGGACCCAACATGTCGCACATTATTGCAAGTAAAATTAAGTCATGCAGAAGAGGCAGAAGAAGTTTTTTCTACATTGATGGGAGATGTGGTAGAGCCACGTCGTGAATTTATTCAAGCAAATGCTCTGAATGTCGTTAATCTTGATGCTTAACTGCGTTATCTGAGTTAGTTGGACATGAGTTTAGTTGGCTTTTTATTGCCATCTTTACCAAACTTAGTTATAAATATAAAAATATGAAATTCATAAGAAGGACGAATGATTGTGGTAAAATTAGAATGGGGTACGAAGCGTACTTGTCTTAGCTGTGGAGCGCGGTTTTATGACTTGCAAAAGACACCGCCGGCATGTCCAAAATGTGGAACAATCTTTGAAATACAGTCGGTAAGTCGTGGTCGTCGTGGAAAAGCGATGATTGTTGATGTGACGAAAGACTTGTTAGCGCTTGACGGTGTTGGTGTTGGTGTTGATTTAGATTTGGATTTGGGCGCTGATATTGGCGGAGATGCTGATTTGATTGAAGATACGGATGATCTTGGTGAAGGTATGAATGATATACCTATGTACTAAGTGATGATGATCTTTAGATTTGTATAACTTTCAAAATACCCATTCTAGATCATTTTGTGTAACTCTACCGTCATGACGAGTCCGAAGGACGTGGTCATCCAGGGCTGTTAAAAATGCATGGATTGCCACAAAAGCCAGAGGCTTTCTCGCAATGATGGCGGACGGAAATAGTTGAGAATACCAATACCTATTTTTAGCAAAATGATCTGAAATGGGGGTTCCTAATTTTATGTGTATCATGCGGACAGCTTGTTCCGCTTGATTATTCCTCAAGGGTGTGTCATGCGTGATGAGAAATCATGCATTTTATTTAAAATTATGCATAAGTGAATGTAATTTATTAAAATACTTCTCTCTGTATCATAAACGTGCTATGAAGACCCATAGTAATAATTACAGTAAAATGTTTTATGGCGCTTTATCGCTCTTTTTTCACCGTTGGTTTATTAACAATATTAAGCAGAGTTGTTGGTTTCTTACGGGAGATACTAACAGCTACGTTGCTTGGTGCGGGTGCAACATCTGATGCGCTTAAGATTGCGATGAAATTACCATCTTTATTTCGTCGTATTTTTGCTGAAGGTGCTTTTAACGCGTCATTTGTCCCCATGTTTGCAGGTCTTCTTAGTAAATCAGAAGATAGAGAAGATGCGCTTACGTTCGCTGAGCAAATTCTAAGTTGGCTTACGTTGTGTTTGTGCATACTTATTATTATCGTTGAGATTTTTCTGCCGTCTATTTTTAAAATATTAGCGCCTGGGTTTGATGCTGAGCGTTTAGAGTTGACCATTCAATTTACGCGCATTACGTTTCCTTTTATTTTATTCATTTCATTGACTGCTTTTTATAGCGGGATTTTGAATTCCCTTGATCGATTTTTTGTGGTGGCATCATCTCCTGTAATAGGTAATATATTTATCCTTATTTTTGTCTGTTTATGTACTAATGTATTGAATCATGATCCAGGCTTTGATTTTTCTATGGCAGTTTTTGGCTGCGGTATTATTCAGTTATTATGGGTTTTGATTCCTACTATTCATTTGGGTTACGGTATACGATTGCGAAAGCCAACGCTATCACCACGCGTGAAAGTTTTTTTTAAAAAAGTGGGCCCGGGTGCACTTGGTGCAGGCGTTGTCCAAATTAACATATTAATTGACATGATTATTGGGTCACGGCTGCCGGCTGGCTATATCTCGTATTTGGATTATGCAGAACGCTTAAACCAGTTGCCATTGAGTGTTATTGGGACAGCCGTTAGTACGGTTTTATTGCCGCTCATGTCACGACATTTTGCCTCTGGAGAGGCTGATAAATCATTGTTAACGCAGCGCGATTCTATTGAGTTTGCTATGCTTTTAACGCTGCCATCTATGTGTGGCCTTATCGTGTGGGCAGTACCAATAGTAGGAATGATCTTTCAACATGGTAAATTTACATTGACGGATACGCATGCAACGGCGGCCGCACTTACTGCTTTTGCTGCAGGGCTTCCTGCGTATATATTGATTAAAATATTTTCAACGACATTTTTTTCTAATCAAGATACAAAAACGCCAGTAATCGTAGCCGTATGTTCTGTCATGCTTAACCTAATTTTGAATCTCCTGCTTGTGGGAACTTACAAGCATGTAGGGCTTGCTATGGCAACTGCGATCGCTGCCTGGACGAATGCATTAGTCCTTGCATATTTTCTTAAGAAACGAAAGCTCTTTGTATTGTCAAGCGAGTTGCTCACGTTCTTTGGACGTCTCGTGCTGTCAATAATTATTGCCTTACCATTTATTTATGGCATTAAATCTTGGTTGGATCCAGTTGTGTCGTATAGTGGTTGGTGGAAAGCTATTTTCATAATGCTTGCTTCCATTGTTGGAGTAGGTATATTTGGATTGAGTGCGTGGTTCACGGGTGCCTTTAATCTAAAGCGATTTAGAACTAATATGAATGTAACGCATTGACTTTGTATACATAATCCCCATATATAATATACCATACAACGCTGTGCTCACGTCTTTTTTAAGCCCAGATTTCTCTTCGTGTATTCACCGGGCTTGACCCGGTGATCTAGATACCCGGGTTGATCCCCGGATCGAGTCCGGGGACGGGTAATGCACAAGGGGGGGGGACGTGAGCACTCGTCATACAACAATAAGGATTCTTTGATGAATAAGACAAATTTAATTGGCCTTAGCCGAGAAGAATTGAAAGACGTATTGGCACAGCATGATGTGCCTGCTTATCGCGTTCAGCAGCTTTGGAATTGGCTTTATCATCACGGAGTAACAACGTTTGATCGCATGGTGAACGTACCAAAGCCTGTGCGTCAGATTTTGGAAGATTCGTTTGTGATTGCGCGTCCAAAGATAGCCGTGGCGCAGGCGTCAACCGATGGTACGCAAAAATGGCTACTACAATTTGCTGATGGACAAGAGGCAGAGGCAGTACACATCCCTGAAGTTGATCGTGGCACTTTGTGCGTGTCTTCGCAAATTGGTTGCACCTTGACGTGTAAATTCTGCCATACGGGCACGCAAACACTTGTGCGTAATTTGGACGCGAGTGAAATTGTGGGGCAAATGATGGTTGCACGGGATGTGTTCGGTGAATGGCCGTCACCAGTTGGGCAGCGTCATGTTTCTAATATTGTTATGATGGGGATGGGCGAGCCTTTATATAACTTTGAGAACGTTTCGAAAGCACTGAAGATTATTATGGATCATCAAGGTATTTCCCTTTCAAAGCGTCGCATTACACTGTCAACATCAGGCGTTGTGCCATTGATGCAACGTTGTGGGGAGGAGCTTGGCGTGAATCTGGCGGTATCTCTGCATGCGGCCCGGAATGATGTGCGAGATGTGTTGGTACCAATCAACAAAAAATATCCTGTTGAGCAGCTGATTGATGCCTGCCGAAATTATCCAGGTGTGAATAATGCCCGCCGTATTACCTTTGAATATGTAATGCTTAAAGATGTGAATGATTCAGATGCTGATGCTCGTGAGTTGCTTCATTTGATTAAAGGGATTCCGGCAAAGATTAATTTGATTCCGTTTAATCCATGGCCTGGGTCATCTTTTGAGTGTTCAACGCCAGCACGTATTTCGTCATTTGCCGATATTGTGTACCGGGCAGGCTATGCATCGCCGGTTAGAACGCCACGTGGACGGGATATCTTAGCGGCCTGCGGTCAGCTTAAATCTGAAAGCCAACGTAAGAGAAAAGTGGCAGCAGCTGTATAAAGGATAATTTTTTAAAAGCCTTTTACGTTTAGCATAGGGTGATCACGTATTCGCTATTGCGCGCAAAGCTTGGCAATCTTGGAGAAAGAAAAACAACAAGATCACCGTGCTTTGCTGATAATTATAAATTCATTTTACATATGAACGCTTAGATGCTTAAACCTCTTCTGAATTTAGGTGCAAAGGTTCTGCACTTTCTGAAGGCACTGCAGGGAGGTTGTCAGCAGCTTGAGTTGTCCATGTTACCGCGACGTTGCTGCTCATTACTCCACTGGCGTTTAGAATGCTATAGTTAATAGCTCCATCTGGGTAGGCACCTGCTTCCATCAGGGCATCAACAGAAAAGTCTGTCGTCAACGATGTGTCTCCTAGTACAGAAATACTATTGCCTGCTGGATCACAAGAAACATTAAAAGTATCGTCAGCTTGTTCAAGTAACAATGCTGCCATTTCCGTAATGCCTGTTTGATCCCTTGCAGCACGTTCTTCTTCTGCGCGGATTGCAAAGGCAGCGTAACGTGTTGCTGTTGCTAATTCAATGTGTGCGGCAAATAAATTTGCTGCGGTTAGATTTAAATCACGCATTTTTTTGTTAAATTCATTCGTGCGGCCCTCTTTGATGACACGGTCTTTAAAATCTTTAATATAGGCTTGCTTATCAATTTGCGCTGCTAATTCGGCAGGAATTCCGCGGTCTGATGCATTAAATAATGTATTAAAATCGCCTGAATTTAAAATTAGTTGTTTTAGGTCACTAGATTGACCACGTGAATGAAAAATTGAATCATATCCATGTGGGTTAAAGTGATTTAGAAAATGCTCTATGTTTATAGACAATAGATCTGCGAATGCAGTTTTAATTTCTGCTTTTAATTTATCAACTGCTTGCTTGAAATTAGATGCATAGAAATATTTTGTAACTTCCAGCGCTTCTGTGTCAGACGAAGTATATGTTGATGTGCTTGCTCCTATTAATGTGTCATACGATGATAGTCCGCTATCAATATCATAAGCGGCAGTTATGAATTGGAATAGTCTTTTGGTAATATATATATTTTGATTTAAATGTTTTTCTCTATTGGTGTATTTAGTTATGAGCTGAACTGTTTCTGCAATTGAATATTTATTAAGTTCAATATCAGTTTCTGTTGTTAATGTATCTGTTTTCGCTGTAAGCGTAGCTAAATCTGCACTGAGTGCTGCTGCTTGATCTGCATAATAGGCAGCAACAACAGGGTAAACAGCATTCATTGCATTAAATGGATCTGCTGGTAGTTCAGTGTCAATAATTGATTTCTGAAAAATAGCATAAGCAGCTTTTATTTCAGCAATTGACCTTACTGGTGCTTGTGCTGTTGTTGCATCCAATTGCGTTACTGGCAGCGTTGATTGCACAACTGAATCTGAACTTAGATTTGGAATTAGTCCATCGACATCCATAGCGCTGACGCAACTTATGCTAAGCATAAGCGATAATGCTAACTTTTTCATAAAAAATACCTTTAATTTTACGCAAATTATTTTGCAAGACCAGTTATAGCATCACATTTTTGCAAGGTCTAGATAATTTTAGTGAATTTATTTGATAATTTACTAAATATTAACGATTATGCATTCCAATTAAAGAAGCCTGTCCGCCAAAGCGAGAATCTCCCGCATGCGTTGACCGTCTATAGCTAAAAAAATCATGTTCATGCGTATATGTATCTTTTGGTGAAGGACTAATACTTGAAATGCCATTATTTTGTAACGTTCTGTACGCTGCCATCGGTAAGTCAAAGCAGAACGTTGTTCGCGCGTTCACCTTGTTTTCATTAACAAAGGCTTTACAGGGTGTAAATAGATCGTTAAACAGTGGAAATGCTTCACGCACGTCAGAACCAACCTCGTAACTTGCCGACCAGATACAGGGGCCGATGGCCGCTCTGATATTTGCGCGTGTTGCACCAAGTTCTTCCATTACAGTAATAGTGTTTTGTAGAATTCCGCTTGCCAGACCTTTCCACCCAGCATGTGCTGCGGCAATAATTTTGGTGATAGGGTCTATAAATAACACTGGCACGCAGTCGGCTGTTTGCACGCCTATGATTAAATTTTTTCGCTTTGTGACGAGTGCGTCAGCGATTGGAATATCGCCTTTGAAGGGGGCATCAATAACAAGAACACTATTGGTGTGTTTCTGACATGCAAATACGATTGGGGCATTTCCCATCATCAAGGCATCCGCCATTCGTTGTCTGTTTTGGCATACATTTTCAAGGCTGTCACCCTTTTGCAAGCCGATGTTCAAACTATTAAATTCACCCTTACTTACGCCACCTCTTCGTCCAAAAAAGCCATGGGAAAGCCATGGAATTTCACTTAGATGGGTTACTTTTAAATGGGGAGGTATCATACGTCCACCTTGCTGTGTAAGAGGCTTTTCATGTAGGATACATTAAAATAATGCAATGTAAAATACGCTTGATATGACAAAATTACAGCCCGTCCGTGGCACACGTGACCTACTTGGTGCCGAACTCTTGCTCCACCGCACTATCCAGCGCATTGCCAATGAGACGGTAGCGTTATATGGTTATGCGCCTATTGAAACGCCAATTTTCGAGTATACGTCTGTTTTCACAAAACCATTGGGTGAAACATCAGATATCGTTGGCAAAGAGATGTACACGTTCAGTGACCGAGGTGGCGAATCCATCACATTACGTCCAGAAGGTACCGCGCCAGTTGTGCGTGCAATAATGAACGAAGGACTTACCCAAACATTACCGCAACGTCGTATTTTGCAAGGTCCTATGTTTCGGTATGAGCGTCCGCAGAAAGGGCGTTATCGTCAGTTACATCAAATCAGTATTGAATGCATTGGCATTGCAACCTATCACGCAGATGTTGAAGTCATTGCGATGGCTGACCAAATATTGCGTAACATTGGGCTAACAAACGTTGTGCTGCACTTAAATACATTGGGTGATATGGAAAGCCGTTTGGCTTATCGTGCAGCGTTAGTTGCGTATTTTGAACAACACCAGGATAAACTATCGGAAGATAGCCTCGTACGTCTTCAAAAGAATCCACTTCGTATTCTTGATTCAAAGGATCCAGGTGATAAAGATGTTTCCATAAATGCGCCAAAGCTTGTTGATCATTTGAATGCTGCATCAGCAGAATTTTTTGCGAATGTATGTAAAGCATTGACGGCCCTTGGTATCAAATATCAGCTGGATGATACGTTGGTGCGTGGGCTTGATTATTATTGTCATACTGTTTTCGAATTTAAGACGGCAGATCTTGGCGCGCAAGATACAGTGCTTGGTGGTGGTCGTTATGACGGATTGATGGAACAAATGGGTGGCCCTGCTATGCCAGCCGTTGGTTGGGCATGTGGTTTAGACCGCCTTGCGCTTTTGGCAACGCATCTTGATGTTGCTCAGCCAAATCCGATTGCGTGTATTATGCCATTTAGCGAGGCTGAAGAAATTCCAGCGATTTTATTAGCACAAAAATTACGGGTAGCGGGTTCTTATGTTGAATTGCTGCTGCAAGGGAATTTTGGTAAGCGTTTGAAAGCTGCATCAAAGAAAGAAGCACGCTATGCCATTATCATTGGTGAAAACGAAGTTAACGCAGGGACATATACCGTTAAAGACCTGAAAGCAGAGGAGGGCGCTTTGCAAAAAGAGCAAGCGTTAACGATGGATGGAGTGATTCATTTGTTGGGAAATTAATTTTCTTTACAACGTCAATCGATACTTCATCCAGACAAAAGTTAGCTTCACATACTCATTCCATAAAAGGGGCGTGGATTTAAATAAGTTACGCCCCTGTGCATGGACAGGATGAACAATGACAGAAACATCCGGTAATAATTTTTTGAATTCAATAAGACTACGTTGCACATGATAATCGCCCGTTACAAGCCGGATCGATTTAATGCCATGTGTATCGGCCCATTTAGCCGTTTCAATTGCATTTTCTGCTGTATTTTGTGCGGTATATTCAAGCTCGGCTTCGGAAAGACGTTGCGTTAGGTGTGTGGGCACGTTTTGCTTTGAGGCGAGTGTTTGTGCTTTAACTCCAGGATATACGCCCGAGATAAACAAGCGTTTCCCAAGGCCAGCATTAAAAAGAGAAAACCCAAGTTCCACACGTCCTTTGCCGCCAGTTAACACAACAATTGCGTCCGTAGATTGTGTCATGTCATTGGGGGCATTAGGCAGCGTTAGTGCGAATACACAAAATCCTAAGAACCACCCCACTATAATGCTCGTTATAGCCAGGCAAAAATAACGAAGAAATTGTAAAATTAATATCATGCATCCATTCGCATTAACGTTCCAATGACAGCTAAACGAGACACTAACATTGCAAGAAGTGAAATTGCAAAGGGAATGAGCGCGATGAGCACCCAAGCGCCAATATGTGACTCAATCGTAAAGAGTTTTGGGATACCTAGTCGTTGTGATAGCCAGCCTAAAAAGATAATCGTTGGAAGAGCAATACATAAGCCGATCAAACCCCCTTTAAGGCATAGATAAAAAGAGCTGTTTTGGAAATAACTTGCGATATAGCGATTACGAGCGCCCATAAGCCGCAAGACATCAATTGTATCTTTATGCATATTAAGTGAAGCACGTGTCATGACGCTCACGATAATTAAAATTGCAAACATGATAAATCCGATAATGCTATATGAAATCATGCGAAGCGATGTGGCGAAAGTAGTGAGTGTTTGATGCCATTTTGCATGTGATTCAATACGGATATTAGGTGCGACTTCGCTGAGTAAACGCTGTGCTTCAGCTATATTAAATATAGCTTTCGGATCAAGTTCCACATCAATGAGAATGGGTAATTTTAGATCTTTTAAATTATCAGCATCACCAATCCATGGCTTCAGAAGAAGTAGCATTTTATCATGTGTGATAAGTTCAAAAGTAGATACGCCTGGGATTTTTGGTAATAACTGTGTGACACGATTTATATCAACAGCGGTTTCACCTTCTTGCGTTATCTCGATCGTTATTTTCTGGCTGTCAGGGTTTTGCCATTTTTGCAAGGCGCCTCCAATCGATGTTGCTGCGGCAATTACGATAATAAGTAAAAAGACTAAAAAACACATCAGAATAGGTAAATGGCGCCGTCCCGATTCTTGTTCGAGTGGAATATCGTTTAGCGTGTATTTTATTGCCCGTTTTTTTTTGACCATGTTCATTCTTCTTTAGATAGCGTGTGAGCGTGCATGTACGTTTTGTGCATCATTACGGGCACCTTGTGGGTAATTAGAAGTTAATTTACCTTGTGACAAATGTAGCTCTGGGTGTGAGAACGAGTCAACCAATGTTCGATTATGCGTTGCTACAATAATAGTTGTTCCTATTTTATTAAGTTCTTCGAGTAATAGCATAAGTTTATAGGCAGCGCGATCATCCACATTGCCTGTTGGCTCATCAGCCAGCAATAAGAGAGGGCGTGTTATGACGGCGCGTGCGATCCCCACACGTTGTTTTTGTCCATCAGAGAGGCTTGCTGGTAGAAAATTAAAATGCTCGCCAAGGCCAACCCAGTGTAAAAGTTCTTTACCATAAGCACGCGCGCGTTTTAAATCCATGCCTGCGACACGAAGTGCTAATGCAACATTATCCAATGCATTTAAATGGGGTAACAGGCGGCAATCTTGGAAAACAAGCCCCATTTTTTGGCGAAAAATAGGTAGTTCTGTGTTTGTGATATTGGTAACGTCCCGGCCTAATACGGTAATAGTGCCCTCTGATGGCTTTATATCACGATATATAAGCTTCATCATTGATGTTTTGCCGGCACCACTTGCACCTGTTAAGAAATAAAATCCTGCAGAATAAAATGAATAACTTAAATTATAAAAAACAGGAATGCCAGATGGGTAATACAAACTGACCCGGTCAAAGCGTATGATTTCAACAGGAGAACGACGCTGCGACACAGCTTGCACCTTAACTATTTTCCAAACTACCTCAGTGTAGGGCATTTAGGCTAACGATATCAATGGATTCATCTCTTTTGAGGATGTCTTTGCGTTAAAAAATGGTCTATTTCACATAAGGGGCTTGTATAACAAAGTGCAACATGATACGCAAAGTACATTACATTCACATTATTAGGCGAGTCGTAAAGCGATGAACGTTAAATCCATACCCACAACAATCGGTCAGTCAACTATTTTTAGCTTAAATAGCGATGGCGAAGGCGTTGGTATCGATGCAGAGAGCGGGCAAAATATTACGATTCCATTTACGCTGCCAGGTGAAAAAGTTGCTTACGAGTGTCAGCATTTCAAGAAAAAGAAAAAATACGTAAGTAGGGAATACATCACGAAAAGCGCTGATCGTATTGAGCCTGTGTGTAAGCATTTCACGAACTGTGGGGGCTGTATGCTGCAGCACATGAATGCAACGATGTATCGTGATTTTAAGCAAGCTCAGATTACAAATGCCTTGATTAAAGAGGGACTTGATCCATTTGTTGTGGATGGAATTACTATTTTACCGTTTGGCAAACGCCGTCGTGCGAACCTTGACGCTATCCGTAAAGGTGATGAGATATTCCTTGGATTCCACCGATTTAGATCACATTCACTTATTAATATTCAAGAGTGTCATACAATGGATCCGGCGTTGACACGATTGTTAGAGCCGTTGCGTGAGGCGTTTTCTGTGGTGTTAGAGACCTTTCAAAAAGCAAAGATATTCTTTACGCTCACCCATGTTGGGGTGGATATGAGCCTTGAAGTGCAGGGGATTGCTGAGCTTGAAGAACCAAAGCGTGCCGCACTTAAGGCTTTCGCAGAAAAGATGGAAGTCGCTCGTTTTGTATTTCGTCACCGAAAGTTTTTAGATGTTATTCATCAAACAGCGGTGCCGGTTGTGCAGTTTGCAGGGATTGATGTGACTGTTGATGCGTATAGCTTTTTGCAAGCAACTGTCGAATCAGATGCACATTTGGCTGACTATGTTTTGGCAGAATTAATTCCGGATGCATCTAAGATTGTCGATTTATTTTGTGGTCGTGGCACGTTGAGCCTGCCACTTGCGGGCGTTGCACCGGTTATCGGTTATGAATTTGACAAACCGGCACTTGCGGCCCTTGAAAAAGCAGCACCAGCTGCAGGGCATAGTATTGATCTGCATTTAAGGGATTTGTTTAATGAGCCCCTAACACGTGATGAATTAAAAGGCTTTGATGTCGTTGTCATTGACCCACCGCGTGCCGGGGCAGAGGCGCAAAGCCTAGCACTTGCAAAATGCGATGCGAAACAAATTATTTATGTGTCATGTAATCCAGAAACCTTCGCACGTGATGCGCGTATTCTGACTGAGGGCAATTTTGCGCTAAAGAAAGTACACGGAGTCGATCAATTCGCTTGGTCACCGCATATCGAAGTTGTCGCTGTGTTTGAGCGGTCAAAGTAATTCATTGGTCGTTAATGCGATGCAATTTTGATGGCTGAATTTAAGCGGAAATAAAAATATGAAAGAGAAATGATGTAATACATTAATTTAAATATATCGCTTTTTTCGAAAGCGTTGTGTGAAAAAAGCATCTTAATAAGTGCCAATGGAATGCAAATTAAGCTCATGCGAACCATAACCGGAATTGATATACAGGTAAATCTTTCAATAAAGTTCTCATCATCACCTGATTTATTTGTATTGTAACATGCAATAACACCTGCAACTGTGAGTAGTATTACAGAAATTGATATGTATGTATCCCATTTATTCATGTGTTTGTCATATAAAAATAAGTTTGTTAAAATCATAGTAATTAAAAGATATCCAAATCGCTCTTTAGACGACACTTGATTATTCTTGAGTCGTAATGCTAATTCTCTGTCTTTAAAAAAGTTCATGAAGCAATCCTTGTGCGATTTTGTTCCTTACTAGTTGATATAGGGATTGCAACACTGTTTTTCAATAGTACGTTGTTATTTTTTTGCGGCTTATTCTGTGTAGTGTGAATTGAAAGCGTTGATTGCGTTATGGCGCCTAATTTACTTTGGCTGGAATATCCCTGTCAGAGCTGGTTTTTAGTTATCTATTACCGAACTCATTTTTCAACATTTTCTGCTTTGTTGGTGGCTCAATGCTTGCTATCGTTAATGTGCAGCTTAAAAAATTGATGAATTTGATTGAAGACCTATGAGCACTAAAATAACAAACGTAAGATTAATGCTATTGACTGTTTTATGGGCGCTTCTTGTAGGCACAGCTATTTATACGGCAATCATTACACATGAAAATCAGTGGCTTTTATGGATGCTTTCATTTGCAATTATGTTTGCTGGTGTGTTGGTTGCTTTTTCGACGTTGCATGATCGTCATTTATTAAAACATTTATCACAGCATGCACAGTTAATACGAACGACAGCAGCGGCACTTGGTTATCATCATGAAATCATTGTGTTTGATGAAAATGGTCAAACTGTCTTTACAACACATCCGCATGCTTATCCTCATAAGCGAGAATTCTTAAGAAAAATCATGTTGCGTATATCGCCAACTGAAGAAGCCTCTCAATTTAAGCTGTGGGTGGATGAATGTCAGCCAGGTGTTTGCTTGCTTGTAGGAGGAGGCGATGGCCTTGGCCAACAAAAACGTTGGTGGTTATCCCATGTATCCCCACTTGATCCGTTGCAAATGAATGGGAAACATTTTGTTTTGGTTACGCTTACAGATGTGACGCAGTATCTTGATGGGTACGACCAGACGCGGCACAATTATAAGCAAATCGAGAACTTTATTGACAATGCTCCATTTGGTATTGCTTATCTCAATGCAACACAGCACCTTGTCGGTTTGAATGAAACATTTACACGGTGGATTGCACAATCAAAGGAACGTGTTCTTGGTCAACCTCTTAATGATTTTGTTGATTTTCAGAATAGTGATTTAACACAAACATCGATTGTTACCATAAAGCCAAATAAGAAATTACCGTTCAAAGCGTTATGGCTTCCGCCTGTAAAAGAGAACGGTAGACTATCAGCAGGGTTGATCTGTAAATTAGATGGAGCTGCCAAATTTGAGAATAATGATGATGAAAAAGTGGCAACGCAAGCAAGCTTTTTGTATGCCCCTATTCCTTCTGTCATTTTAGGGAAGACCGGGGTTATTTCAGCCTTAAATCCCGCTTTTTCTGTGCTAATAGCAGATATTTATTTTGTTGCTGGCAGAGCACCGAGTGTTGGTGATAATTTCTATGATTTGATTGAACCAACTCATAAAGATGAAATCGTCAGAAAACTAGAGCAAGCACATGAGAATGAAGGTGACATTCTTCCTTTTGATATCCGATTTAATGGTGACAAGATGCATTCTACTGCATATGCACGTCTAATTAGAAATTCCATTGGTTTCATAGAAGATGCTCTCTTGATTATTCAATTTATAGATACATCCGAACAAAAACGTCTGGAGCAGCAATTTATTCAATCACAGAAAATGCAAGCCGTTGGACAATTAGCGGGCGGTATAGCGCATGACTTTAACAATCTATTGACGGCTATGATTGGTTTTTGTGATTTACTTCTGCAACGTTACATGCCTAATGATCCTTCTTATACAGACATCATTCAAATCAAGCAGAATGCTAACCGTGCGGCAAATTTGGTAAGACAGTTACTTGCCTTTTCAAGACAACAAAATTTGCAGCCAAAAGTGATTAATATTACAGATACATTAGCAGAATTATCAGCATTGCTTCGACGTTTGATTGGGGCGCGAATTGATCTTAAAATGATTCATGGACGTGATCTTTGGCCAGTTATGGTTGATGCGAGTCAATTGGAGCAAGTCATTATCAACTTGGCCGTAAATGCACGTGATGCAATGACAAATGGAGGGAAATTAATAATTCAAACGAGCCGTCATTATACCAAAACATCTGAAGAGCTAGGGCATGATTCCATGCCAGTTGGCGATTATGTGTTAATTGAAGTTGTTGATACGGGGCATGGAATTGAGCCTGAAACAATGGAGCATATATTTGAGCCTTTCTTCTCAACAAAAGAAGTGGGTGCAGGTACAGGGCTTGGTTTATCAACTGTGTATGGAATCGTTAAACAAACGGGTGGATTTGTTGGCGTCGAAAGTGTGATTGGTCAAGGAACATCGTTTAAGATTTATTTGCCACGGTACAGTGGCATTGAAATTGTTCATGTGCCAGTTATTGAAATGCCAGCTGGTGATTTGACTGGAAATGAAACAATTTTGCTTGTTGAGGACGAAGATGCAGTGCGCTTATTTAGTGCACGCGCATTGCGTGATAAAGGTTATACGGTTATAGAGGCTGAAAATGGTGATAAAGCACTCGAGATAGTAACACAAGGGCAGAGTTTTGATTTGCTTGTAACAGACGTTGTTATGCCGCATATGGATGGTCCTACTCTTTGCAAGAAAGTACGTGATATTCATCCAAACATGAAAACAGTCTTTATTTCCGGCTATACTGAAGATACGTTCAGAAAGAATCTAGGGCATAACGCACATATTCATTTTCTGCAAAAACCATTCACATTGAAAGATTTGGCACAAAAGGTGAAAGATATTCTGCGGTCGCCAGAGGATGAATTAGATACGTTCGAGTAAATTAATAACTAAAGGCAATACACGATCACGTTCTCGCAGTGGTGCAAATTTTGCCGGCCACGACGTGTTTGCAAAAACTGCATGTTGGTTTTTGATGATCTCATTATAAAAACGATGAAAGCGTTTGTTTTTTACGGGGAGTGGCCAAATCTCAACGGGTTTTCCCATATAGCATGCTTCGGATATCATGCTAATTGAATCACCAGTGACCAATATTTCATCGGCTGACCCAAGATAGTTGAAATATGGATTGATCCCATCGCCATTCCAAAATGTTACGTTCAGGCCAGCAAGTTCTGTTTGCAGAATGTGAATTCCATGGGGAGGCGTGCGACGGGATGCCGTTATAAGCAATTGTGCATTAGGGATAAGGCTCATTTTTTGCTTTAAATAGGTAGCGAGTTCACTAAAATCAGCGTTTTGAAAGCGATAGTGTTTGCTGTCTCCGCCTAATAATACGGTGAGTGTGTGGGTGTTTTGATTTTTCTCTGTTGCTTCGAAGGACGCCGCCTTATGTGGGTGCAGCGCGCCTAATGTTTCGATTACATTTGGATATGATCCGACGCCATCATGCTGTGGGGGGATAATAATCTTGAAATAGTCATGAGAGCAGCGCGGATTGAGTAGTGCAATCGTTGGGATATGCTTTGCTAGTGGGGCTGCCAATACAAAAGCTTGACGTCCAGCGGCGATGATAAGAAATGGTTTCTCGCTTAATAAATTATGTTTAGGTGTGAATTTTAAGGGCCAATGACGCGATAAAAAAGGTGTAAAGAATTTGTACCAAAATGGTAGGTCTACATCTATAAGCGTAACGTGTGCATTAAAATGATCAGCTAACGGATAGGCAATTGCTTCACATTGCCGAAGTGTGCCTGTTTTTCCTTTATCGCAGAGTACAAGAATTGTTCTTTGGGAAAACGTGTCATGCATGCCTAAAGTTTTCAGCATATGTTCGCCGTCTTGGGGCTGCATTTTTTGTGGTTTCGATGGAATAGCGTAATTGATGTTGGTCAGCAAAAGCTCTTGCTTCAGGAAGGGAATTAAATGTTAATTTAATTTGACGAAGTGTGTCTGTTGTTGAATTCCAAGCTGTTTCAAGATCCCTGATACTTCCAGGGGTTCCACTTACTTCCAGAAC
Source organism: Pseudomonadota bacterium (assembly GCA_040389165.1). GTDB lineage: Bacteria > Pseudomonadota > Alphaproteobacteria > Paracaedibacterales > CAIOTO01 > CAIOTO01. The sequence goes on from JAZKAK010000006.1 coordinate 25,418, forward strand.
CCATTGGCCTTGCCTGGCTCGTCCTGATTGCGCTGCTGACTTTAATGTTGAAAATATTCGTGCATGGATCATGTCTTGACCTCAAAAGTGGTCGGGAAGAGAGGATTTGAACCTCCGACATCCAGTACCCAAAACTGGCGCGCTACCAGGCTGCGCTACTTCCCGAACTTGTAAGTATATTTATAAGGTAAAATTCTGCTGAAATCAAGTGATTTTTTGAAAATTATCAACATAAATGAAGAGACATTGACGAATGGTGGTTGTTTTGGCTGTTTTTTCGATCATTCAGAGAAAATAGCTTTGCCGCATGCTTTGTTTCTGGTTCTGTTACATTGGTTGATGTCAAGCAAGTTTCTTCGCAAAACAAACTTCCTCTGGGCTTCTGCAGATGTGACGGCACATAAAAAAACAACTTGCGTTCTTTATTATGTTCATGTTATATATCTGCTGTGCTGCTTACGATAAGAATTGTCTGAATAATAATTACGTTAGCGAGCCAAAAATACATAAAATACGTGTCCTTACATAACAGATTTACATGTGGTTACTTCACGTGCAAACAAAATTTGATAGATACACGTATGTATGTACAATAACAAAATACATTAATGAATATAATTTTAAATTTCACAGAGGATTTCACATGTTAAAAAAAGTATTATTACTCGGCGTTGCAACATTTATAAGCGCGCAATCATCCATGATAATGGCAGCTGCTGCGCCTGCGCCAACTGCTGGGGATATTCAAAATGAATTTGCTACACTTTCAGCTCGCTTTGAAGCATATGTTGATAGTAACGCACTCGATACTCAAGCAAAAGACCGCACGTTGTTTTGTGCGCAAAGAGATTTAGATGCAGAAAGAATCAAGGTAGCTGGTTTCTCTACTGCTTCAACTACTATTTCAGGTTTGGAAGCTGACGTTCTGAAAGCAAAAGATGAACTAGATAATGCTGTATCTGCCCTGACTGTGAAGGAAGGTGAACGAGATGATGCTTTGAACGCTGCGAAGGCTCTAAAGTCACAACTGATTGATGAAAAAAAAACTGTTAATGATTTACAGGCAGACAATACAGCAAAAGATCTAACTATTTCAGGCTTTCGAAAAGATATTTTGACGCTTGACAGCCAGGTTTCCAATTATGTAGCACGGTTAACAGCACAAGTGCCAGATTACGATGCTTTGAAAGCTTTGAATGACGCAGCTACTACTGATTTAGCAACAACAGCGGGCGAACTGACTGCACTAAAGGATGAATTAGTATTAAAGACAAATACTGTTGATGATTTAACCACACGATTAACTGTTGCAACCTCTACATCTTCAGCTAATGAATCTACTTTAAATTCAAAGGTTGCTGAGCTAAAAACAGCTAATGAGAAGCTTGTAGAGACAATTTCTGGTTGCATGCAATCACTGGATGATGCGAGTTCTGACTTTCAAACAAAACTTTCGGAAGCAAGGAGCGAATGTGAAACCCTTCAAGAAGAGCTTGAAGAAACAAAGAATACACTTGACAAAACGAAAACTAACTATGAACGTTTATTAAACGAAAAACACCTTACTATAAGTGCGCTTTATCCTAATCAAGAGGCTAGCGGTGAATTAGTATACCTTCCTTCGCATGTTCAGAAGTTAAAGGCTGAATTACGTAAAATTATTATGGACTCTGGAATTGAAAGCCTAAATGAAGATATCTCTATCCATGATATGGTGTCTAGAGTAAGTGAGGAACTCCGGAGAGTGAGTGATGAACTTAACGAAAAGAGCAGTGCATCAGCTCTTGAACGTGGAGAGCAGCAGTGGTATGGCCAGGTGGATATACCTACAGGCCAGGTGGATAACGCTAGCAAGTGATAAACAAACATAAAAACACGCATTCTGACGAACGTAACGATTCATTACGTCTGCCTTTAGTTTTCCTCTGGCGTGGCCAGAGGATCCATTGATGAACATATCTTTGTTCTAACGTGAAACCTTGGGCATCAATAATGTCGTCACCGAGCCTAACAGTGTCATCATCGGGCTTGGCCCGCTGATCTTGCAGCTTTGTTTAGATCCACAAGAAAAGCCCGGGGATGACAAAAAACATAGACCGAGAACAATAAAAGAATAATCCCACCTACTAAAAGCAGCCTTAAATCACTGCCGTGCATGTGTGCAATAATACGTACACATACATATGTTTTAAAGAAAAATGCATGCTACCCGTCACTTTTTGTCACTCCACCCTTGTCATTCCCGCGGCGGCGGGAATCCAGAAAAGCCCCTTTAAAAACCGTGAGTTTGGGGAGAGCTAAACAGCCTGGATCCCCGCCTCCGCGGGAATGACAGTAAGAAAAATAAAAGTGACGGGTAGCATGGAAAAATGAATGCAATTACCTAAATCTAAACAATTGTGCGATTACTATAAATAATAAAAAATAGACTCTACGCGTGTATTCATCTGACTTGCCCCGGTGATGTAGATGTCTCAGATCACGTCCTACTGCTATTAAGTTAAGGAGCAGCATAGTCTATCCGCCGTCATCACGAGGAGCGCCAGCTCCGTGGTGATCCAGGGAAACAGCCAACTGGATGGCCACACCCCGCTTTGCGGGATTCGCCATGGTGATATAGCAGGAACGTCTTAACTTAATGGTAGTGAGATCACGTCCGGACGGTGCGCAGAGAAGGAAAATGATATGCGACTGGTCTGGCATAAAAATGTACATAACATATAAGTCATTTAACAGGAGAATAAAAATGAAAATTAATCCTTATCTAAAATATATGCTTTTGCTATGCGTGCTGGGAACAAGTTACGCTGCAGCACACACAGCGACGGGTCTGACAGCCCAGGTTGAAACATTGTACGTTGAACGTCGTGTTGAATATGCTGAGCATGGTGTCAACAATCAAGTTGAAGAGTCTACGCACAAGATCACCAATATTCTTAAAGAAAGAAATAACGTCAGCACAACAATACATGCACAAGATTTTGAACGGAAAATAATTCTTCAGGCTGCGGCAGTGTCTGCCTATATTCATAAAGATGATGAAGCTTTTATTTTGCCTGCATATGGTATTAGTGATAAGAGCGACCCATTGTTTAAGCATTTTGAAATCCTTCGTCTGACCCAAGAATATGCATTCAACTGGTTAAATTCTGCAGCAGGTGATGACATACTCAAGAATATTGAGACGTATAGCGGTGTAGCGGTTAAAACGCTTAAAGAATGGTTCAAAGAGGCGTTCGATGCTCATCAGGTAGTTACTGTAATAACAGCAATTCCTACAACAAAACCAGTAGTGCTAACTCTTGCAGTAGTAACTCCAATAGTAACTCCAATAGTAACTCCAATAGTAACTCCAATAGTAACTCCAATAGTAAC
>JAZKAK010000006.1:28892-84762 GCA_040389165.1 Pseudomonadota bacterium
TCTTACACCACCAGTAGTAACTCCAGTAGTAACAAACGTAACAGGAGTGCTAACTTCTACGGCAGCAGTAACAAAATATGAGCTTGGAGTTCAGGCTAAAAAATACCCATCTAGGGATAACGTGAAAGCTAAAGAATTATTTCTGGAGGCCTTCAGAGAAGGTGAAAATAGTCAACCATTACTGATAGAAATTTCAAAAATACTATTGGTATATTTGAATGAGGAAAAATTTAGTGACTATGTACCATTAGCCACCTCTTTAGTCGCTATAACACAGGATCCACTGATTCAAATAAAACTAGGTGATATTTACAGACGAGGAAAAGTTGGAGTTCCAATAAACTTAGATGAAGCAAAAAAGTGGTATGAACTTGTTGAGGAAAACAAAGAACCCACCACAAAAAAAAAGGATAAGGATACTGCACAGAAGGGCCTGGAGCTAATTAATAAAGCCCAGCAAAACCTAATTGTCTAACTTAACGTTAGGTATGGGTGTGAGGATGAGCATGGTTCAAAATCACCGAACACTTTGCCTGATTTTAGTGAGTAATTTAAGGAGTATTTCAGATTCTGTCGCATTTGTGAGAGGTAAGCAAGTTTCTTCGCACATTCACTTGAAATAGGCATTGTCACGTATCTGTTTTATTCACGTATCTGTTTTGATATCGTGTTTGGCGTAATCAGGACAGATCCATCTATAAAGTGGAGTTGAATTGAGGTTGCATCAAGCGGAAAATCAGCCGCTCTCGCAATAACGCTCTTATTAACAGCTGCCCATGAGAAACCTTTTTCTAAGATTTTTGAATAAGATGATTGCTCAAGTCTGCCCGTTAAATACGAAAGCTCTTGTGTTTTTAACGCAATAACTGAACGGGCAGAACGCGAAAAACGCTCATTGATATGTGCAAAACGTTGTAGGTGCATTTCAAGTGATGCCGCAGGATGCTTTAATACCTGTTTTTGTACACGATGCATGGTTAGCGTCAAATAGTGATTCATAGCCCGTGCAAGTCGATCTGATCGATCATCAAGACGTTGCATTGCTGATTCCAACAGATAGTGCGGTTGTGGTAAGCCACGCGCAAGGCCTTTAACTTTGGTCCATTCCAAACGGAGCATTCGTAAGGTTAACTGGTGCAGCCGTTCTTGCATATGTTGCAGCGTAAACAATAATTGCGCGCGCACGGGTGTTGCAAGTTCAGCAGCAGCTGTTGGGGTAGGGGCTCTGACGTCGGCCGCATAATCAATTAATGTCGTGTCTGTTTCATGACCAATCGCTGAAATAAGTGGAATCATGCTTGTCGCGGCTGCGCGCACAACGGCTTCTTCGTTAAATGTCCAAAGATCTTCAAGGCTGCCACCACCGCGTGCCACGATCAAGACATCAGGTCGCATTGACGCATCAAGTACATTCATGCCCCGAATGGCGAGTGAGACTTGTTCAATTGATCCTGGGCCCTGCACCTGCGCAGGCCAAAGAATAACCTCACACGGAAAACGATCAGCAAGACGATGTAAAATATCACGAATGACAGCACCCGTAGGGGATGTGATAATACCAATGCGTTTTGGAAATGTCGGAATGGGTCGTTTGCGTGAAAATAACCCTTCGGCTTCGAGGCGTGCTTTGCGTTCCATCAGTACTTGCATTAAGGCACCTTTGCCGGCAGCTTCAACACGTTCAACAACCACTTGATATTTTGATCGACCTGGATAGGTAGTGATGCGTCCCGTGATGATGACTTCAAGGCCATCTTCCAGCTGCACCGCCATAGGCGTGCCGCGCCATGCAACAGCATCAATAACGGCATCGTCATCTTTTAAGGCAAAGTATGAATGCCCTGAAGTATGTCGCTTATAGCCACTGATTTCGCCGCGAATTTTAATATTTCGGAAGCCGTCTTCAACATACTTTTTCAAGCAATGACTAAGCTCACTCACAGATAGTGTGTCGGGGCCAGTGGGAGGAAAGTCTAAAATACGTTGGGCTTCCATTGTTTTTGTTTTTCTGGGTATGGCTTTTGTTTGAGGTCATTCTAAAACGAGTGCGGAAGCAATACAAAGGAATTCTTAGTTATTGTCTTTTGATCGATTTAATGGATTTGATGAAAACGAACATTGCAGAAACTAACTGATTGCGTTTAATACACTCACTACTTCTTCCATCGAGATGCCATCGAGAATGAAATTTTTCAATCGATGTGTTCCACCTGACTTTAAAGAGATGCTTGATTTGGGCAAAGACAACGTTTTTGCTAACAGGGCAATAATTGCTTTGTTGGCATGATTATCTTCTGGCACGGCAGTGACGTAGACTTTTAGGTATGCTCGGCCATCAGCATCGAGCACAATGCCATCAATACGTTCTTTTGCTGCCTTTGGGGTGGCGCGTATAAATAGTTCGACACCTTCTTTGGTTGCGCGGCAAGGGTAAGTAGATGGTTCTACTGTAGCTGTGTTTGGCAGGGTATCAAATAGCGAGCGTTGTTTGCTCACATCATTGCCTTTGTTTGTTGGTATGCCCATACAGAGTAAGCTTTGTTTGCTTCTGCTGGCCAGCTTAGCATTGCCGGAATTTGATAGGGGTGCCACGCTTTAATTGCTTCATAGGCGAAGGCGTAATGATCTTCTGGAATTTTTATTAAAAGACCAATTTCAGTGACAGTTTTAAGTTCAGCACTTTCTAAATAGATAGCGGTATGTGGTGACATAACGTTTACACACGCAGCGAGTTTTGATTCTACAACTTTTTTTGCGAGGTTCTTTGCTTCTTCAGCTGATCCGACGGTTGTGTACATCATTACCATATTTAGGTCGGACATGATTAGTTTCCTTAATGTGAGTCATATTATTTTTTAAAATACGTTGAGCTGTAGGTAAGCTTCTTTAATGACTTGTAGTGCAAGGTCGTTGTTTAAGTCAACACCAAAACAATGTGTATTGAAGACTGAGTATTGAGGTGTATCTCATCTGTCATTGAATAGAAAAAACAAAGCATTTAAAATTTACATCTTAGCGCCGAGTTCACTCTGTAATACGTTAGAAGCATGTTTTTTTATGAATAGGTATGCGCTTTATTGTTGATATATGTTGAATTATGCGGCTTTACGTTCTTTATTCGCACCAAGTGAGATCGTATATTTCTTGCGTATAGGTAATTGATTAACAACAAGTCCGATAAAGACGATACCGCATGCTAGTATGGTTTTCAGAGACATCGTTTCCCCGAGGAAAATCCAGCCAGAAGCCATCCCAACAATTGGGATAAGCAAGGAGTAGGGGGCAACAACAATCGGTGAATAATGTTTGATAAGGTATGTTTGTAAGGTGGCGCCGATCCAGGTTGCGAAAACAATTGTGTAAAATAAGGCGCCAAATCCATACAGTGACAATCCTGAGAACGAGGCAATTATTGCATCAGGCCCTTCGATATAATAAGAACATATGAAATTAGGTATTGGTGAGAATAAACACGACCATATAACAAGTGCGAAACTATCAACAGGCCCCGCGAGTTTGAGAAGAAGATTGGCTGTTGCCCAAAATGACGCTGCTAACACTACCATTAAGAATGCTGAAATGGATATGAAATGGTAATTCAAACTGAGTACAATTAAGTACATGCCAATAACAGCAATGGATACTCCGGCTATTTGTTGATTTGTTGGTTTGATGTTTAGCACAAAATAAGATAAGACGAGTGCGAATGGAATATGCATTTGCAATATGATGGAAGATAGACCTGCAGGTGTGCCGAGTGTCATTCCTTTAAACATACACGCAAAAGATAAAAATCCCTGAGAGAATCCAATGCCAATCAGAATAGGCCATGATGTTTTTGGTTTTGGGATAAATAACACAAGTGGAAAAGCAACAAATAAGAAGCGTAGTCCGCTGAATAAAAATTGGGGCATTTCTGTAAGCCCTAATTTCATAACAACAAAATTAAATCCCCATAAGAAGGCAACAAGGACGGCAAGTAAAACGTGATTTAGACTCATCTTAGGGGCTCAAAAAGTTAGAGTAGGCATACTTAATGTATATGCTTACTCTAAACCATATTTTCAAGATTTTAAATGCATTTAAATTTATAAAAAGAAGTTTTTTTAATTAAAAATTAACGTTTTATTAACTTAAATATGAATCAATACGTGTCAACGTTTCATGTATGCCTAGGATTTCCATGACTTCAAATAGGCTTGGAGAAACCGTGCGGTGCGTCAACGCAACGCGAAGCGGTTGCGCGAGGGCGCCAAGCTTAATATCAAGCGTTTGGGCGCAATCACGTAATACGGCTTCAAGCGTATCGTGCGTGAAATCACTTGCAGCAAGTGCCGCTCGTAACGTGATGACATGCTGTTTTGCTGTATCGTTACAGAATGTGAGTGCTTTTTCATCATAATCAGCAGGCAATGGTGTATAAACAAGTGCGCCTTCAGCAAGTTCAATTAAGGTTTTTGCGCGTTCTTTAAGACCGTTCATGCCGCGCGAAATACGCTCAAGTTCGGTAGATGTTGCCTCGCGTCCTAATTTTTCATTTAAAAATGGTATGATCAATTCACACAAACGTTGATTTTCTGTACTACGAATATAATGCCCGTTCAAATTAGTCATCTTTGCCATATCAAGACGTGCAGGCGCGCGGCCAATGCCAGGCAGATCAAACCATTCGATGGCTTGTTCTATTGATATGATTTCATCGTCTCCATGTCCCCAGCCGAGTTTTAATAAATAATTACACATCGCTTCCGGTAAGAACCCCATTGCTTTGTATTCGTCTGCCCCCATCGCCCCGTGACGTTTGGAAAGTTTGGCGCCGTCCGCACCGTGAATGAGTGGGATATGAGCAAATTCAGGCACATGCCAGCCGCATGCCTCATATATTTGTTTCTGACGAAAGGCGTTCGTTAGGTGGTCATCACCGCGAATAATATGAGAGATATGCATGTCATGGTCATCAACAATAACGGAAAGCATATAGGTTGGCGTGCCGTCTGCTCGTAATAAAATTAAATCATCGAGCTGTTTGTTTTGAACGTGAACAATGCCTTGCACCAAGTCTTGAATAACTGTTTCACCGTCTTGTGGTGTTCTAAAACGAACGACTGGATTCACACCTTCGGGTTTTAGCGCTTGATCGCGATCACGCCAGAAACCATTGTATCGTGGTGGCAAGCCATTCGCTTTTGCTTCTTCGCGCATCTGGTCAACTTCTTCGGGTGAGCAATAGCAGTAGTAGGCTTTTCCGTCGGTAACCAATTTATGCGCAATTTCACTGTGGCGTGGTAAGCGTTCGGATTGAAAAACGACGTCATGATCAGTTTCAAGACCGAGCCATTTAAGGCTGCTGAAAATAGCATCAACGGCTTCTTTAGTGGAACGTTCGCGGTCGGTATCTTCGATGCGGAGTAAAAATCGCCCTCCAGTGTGTTTTGCGAAAAGCCAGTTGAACAACGCCGTCCGTGCGCCACCAATATGTAGGTAACCCGTTGGGCTGGGTGCAAAGCGGACGATTGGCTTATCGCTCGTTTGAAAGGGAGAGGTGGAATGTGTCATGGTGGCCTGTTATTTTTGTGTAATGTGTAGTGGCAGCTTAGCAAATTAAGGTGAGAATGAACACGGGATTGTCGCTGTGAATGGTTTATCAATCTTATTGACATGCATTTAATTATCGTGTTAAAAAACTAATGATTAAATAAAACATAATGAATTATATGCTGAGTAAAATATTTTTATTAAATTTGTTGATTGTTATTCATGTAAGCATTGGAATTGCTCAAACAGTCATTGACAACAAGCAAGCTCCAGACTTAGCTGCGATTACGTATGAAGACTGGATTCAAACGTTAATCACAGGGGCAAAACGCCAAATAGGAAAAACCCTTAGCTATAATCCGGCTTACAAGACACTATTATATCCAAATGGTGATGTCCCTGTGAGTTATGGCGTTTGTACCGATGTCATCATTAGGGGCTTTCGGGCAGCAGGAATTGATTTGCAAAAATTAGTTCATGAAGATATGAAAAAACATTGGTCGCACTACCCTAAAAAGTGGGGATTAAAACGTCCTGACAAAAATATTGATCATCGTCGTGTGCCCAATTTAGCTGTTTTTTTTGAACGTGTTGGCATGAAAAATGACAAAAGTGAGCTGCTCGCGGGTGATATTGTCATCTGGGATTTGGGCGGTGGAACGCTGCACATTGGCTTGTTGAGCGACGCAAAGGCGGGGAAAATACCGTTAGTTATCCATAATATTTGCTGCGGTGTAAAACAAGAAGATATTCTAAATGAGTATACAATCGTTGCTACCTATCGATTAACAGATGCTGCCATTAAAAAATTAAAGAAGTTATGCGACTATTAGCTAGCGGGCGCAAAAGACTCAGAAATGGCAGCGAGAGTATTTCTTTGAAATCTTTGATGATAAGCCAATAGATAGTCCTAAATTACTTACGTTGTCTGGTGGTTGCCTATAACAACTTCTTGCGGCCACCCCCACATTTCGCTACCCTAAAGACAGTGCAACTCACACGATATTTTTAATGAACTCCTTTTCATTCTCAGCCGATTCTTTGGCAAAAATCGATATAATCCTGACTCATTACCCAGCCGATCGCAAAGCAAGCGCAGTTTTGCCATTGCTTGATTTGGCGCAGCGGGAAAGCGGTGGATGGTTGCCGACACCAGCGATGGAGGCTGTCGCAACGATGCTCGATATGCCATTTATTCGTGTGTACGAGGTCGCAACATTCTACACCATGTTTAATTTAAAGCCCGTTGGGCGTCATCATGTGCAAGTGTGTGGTACGACGCCGTGTTGGCTCCGCGGCGCTGAAGATATAATGAACACCTGTAAAAAGCATCTTGGTATTCAAAAGGGTGGTACAACAGACGATGGCCTGTTCACACTCTCTGAATTTGAGTGCCTTGGCGCCTGCGTAAATGCACCAGTTGTGCAAATTAACGATGATTATTTCGAAGATTTAACACCAGAGAAAATGGTTGAGTTGCTCGATCAGTTAAAATTGGGTGGTACTGTGAGCAAGGGCTCGCAAATTGGCAGGCAATGTTCAAAGGCTGTGAATATTGTTGGTAATCAGGATGGAGCAGAATCATGCTAAAACCGGATGATCGCATTTTTCAAAACCTTTATGGCGAGCAATCCATAGACCTCAAAGCCGCGAGGGCACGCGGTGACTGGTCAACCACAAAAGACATAATTGCCAATGGGCGCGACTGGATTGTTGCCGAAGTTAAAGCATCAGGCCTTCGTGGGCGAGGCGGTGCCGGTTTTTCGGCTGGCATGAAATGGTCATTTATCCCTAAAGACACAAGCCCGTACCCAGTATATCTGGTCATCAATGCAGACGAGAGCGAACCTGGTACATGCAAAGATCGTGATATTTTGCGAAATGAGCCACATAAATTGATTGAAGGCGCATTGATTGCTGCCGTCTCCATTGGTGCACATGTTGGCTATATCTATATTCGCGGCGAGTATTATAACGAATCGGTCGCACTGCAAAGGGCAATCGATGAAGCATATGCAGCGGGGCTGTTAGGTAAGAATGCGGCGAAGTCCGGTTGGGATTTTGATTTGTATGTACACCGTGGGGCAGGGGCGTACATTTGTGGCGAAGAAACAGCGTTGATTGAAAGCCTTGAAGGTAAAAAAGGCATGCCGCGTTTAAAGCCCCCATTCCCAGCGAACATCGGGCTTTATGGTTGTCCGACGATTATCAACAACGTTGAAACCATTGCTGTTGTGCCAACTATTCTACGGCGCGGCAGTGCGTGGTTTGCTGGGCTTGGTCGGCCTAACAATACGGGCACAAAGATCTTTTGTATTTCAGGGCACGTCAACCGTCCGTGCAATGTGGAAGAAGAAATGGGCATACCATTACGTGAATTGATCGACAAGCATGCAGGCGGAGTCCGTGGTGGTTGGAACAACCTAAAGGCTGTGATTCCGGGCGGCTCGTCTGTGCCGTTGCTGCCAAAAGATGTGTGTGATTCGGTGCTGATGGATTTCGACAGTTTGCGTGCCGAAGGCTCCGGCCTTGGCACCGCTGGTGTGATTGTGATGGATCAATCAACAGATGTGATCAAAGCAATCGCCCGCCTAAGTAAGTTCTATATGCATGAAAGTTGTGGGCAATGTTCGCCGTGCCGCGAAGGTACAGGCTGGATGTGGCGTATGATGGAAAAACTTGCGAAAGGCGATGGCGTGTCGTCGGATATAGATCTATTGCTCGAGGTGACAAAGCAAGTCGAAGGTCATACGATTTGTGCGTTAGGTGATGCAGCTGCGTGGCCAATTCAAGGGTTGGTGCGGCATTTCAGGCACGAGATTGAAGAGCGAATACGGAATGCGAGTGCTGCTTAATGGCTACCCCAACAGTTTCCCGACGATTTTAGCCGTATAATCCACCAATGGAATAATGCGGCTATAATTCATGCGTGATGGACCGATCACCCCGATGGCGCCGATGATTTTTTGCTCTGAGTTATGATACGGTGATACGATTAGCGAGCAGCCAGACACATGAAACAGGCTATTTTCGGCGCCAATAAAGATTTGTACGCCTTCTGCTTGAATGGATGCATCTAATAGCTGTTGGAGTGTTTCTTTTGTATCAAGCGCTTGGAATAATGTTCGAATCTGATCAAGCTCAGTCAGTTCTGTTACGTTGCCAAGGAGATTTGATTGTCCTTTTACGATCAGCGATCCGCCACGCTCTCCACCAGCCCAAACGCCTAGGCCCATTTCAACTACTTTTGTGGTGAGCTCATCCAGTTGTGCTTTGTGTTGACGTAATTCCTCGGTGATCATTACGCGCGCGTCAAAAAGTGTGCGACCGAATATACGTGCACTTAAATAATTTGATGCTTCGTTGAGCACGGATTGCGTAATGGTTGGTGGCAAGTCAATAATGCGATTTTCAATGTTACCATCTTGTGAAATGAGAACGACGAGTGCGCGCCCAGGGGCAAGATGCACGAATTCAAGATGCTTAAGGAGTGAATCACTTTTAGGGGCCATAACAAGGCCTGCGCATGAAGATAGGCCTGAAAGCATTGTTGAGGCTTCTTCGAGTACGTTGTCTATGCTAAGTCCAGAGCTTTTACAGCGCCGTTCAATCTCGACGCGTTCTTGTTCTTTGATATCACCAACTTCAAGAATACCATCCACAAAATAGCGCAATCCTGCATCGGTTGGAAGCCGTCCTGCAGATGTATGTGGTGCAAACAACAAGCCTGCTTCTTCAAGATCTGCCATAACATTGCGTATGGTGGCGGGCGATAATGGTTGTTTTAGACGCCTGGAGAGAGTGCGAGAGCCAACAGGTTCCCCTGTTTCGATAAACGTATCGATTATTTCACGAAAAACTTCGATCGATCGATCATTAAGTTCTGCGACGGTTAGTGACATGTGTTGGCTCTCTTGTACCTTAGATCTATAAATTATTATTAAGTGCGTTTAATAAATTCATTTTCATTAATCGCAGCACCTTTGTTGATAGCAACATCACCGCGTTTGATTTTTAAATACATCAATAACGGTGCCGCCAAACAAATGGATGAAAATGATCCAATTAAAATGCCGAACAATATAGGCAAGCTGAATGCTGAAATAACTTTTCCACCAAATAAGTACAAAGCAGTGACCGCGAGTAATGTTGTGCTTGCTGTCATTGTTGTCCGTGATAATGTTTCATTCAAACTTTTATTAATCAGTTCGCCGATTTCCATTTTTTTGTATTTACGTAGTCCTTCACGAATACGGTCAAAAATAACGATCGTATCGTTTATGGAATAACCTGCGGTGATCAAAACGGCAATAATGGCGGTTTCATTGAATTCTAGCGGAAAAACAGAAAACAAACCAAGGATAGCAATGCAATCATGCGCAAGTGCGACAATTGCGCAGACAGCAAATTGCCATTCAAAACGAAAGGCAATGTAAGCCAGCATAGCGATAAGTGAGAGGGCAATCGCTTTAACAGCATTATTGACAAGCTCAGCACCAACTTTTGGGCCAACTGTGTCTATTTTTCGATAATCAACCCCAGCCCCTAAGGTTTCTTTTACCTTATTGATCGCGGCTGTTTGTGCTGTTTCGTCACCATGTTGATGTTCTAATTTGATGAGCAAATCACGGTCAGTTCCGATTTGTTGTATCATGATTTCGCCAAGATTAAGCGCATTTAGCTTGTCACGTAGTGGAGTTATGTCTTGTGCATCAGAAAGGCGCACTTCAAGAATATGGCCACCACGAAAGTCTATTCCATAGTTAAGTCCTTTAAACATTACGCCTGAAAGGGATACAATCGTTATGAGTGCTGCAATGGCGAAGGGAATAAAACGAAAGCCGATAAAATTAATATTCGTATTATAAGGAACAATTTGAAGACGTTTCATTTTAAAAATCTCTTTCTTATGTTTGTGTGCTTTATCATCCTCGCGAAGGCGGGGATCTAGGCTGCTATAAATATATGTTTTTTCTGGATTCCCGCCTTCGCGGGAATGACAAAGGTGAAAACATACGTTAAATAGGTAGTGTTGTTGCTTTTGTACGACTTTTCAGCCATGTAACAATAATGAGACGTGACAAAGATAATGAGGTGAATAACGATATTAAAATACCTAAAGCCAATGTCACGGCAAATCCACGAATTGGACCCGAGCCAAATTCAAACAGAACCGCAGCACCAAAGAGTGTTGTTAGGTTCGAGTCAATAATGGTCATCATTGCACGTTTGTAACCTGCGTCAACAGCGGTTACAGGTTTAACGCCGGCACGGAGTTCTTCTTTGATACGTTCATAGATCAACACGTTTGCATCAACGGCCATACCGATTGTGAGTGCGATACCCGCAATACCAGGAAGTGTTAATGTAGCTTGTAATAGAGATAGGCCTCCAATGAGGAATATCATGTTGAAAATAAGTGCAACGTCAGCAAACAAACCAAATGTGGCGTAACTTAGGAACATAAACACAGCAACCAATATGAATGCTAAGATCACGGCCGTTTGACCGGAACGAATTGAATCCGCACCAAGGCTTGGTCCAACCGTTTTCTCTTCGATACATTTAAGCGGAGCGGGCAAGGCGCCTGCACGCAACAATAACGCTAAATCACTTGCGCCTTGAAGGGTGAAATGTCCTGAAATCTGTCCACCACCGCTATCAATAACACTTTGAAACACAGGGGCGCTGATAACTGTATTATCTAATACAATAGCAAATTGCTTTTTAAGATTGTCACGTGACATCTCTGCAAATTTACGGCCGCCAATACTGTTGAATTTCAATGATACAGCTGGTTGTCCGCTGTCAGTACTATAGGTTACTTGTGCGTCGACAAGCGTTTCACCACTAACCATCACTTGTTTCCGAACAGGAAGATAAACTATTTTACCGCTATGATCTTCGGGTAAATAGTCAACCCCTGCTGTTGCCGGTGGCACACGATTTGGATTTTGTGGATCAGCTGGAATAGGTTGCAATGTTGGATCAACAAGACGGAATGTCATCTTCGCTGTTTTTCCAAGGCGACGTTTAACTTCGGCAGGATCATCAACACCAGGTAATTGGAGTATGATACGATCTGTTCCTTGACGTTGCAAGATAGGTTCCTTCGTGCCACTTTCATCAATACGGCGGCGAATAACTTCGATCGATTGGTCAATTAATGCTTTTTTTCGACGTTCGAACGCTTCTTCTTCTATTTTGGCGATGACATGTCCATCTGTGACGATAACTGTCAGAGTTTTGTCAAGCTCAGTGAAGATTTTCTTTATTTTAGAGGCATCCTCTGGATTACGTAAGGTCAATTCAAGCGTTGGTGTTGCCGCATTTTTATCGACAGCAAGGCCTGTGTAACCAATTTGTTCTTTACGAAGACGTACGCGCACATCGTCCACAAGTTGATGGAGCGTGTCGCGCGCTACGGCTTGAAGGTCAACTTCAAATTGCAAATGTGACCCACCTTGGAGTTCTAACCCCAAGCTAATCTTATTTTGCAGCCATGATGGCATAAATGAGAGCATTGCCGGTGTTGATACGTTTGGCAGTGCGAACAAAAGACCCAAAAGGCACGTGCCAGTGATGAGCCAAAATTTCCAACGAGGAATTGCTAACATAAAGAATCTCTTACGTAATGGTTAAGCTTGCTTTGTGGAAGGTGTGCTTGATTCACGACCATTTGCGGGTTCAGTTTTAGCAACAATGCTTGCTATTGTCGCACGCAAAACACGTACACGTACGTTTTCAGCGATTTCAACGGTGACTTCAGCGTCGCTGTCTACTTTATGAACGATGCCAATAATGCCGCCGCTTGTGACGACACGATCACCTTTGCGAATACCCGCGATGGTTGATTGATGTTCTTTTGCCTTTTTTTGTTGAGGGCGGATCAGTAAGAAATACATCACACCAAAAATCAATACCATTGGTAAGAATTGAATAGGATCGAAACCACCTGCACTTGGTGCTGCTGCCGGTGCGGAGGATGCTACCGCTTCGTTAATAAAAAACATAAAATTATATCTCCATTGTTGTTTGAAATGAATTGACTCATTGATACTCTAAACGGTTTTTTAAAAAAGCGCAAAGCTTTGTGTGGATTGTGTCGGTTCATATGATTTGGGCCAACATGAATAAAGTCGGATTGGATATGATTGAGGCTGCTTGTTAATGACAAAAGAGAATGAGCAGAGCAGATGGAAGGAACGAACGAGACTATTCATTTTAAGAGGTTTAGTCTGTTTCAATGATTTGTTAATTCTTTGTTAAATTCTTTCTGCTAACATATGAGTATGGAAAATCAATCAGGTAGTACCTTTCATGCGCCATTCATTATTAACTACTCTGAGCATAACGCTTATGCTTAGTGCCGCCACATCTACTTTTGCTGAAACTGACGCTGCACCGCAGTCACCCGGTATCTTTAGCAGCATAGGTGCTGCAATAAGTGATGCTCTTTCGTATGTTTCAAAGTTGTTTTCTTCGTCAGAGGATAACGGACTTCAAGAACCGAAAAATAGTGCTGATCTTATTCGCAAAGACGCGACCGTTTCTGAGAAACTTCATCTTGAATTTGCAGGTCCGCGTGGCGGAGAAGCACCAAAGCCAACGGTTGATCTAGCTGAGATCGAAGATAAAATTGCACCGTTGCCAAAGCCAGAAGAGCTTTCAAAGCCTGATGAGAGTAAGAATTTGCCTATACGCAAAGAGATAGCAAAAGAAGCCGAGCTAGAAAGCATGGGAAATGATTCACATCGTATCGAAGAAATTAATGCTAAGATTTTAAGTGAAATGCCACAAGCAGCACTTGAAACAACGCTTGTCGCAGAGAAAGCCGCTAATGCGCCGTCGATGAATGAGCTTGAAGCTGAATTTTCAAGTGGTAATCCACCGCCTGTGCATGAGGGTTTGAATAAGTAACAGATTTGAAAGTGTAGATCAACCTACAGGAGAGTGCTTTGTCAACAGGTAATATTACGCAGCAAATAGAATTTAAGGATAACCATTTATTACTTGAATTAGTGGGCCCGCAGGATAAACATATTTTGCGCATTGAGCAACGCTTGGCTGTCAGCATAGCGCTTCGTGGTAATCATGTCGCGATTACGGGAGCAGAGCGGGAAGTCGGATTTGCTCGAAAAGCATTGACGTATTTATATCAAAGATTGCAACACCAGCAAAGAGTTGATATGGATGAAGTGGATTCAGCTATTCATCTTGCGTCTCATGCATATCTTTCTAATGATGTCTTACCTGTTGCAGAAAATGCTGTTGTTGGCGGAGCCGCTGATTCCGACGCGCGTCCCCATGGTGAAGTTTCTATTCAGACGAAGCGTCGGCTTGTTTTCCCGCGTACGCAAAGACAAAGTAATTACATTCAGGCAATGCAAAAATATGATATGGTTTTTGGTATTGGTCCAGCAGGTACGGGTAAGACATATCTTGCTGTTGCTGCAGGCATTTCTTTATTGTTAACTGGCAAAGTAGATAAAATTATTTTGTCTCGCCCTGCGGTTGAAGCGGGAGAGCATCTTGGCTTTTTACCGGGTGATATGCGTGAAAAAGTAGACCCTTACCTTCGTCCTTTATACGATGCGTTAAATGATATGTTGCCACCAGAGCAAGTTGTGAAAATGATTGCAAGCGGCGAGATTGAAATAGCACCGCTTGCTTTTATGCGCGGAAGAACATTAGCAAATGCTTTTGTTATCTTGGATGAAGCGCAAAATACAACGCCAATGCAGATGAAAATGTTTCTAACGCGTCTTGGTAGCAACGCGCGCATGGTAATAAATGGTGATTTAACGCAAATAGATCTTCCCAGAGGCACCTCATCTGGGTTACAAGAAGCTATGCGTATTTTAAATGGAATAGATGATATCGATTTTACACTGTTTACCGATGAAGATGTTGTAAGACATCCGCTCGTGTCAAAAATTGTGAAAGCATATGATCTTGATCTAAACAAAAATGGATAGTGATAGTAGATCGTCGGCAGTTGTTATTGAACGTACGTGTCAAGATGATGATTGGCAGCTGCCTGATGAACATATAATTGAAAAAATTGCAGAAAAAGTATTGACTGCAGCTAAGTGGGATAGATTATGTACCATTAGCATGCTTTTTACGAACGATGCTTCCATACAAGCTCTCAATAAATTATATCGTGAGAAAGATAAGCCAACGAATGTGCTTTCTTTTCCAGGTTATGATGCAGATTTGTTACGTATTTTTCCACGAACCGAGCATATCCCTCTTGGCGATATTATTTTCGCGCGTGAAACGATTCATGCCGAAGCGCTCAATCAACATAAATCCTTTGACCATCATTTTACACATTTATTCGTGCATGGTTTATTGCATTTGCTTGGCTTTGACCATGAACATGAAGCAGATGCTGTGTTAATGGAACAATTCGAAATAGATATATTGGCTTCTTTATCAATCCCAAACCCATACGAGGTTATTGAATCTTTATGAATGCTGTCTCTGAACGATATGCAAAAACAACCACCCTACGTGGGGTTTTTAAACGTTTTTGGCGTTATTGCCGTAAAGGCGAACACGACGCAAGTCTTCGTGAAACGATCGAAGAATTAATTGAGGAAACAAATGAGGATATACCCTCAATTGAATCCGATGAACGTTTGTTGTTGGGAAATGTTCTCAATCTGAGAGATTTAACGGCACATGATATCATGACCCCGCGGGCAGATGTTCTTGCTGTCTCTGAAACGATATCAGAAACTGATTTAATTGATCAATTTGTTAAAACGGGTGTTTCATGGCTCGTTGTATACAAGGATAACCTAGATCATGTCGTTGGCATGGTTCAAATCAAGGATTTATTGACGAGGATCTATAGTAAAAAGCCATTTATGCTAAAGACGTTGATTAAAGAAGTTATGTTCATTTCGCCTGCAATGCGCACGTTGGATTTACTTCTAACGATGCGTGAAAGTAGTGTGAAAATAGCCATCGTTGTTGATGAGTATGGCGGAGTTGATGGGCTTGTAACGTTCTCACAGCTTATTGAAGAAATCATAGGTGACATCGAAGGAACCAACGAACAATCTCAAGCGCCTCAGTTGAATTGGCGATCTGATGGCGCAATTATCGCTGATGGGCGTAGCACGTTTGAAGAATTGGATGAGCTTGTTGGACGTCCTTTGAATTTAATTGATGAAGATGAAGATATTGATACATTGAGTGGTATGGTTGTATTTTTAGCTGGACGTGTACCTAGTCGCGGCGAATTGATTTGTCATCCAAAAGGGATTGAATTTGAAATTTTAGATGCAGATCCAAGGCGTGTGAAGCGTTTATGTATTCGAAACATAGCTGATTTAACATCCGAATCCATAAAGACGAATAAATAAGAAAGAACTTAAATTGCTTCATTTTCTAAAAAAGCATGAGACGCGCAAACTTGTTAGCCGTCTTATGCACGAGTTTATAGCTCCGTATAAAGCACGCCTCGCATTAGCATTTTTATTTATGGTTCTTGCAGCTTTGGCCACGGCAGCATTTCCCTATATGTTAAAACCGATTATTGATAATGGATTTACAAATCCACAAATTCACGTGCTGTTATTGGTGTGCGGCGCTGTTTTCTTGGCATTTGTTATTAAAGGAATAGCGTCGTATGGCGAGGCAGTTGCGATGGCTTTTGTTGGTCAACGCATTATTTCTGATATTCAAAATAGTCTGTTCAGGCATTTAATGAAGGCTGATCTCAGCTATTTTCACAAAACCTCCAGCGGAGAGCTTATTTCGCGTTTTACAAACGATGTCAATATGATGCGTAATGCCATGGCAACCACACTCATTGGTCTTGGAAAAGATTCGCTTACGTTGGTTTGTTTGATTGTCTTGATGTTCGAACGAGACCCTGTTTTAGCGAGTATTGCTTTTTTTGTTTTCCCCATAGCTGTGCTGCCTATTTTAAAGATTGGCCGTCGTATGCGGAAAGTTACGTTTCACACACAAGATCAACATGCCGCTTTGACCAACCAGCTTGCTCAAGTTTTTCAGGGCATTCGCGTGGTAAAAGCCTATGGAATGGAGTCAGCTGAATCAAGCTATATTGAGCAACAAATTAACACAATATTTAGTTTGATTTATAAGGCAACACGAATCAAATCTGCTTCACATCCAATTATGGAGATTCTCGCAGGTTTTGCTATTGTATGCGTTATTGCTTATGGCGGTTGGCAAGTAATGAAGGGAACCCGGACAGCAGGTGATTTTGCATCGTTCGTTTTTGCTTTATTTTTAGTTTATGATCCATTAAAGCGCCTCAGCAATCTTAATTCTAGTTTACAAGAAGGTCTTGCTGCTTCGTTTAGAATCTTTCAGATTCTTGATATGCCACCAAAAATTCAAAACGTTGAAAACCCACGCACATTAACCCGTGCATCAGGGCATATTGAATTCCGTGATGTCAGCTTTGATTATCAAAACCAAAAGCGTGTTGTTCTGGATCATTTGTCATTTGAGGCAAAGGCAGGTCAAACAATTGCCTTGGTTGGTGCAAGCGGAGCCGGGAAGTCTACGATTATTAATTTGATTCCGCGGTTTTATGACATAACGCAGGGCGCTATTCTTATTGATGGAATTAATATCAAAGAACTTGACCTTGGCGTGCTTCGTCAACAAATAGCACTTGTAAGTCAAGAAATTGCATTGTTTGATCGCAGTATATTTGACAATATAGCCTATAGCGAAGCATCTGCAACTATGGATGACGTGGTTAAAGCAGCTAAAAATGCGGCTGCTCATGAGTTTATAGAGCGTTTGCCACAAGGGTATGATACGCACGTCGGTGAAAATGGTGTGAAGCTCTCGGGTGGGCAACGCCAACGCATTGCCATTGCACGTGCGATGCTAAAAGACGCGCCTATTTTGCTGCTTGATGAAGCAACATCTGCACTTGATACTGATTCAGAACGCCAAATTCAAGATGCTTTGTCACGACTAATGAAGGGGCGCACGACTATTTTGGTTGCGCATCGTTTATCCACGGTTATTGATGCTGATCAGATTTATGTGCTGGATCATGGGCGATTGGTTGAGTCAGGCGGACATCACGCGTTATTGCAGCAAGATGGTGTTTATGCGCGGTTATGGAAAAAGCAATCGAGCGCTAAAAAATAACATTTAGTTTTCTATTACTTGTTGTGCATCGGGACGTTTTTTGAAGAAATATATTTATTTTTTCCTATGATTGAGCTTAGCTTATTTATTAACGCATTCTCGTAGATTGTTCTGAAAATCTAAAATAACTTGCACAAAGTGGCTGAAGGCGTTAAAAAAGAAGACAAGCATAAGAAAAAAGGACAACAGTTTAGTGATTTCCCTAAAGCCTATTTTGATTTCAGGACGTGAAGTTTTACCACTTATCGAAGGAGGTAAAGGTATTTCTGTCTCTAATGGGCAAAGCTCTGGGGCATGGGCTGCTGCAGGCGGTGTTGGTACATTTTCAGCTGTTAATGCTGACTCTTACGATGAAAATGGCAATGTTATTCCTATTGTATATCATGGAAAGACACGGCGTGAACGTCACGAAGAATTAATTCAAAATGCGATAAGAGGTGGTATCACTCAAGCGCGTCGTGCATACGAAACATCGAATGGGAATGGCAGAGTTCACATGAATGTTTTGTGGGAAATGGGTGCTGTTGAGCCTATTTTGCATGGTGTGTTGTCACAAACAAAAGGAATTGTTCATGGTGTGACGTGTGGTGCAGGCATGCCATTTAAGCTTGCTGAGATTTGTGTGTCCTATGGCGTGTATTATTACCCGATCGTTTCATCTGGCCGTGCCTTTAATATATTATGGAAACGCGCATATAGTCACTTTGCTGATTTCTTAGGCGGAGTCGTTTATGAAGATCCATGGCTTGCTGGTGGACATAATGGTCTTTCTAATAGTGAAGATCCTTTGAAACCAGAACCTCCTTATCAACGTGTGCTCATGTTACGTAAAGTTATGCGTGAATGCGGCCTTAGTGATTCTGTTCCTATTGTTATGGCAGGCGGAGTATGGTGGCTTAATGAATGGGCAGAGTGGCTTAATAATCCTGAATTAGGGGCAATTTCATTTCAATATGGTACACGTCCATTGTTAACCCAAGAAAGTCCCATTTCAGATGCATGGAAACGCAAACTCGTGACGCTGAAAGAGGGGGATATTTTCTTAAATCGCTTTAGCCCTACTGGATTTTATTCATCTGCAGTGAACAACGAATT
This sequence comes from Pseudomonadota bacterium, assembly GCA_040389165.1. Classification (GTDB taxonomy): domain Bacteria; phylum Pseudomonadota; class Alphaproteobacteria; order Paracaedibacterales; family CAIOTO01; genus CAIOTO01. Next base: position 47,679 of record JAZKAK010000006.1, read on the forward strand.
TATGCGTGAACTTGATGGTCGTTCAAAGAGACAGGTTGCTTATAGCGTTAAGCCTGTTGGTGATCATGTAGCGCCGTTCCCTGTGGGTGCGCGTGGGCGTTTGGTTTATCTAACACCGCATGACAAGGAAATGGCTGAATTTTGGGTTAATAGTGGCTTTGCTGAAGCAATGCGTACACCTGATACAACGTTGATTTTTGTAACGGCTGATTCGGCTAATGAGATTTTGAAGGATCAAATTGACTGCATGGGCTGTTTATCTGCGTGTAAGTTCAGCAACTGGGCGCAAAATGAAGAGGGAACAACTGGCAAAAAAGCAGACCCGCGTTCTTTTTGTATTCAAAAGACGTTGCAAGCAATTAGTCACAGTGATCAAGTTGAAAATCAACTTATGTTTAGTGGACATCAAGCATATCGTTTTGGCCAAGATCCTTTATATGCAAATGGTTTTGTGCCATCAGTTAAGCAATTAATCGAGCAAATCCAGACTGGATATTAAGGATATTCGGCTGTTGTCATCACGGGAAATCGTAGGTGATGTGGTGATCTAGAATGTTCTAGATTGCCACGCCTCATGAGGCTTGTAATGACGGTCGAACTTTATACCTAGTTACAAAAGATCTATGAATTATTCTCCCAAAACCTTCTCTATTCGCTCGAGTGCCCAATCAATTTGTTCTTTTGTAATAACAAGTGGCGGGGCAAAACGAATGGTTACTTTATGCGTGTCACGTGCAATGATACCTTCAGCAAGTAACTTCATACATAGTGCGCGGGCTGTGCTCTTCGTTGGGTCAATATCAACGCCAATCCACAAACCCTGCCCACGTATTTCTGTGATATAGGGAGAGTTGATTTTTTGTAAGCCTGCCATAAGATACGCACCAAGTTCAGCGCTTTGTTCAATGAGATGCTCATCAATTAACGTATCTAAGGCTTCTTTTCCAACTGCAGCAGCGAGCGGGTTGCCACCAAAGGTTGATCCATGGCTGCCGGGATTAAATACGCTCATAACTTCACGGTGTCCTGCAATGGCGGAGACTGGTAATAGGCCACCACCTAGGGCCTTTCCTAAGATAACCAGATCTGGTTTTACGTTTTCATGATCCGATGCCAGCATGCGACCAGTACGGCCAAGTCCTGATTGGATTTCATCAACAACGAGCAATACATTATTCGTATGACAGACTGTTTCAACAGCTTTGAGCCATCCCGCTGGCGGCATAAGCACGCCAGCTTCACCTTGAATAGGCTCCGTTAATACGGCACATGTGTTTGGTGTTATCGCCGCCTTTAGTGCATCAATGTCACCATAAGGAACAATCTTAAACCCAGGCAAAAACGGTCCAAAATCCTTTTTGTATGCTTCCTCAGATGAAAAGCTAATAATTCCCATGGTGCGTCCATGAAAGTTGCCTTCCATAACAATAATTTCCGCTTGATTTTCTGTAATACCTTTTACCTGATATCCCCAGCGGCGTGCAGCTTTGATTGCCGTTTCAACGGCTTCCGCACCTGAATTCATCATGAGTGCTTGATCTTGCCCGACAAGTCGGCAGAGCGTTTCAAGAAAGTCAGACATTTTGTCGTGATACATTGCACGTGAGCAAACAGCTACACGTGACGCTTGCTCAGTCAATGCTTTTAAAATACGTGGATGCCCGTACCCGTGACTGATGGCCGAATAGGCGGACAACATATCCATGTAACGATTGCCTTCAACATCCCACAACCAAACGCCCTCTCCACGATTAATGACGACGGGAATGGGATCATAATTTCTCGCATTAACATGATTCTCACGTTCTATAAATGTAGCGTTTAACATAAATTAGTCTCCTTTAATATGATTAGGCTGAGCACCCATGGCTGCTTCAATAAACAGAACGATCCAATGAAGCGTTTGATTTCTAATATCTTTGTCTGGATTAAATTCCATGATTTCAAGTGCCAAACAGCGATCATCGTGAGCAATTTCTGATAGGAAGGATAACATATCATTTGGATTAAGACCATTAGGCTCTGTTGTGCCGGTTCCTGGTGCAAAAGTTGGGTCAAAGGCATCCACATCAATACTAACGCCATAGTGGCTTGTTGTTAGATTATTCATAACTTTCTTTATACAATTTTCAAGGCCGTGTTCCGCGCAGTTCGTCGCGTAATCAATATGTACGTTATGCGTATTGAGAAAATTCTCTTCTCCCGTGTCATAGCTGCGGATTCCGAATTGATATATATTATCTGCTTTTAAAATAGACGAATTATTCTGATGTGTTTTTGTCCATTCTTCGTATCCGTGCCCAAGGAGTGCTGCGACCGGCATGCCATGGGGCGCCATGCTGACGGTTGTATGTTCTGTGTTAGCATCCATGTGCGCGTCAAACCAAAGCAAAGAAAAATCATTACCCATGTTTGACTGACGCACACCTGCCCACGTGCCCATAGCAAGTGAATGATCACCGCCAATGACGATCGGAAAATAGCCACCTGAAATGGCTGCTTGTACTCGTAAGGCTAATACATCAATCGCACGTGTTACGTGTGCTTTGCGTGATTCATAATCAGAAAAAGGTTTTATAGCTGTTTTAGGTAATAAATTATTTTCATGAAAATAATCGAGTGTCCATTTAATAGTAGGGTTTTTCACTCTTAGATGATTAATAACAACTTCTGCTCCTCGGGCGGTACGTTGATCAGGTGCGCCCCAACCGCTGCCGATGCCAATAAGTACAATTTGTTTTTTCATTCATAGCCCTTTGTATGCTAAATGTATCTATAGATTAGCATAAATTTTTAAATACACGAGTGAGAAACCCTAATGCGTTTAACAGATGTTCTTGTCCATAAAAAATCCCTGGCGCCTCCACCAATGTGGATGATGCGGCAGGCGGGGCGTTATTTGCCTGAATACAGGGAAGTTCGTAAGAATTATGATGATTTTATGCAGTTTTGTTTTTCGCCAGATGATGTGGTGAAAGTGACGTTGCAACCTGTTCAACGGTTTCCATTGGATGCTGCTATTATCTTCAGTGACATTCTCGTAATTCCACATGTGTTAGGGCAACGTGTGTGGTTTGAACCTGATCATGGGCCCAAGCTGGAGAACGTTGATTTTAAAGAATTTTTGGCGAAAGCGAGTCATGTTTCATTTGAAATGGCCCTGGCGCCTGTTGCTGATGCTATTGCTAAAACACGCGCACAGTTGGATTCAACGAAAGCCTTAATTGGTTTTTCAGGGGCACCATGGACGCTGTTGACGTATATGATTAGTAACGGTAAAACGGTGGATTTTAATACTGTGCTGGATTTTGCGCGTGCACATGCAGAATTGTTTTTACAGCTGCAGGCGTTGCTTGAGGAAAAAGTGGCTGAGCTTTTGTGTCTTCATATTTCGGCCGGCGCGAATGCAGTGCAGATTTTTGAATCATGGGCGATGGCTGTTCCGCCAATGCTTCGTGATGCGTTCTTATATGAACCACTACGCCGGATTGTAGCGGCAGTCCGTGCTAAATATCAGAATGTTCCTATTATTTATTATGCACGCGGCGTGAGCGCTGATTATGCAAAGCTTCAGGATTTAGATATAGCATTTGGTGTGGATGAGACGGCGGATATTATTGATCTTAGAGCGCAATTGCCAGGCGCTGTCTTGCAAGGGAATTTATCATCGAATGCATTGTTGAACGGGAATTTTGAGACAGAACTGGAACGTATTTTGACAGGTATGCAGGGTGCTCCACATGTGTTTAATTTGGGGCATGGCATAAACAAAGATACCCCAATCAAACATGTGGAGCGAATGATTGAGGTTGTTCAGGCTTCAGCTTCACATGTGTAAACGTAGTGGACTTTCCATAAATAATAAGGAAAGCCCACATTTGGTAGTTTTAGAAATTAAAGTTTAATGCACATTAGAACTGTCACGAATTAGGAAGAGGGGTGACTTTGTCCATTTAAATATCCTTCGGCCCGACATCCTGTTCCTGGTTTTCCACCATCTGATGGTATGTCTGTTAGCCATAGACATTGAAGATTATTAGGATCTTTGCTGGAGCTACATGATGTAATATTTTTGTAATTGCCACAATCTCCAGATGTATCAACTAAACATGAATTTTTAAATTCTGGATAAAACTTACATGGATAGTTACCTTGTTTCTTTCCAGCACAGGATGCTGCATCCTTATAGTCCATACATCCTAAACTTTTTTTAACGTCTGGCACTGAGTCTACGTTTGGTGTTACGTTTGCAGTATCATTGCAACCTGACAGAATAAATACCGTAGCTAATGCAAAAAAGCTCGCTAACGTTATTTTTTTTAAACCAGATACATTCATTTCTTTTGCTCCTTATGCTTGATTGATATACAAATACGTTTCAATATATTTAAATATATACAAAAGTGTTTAATAAATAGTTAATGTGTGTTTGTGACGTTTTGTATCGGTGCCTTTACCGTTCATGAAAATAATCATATATTTTTTGCGCAACGGATCTATTGATCCCCTCTACGCGCTCTAAATCAGTAATGCCGGCCTTTGACACGTTCTGGGCTGAGCCAAAATGCAGTAACAATTTTTTCTTTCGTATCCCGCCAATGCCTGGAATATCATCCAACACTGATTTTGTAATAGCTTTTGCACGCTTTTGCCGATGCGTGCCAATGGCAAAACGGTGTGCTTCATCACGCAAGCGCTGCAAGAAATGCAGAAATGGATCGTTCTCAGGCAGTTGAAATGTTTCTGTATCCGCCATAAAAAATCGTTCGCGCCCTGCATTCCGATCAGCGCCTTTAGCGATGCCAACAACGGGAACGTCGATTGAAAGTTCTGTCAAAATTGATTGAACAGCCGATAGCTGACCTTTCCCACCGTCAATCAGCAACAAATCAGGTTTAACCCAATCTTCTTTATGTTGAAAACGCCGGTGCAAAAATTCTTTCATCATGCCAAAATCATCATCTGGCGCTGCTTCTTTTGGTGTGAATTTGCGATATGATTTTTTATCGAAACCACTTTGTGTTGCAACAACCATGACGCCACACGCGTGCGTTCCTTGTAAATGACTATTGTCATAAATCTCGATGCGTTCTGGTACTTTAGATAGGTCAAACAATGTTTGAATGCCTTCGAACATCTTCTTTAAATTATCTGAATCAGTGACTTTCCGATCAATTGTATCGTGTGCATTTTGAACAGCATGTTCAATGAGTTCCGCTTTTAGGCCTTGCTTTGGAATTTCTAAAATAAACTTACACCCGTGAAGTGTGATTAAGGCGTCCTGAATAAGCTCACGGTCCTCAAGATCATGATTCAATAAAACCAGTGGGGCAGGGGGCCGTTCTTGATAAAATTGCGTTATAAACGCAGCAAGACTTGCTGATTCTGTTTCATCGTGTGCATGTGCTAGAAAGAATGACGCTGTGCCGAGATTTTGTCCATATCGAAAGAAAAATACTTGTACGCAGGTTATTCCATTTTTTTTGACGATGGCCATTACATCAGCATTTCGAATGCCGCTGATGTTAATGCGTTGACGTGATTGAATATCCGTTATTAATTTGAGCGTATCGCGCACTTGTGCGGCTTTTTCAAATTCCATCGTGTCACTGTAGGCGATCATTTTTCCAGATAAAACTTTTTGCACGAGATCTGTCTTGCCGAGTAAGAAATTTTTAGCTTGTTGAACGGAGTCGGCATATGCTGCATCGTCGATTCGCTTGACGCATGGTGCCGTGCAGCGCTTGATGTGATATTGAAGGCAAGGTCGTTCACGATTGCTAAAATAGGTATCAGTACAGTTTCTGATTTTAAAAATTTTCTGCACGACTAAAATTGCTTCATCCACAGCAGCTACGTTTGCAAAAGGTCCGTAATAATCACCTGGGATAGTTTGTGGTCCACGATGTTTTAAAATGCGTGAGTATTCATGATCTTTAGTTATTAAAATATAGGGAAATGATTTGTCATCTTTGAGCAACACATTATAGCGAGGCTGCAGGCGTTTGATGAGATTTGCTTCGAGCAAAAGTGCTTCGATTTCCGTGTGTGTCGTGACAATCTCCATTGTGATTGTTTCTGACACCATGCGTTGCAGACGATTAGGCAATTTGTCGATGTGTGTATAAGCTACTACGCGTTTTTTAAGATTTTTCGCTTTGCCAATGTAAAGGATGTCTCCTTTTTCATTAAGCATGCGATACACACCCGCATCTGAATTAAGTGTGCGTACAACGTCGCGGATAATGTTAATCCCACGTGCAAGGCGATCAATAGGTTGCTCGTTCGTCATGGACGTTAAAACCTATTTTGATTTAAAGGCGGCTACTATTAATCCAATTGCAACTAAAACAAACCCCCAAACAAAATTAGGACTGGCTGTAGCGCTTAATAGCATTGTTATAAAAATAGAAAGGCCAGCAACAAAGCAAAGGCGATGCAAGCACGAGCGAAATGAAAGTGGGCATTTTAGTGATGACAAGCACATAGACGACGTTTGTTCTGTAGGTTTTATTGGCCCTGTTAGTACAGGAAAACCAGCTTCGCGCCAAGCGAGTATGCCACCCTCTAGTGAGTAGAGTTCCATATCTTCCGATATATCATCAACTATTCTTTGGCATGCGAGTTGACTGCGTTTTCCTGAACGACATTGAAACACGATGCGTTTTTTGTTACTTAGCTGCAGTTGATCAAATGTAACGAGGGAAAGCGGAATATGTAAGGCATTTTTAATACGTTCATGATCAAATTCACTTGGTTCGCGAACATCAATTAGAATAACATCGGATTCATTCATCCATTCATTTAATATGTGAGGGGTTATTTCTTTGAACATTATATGGCCTTTTACTATATGCGTCTTCGAAAGATTTTCTGCTGTATTAAGAATCTTTGCAAGTGTTTTAATGAGCAATGCTTTTTCATTTACATTTGTGTTGTAAATAGGTTAAAATCCTTAAGTTCGATGAACTCCCTTGTGCACGATTTATTTTGCACTGTGGCTTGTCGTTATCAAGTTAACAACCGGAAGGAGCAGTTATGCGTTTTTACGAAACCGTGTTTGTAGCACGGCAGGATGTTACGTCAAATCAAGTAGAAACTTTGGCGCAACATTATACAGCTATTATTAAAGCCCATGGTGGTGAGGTTAGCAAAACCGAATTTTGTGGTTTGCGCTCCCTTGCTTATCCTATTAAGAAAAATAAAAAAGGCCATTACATTCTTTTGAACATCGCTGTGCAAGCTGATGCCATTAAAGAAATGGAACGTCAAATGAATCTGAACGAGGATGTTCTTCGTTATTTAACAATTCGCGTCGATGAACTCGACAATGCGCCATCTGCACTTATGCAAAGTCGTCATTATCGTGATGATCAGCGTAGTAATACAGATGATATGGAAATAATAGAAGAAGTTTAAGGGAAGATACTCATGACTGACCAAGTACCAGAAGTAACAGAAGGCGGCGCTCGCCCATCAATGCGACGTCAATTTTTCCGTCGTCGTAAAACATGTCCATTTACAGGCGCGAATGCAATGAAAATTGATTACAAAGATGTTCGTGTTTTGAACAAATTTGTATCCGAGCGTGGAAAAATGGTTCCAAGTCGCATTAGTGCTGTATCAGCAACAAATCAACGTGCTTTGTCATTGGCAATCAAGCGTGCGCGCTTTTTATCGCTTATGCCATACGTTAACGGCTAAAGCAGGGAGTTCTCATTATGAAAATTATTTTATTAGAACGTGTTGAACATCTTGGCCAAATGGGCGAAGTTGTTACTGTAAAGCCAGGTTATGCACGTAATTTCTTATTGCCACGTAAAAAAGCTTTGCGTGCAACACGTGATAACGTTGCTTTCTTTGATAAGCAAAAAGCACAACTCGAAGTAACAAACTTGAAGCTTCGTTCTGAAGCTGAGTCAGTTGCAAAGACAATGGAAGGCGTTCAAATTATTGTGATTCGTCAAGCCAGTGAAGTTGGTCATTTGTATGGATCAGTTCGCACGCAAGACGTATCAGAAGGTTTGACAACTGCTGGATATACAGTAAATCGTTCGCAAGTTCAGATTGTAACACCCATAAAGAATTTGGGTATTCATCACGTCAGAATTATTTTGCATCCTGAAGTTTCAGTTATGGTTGGCGTTATCGTTGCTCAATCAGAAGAAGAAGCAATGGTTCGTCGTCAAGCAGCAGCTGGAAAAGATGAAGTTGCTGCCTAAAGCGATTTGAATCTAATGTATTTATCTAGGGCATTCTCAATAAATTTGGGATTGCCCTTTTTTACGCGTATACTACGAGAGTAGTGCTTTTTGGTGTGGGGGAATTGATGTGACTGTGGTGCTTGTAACAGGTGGCGCTAAACGCATTGGTAAAGCTATTGCTGAGCAATGCGCTGCAAAAGGTCACAATGTTGCCATTCATTATAATTCTTCTGAAGCAGAAGCGTTCGCACTCGCCGATGAATTGTCGTCATTATATCCTAAGCAGACTATAAAGACATTCCATGCAGATTTCAAAGATGTGTCTACTATTAATAAATTGATGACAGAGGTCATTAATGATTTTGGTTATTGTGATGTTTTAATTAATAGTGCATCTACGTTTGTGTATGATACGCTCTCAGCGGCGACGCCTGAACTTTGGGATTTCCATGGGGATATAAATGTTAAGGCTCCTTTGTTCTTGGCAAAGGCATTTGTGAATAGTTTTAAGCTATCACGTTCTCTAAACACTGGGCCATTAACAGGACATATTATTAATATTATTGATCAACGCGTGTGGAATTTTACACCTTATTTTTTGACGTATTCAATGAGCAAGGCTTCTTTATGGGCAATGACTCAAATACTAGCACTTGAACTAGCTCCATTTATTCGCGTTAATGCAATTGGTCCTGGGCCAACGTTGCCGAGTGAACGTCAAACACAAGAGCAGTTTGAAAATAGTATTGAGCAAATACCTTTGAAAATTAAGACGCCACTCTGTGATTTTGGGAATACAATTGATTTCTTACTTAATGCGTCAAGTATTACAGGGCAAATGATTGCGCTAGATGGTGGACAACATATGGGTTGGGGGTTTCCAAATGCGGATGCTCCGCGGTATGTTGAATAGATAAAGTTATATAAAAAAGTAATTAGGAGTTAATATGCGCAAAGAACCACAACTTATTCGTCTTGATTTTGAATCAAATACAGCGAGTCCATCTAAAGCATTATCCCTGGTACCGCAAACATGGAGAATCTTTATCTCGAATCTAACATTAAAAGGGCTTATAGGTATTTATCCTGCAGAAAAGATTGAGCCTCAATCAATTAAGATTAGTGTAAGTGCTACTTATCGTGCGAGTGTGCCGCAAAATGAAGCTTCCTCTGAGCATGTTGTCTGTTATCAACAACTTGTAAAAAATATTGAAAAGTTGATTTATAAACGGCATATTTTATTTGTTGAGAATTTAGCAGAAGAAATTGCAACGTTATGTCTTGAAGATGCGCGCGTTACCGAAGTCACGGTGCGTGTTGAAAAGCCTGATGCCATAGCAGAAGCGGCAAGTGTTGGCGTTGAAATAGTTAGGCAGCGCGCACACGAAGCGATTACTTTAATGAATTAGCCAGCGAAACGAACGGCAATTTGTACAATTACCCCTCTAAGAAAAATGATTGCCAAGACAAGCACTAAAGGTGACAGATCAATCCCTCCCAAGTCAGGCATAAATCGCCTGATTTGATTTAGGAGCGGCTCAAGAATACGAAATAAAAAATTATGAATTCCATACACAAATTTGTTGTATCTATTGATAATGTCAAACGCCTCAAGCCATCCTAATATTATATAGGCAAATAAGAAATAACGGAGCAAATCTAAAACTGCATCAAAGACATTGAGTAAAGGCAGCAACAATAACATGTGTTTATATCAATTCGTAAGCAAACATAACATCACAATAACCAATCTAATAAATTTACACAAGGGTGAGTGCTGATTTTACTGAAAATTACATATTATAAGACTATGGATTGCATGGGAGAAAATGATTTGCTACCTTACCACTCGCAATTCACTCCATCTGGTCGTATAACGAGGGCTGCAATGGTTTTGCCTTACACTATAACTGGGATTAATGCCACTTGAGGCCCAAAACAGAGTATTTTTTCCATGCCGCTGATTAAGTGTATCAATTGCTTGATTCAATTTCTTTGATTGAGTATTTGTTTCTAATGTTCGTTGTGTGGAGCTAAACAAATTCTTCTGCTTCAATGTTCCTTCACCTGCTAAATTTAGCGCATGAATTCCTGCTGATTGATAGATGTATCCGGGTTGAAAGGCTTTCTTGAGTGCTTGTAAGGCGCCTTTAATCAGCGTTGATGTGTCATTGGTTGGTGTTTCAAACGTAATTATGGCAATTCCATTGTAAGGCGTGCTTCCTGAATACAGGCTTGTTCTACAAAAAACGGAAAGTGTAGGTGTAAGTAATTTTCGCTGTCTTAATTGCTCACCCAGACGTGTTGCATGTGCTGATATTGCCTCTGCAATGTCTTTAAATTCTCTCAGTCGAACACCAAAACTACGTGTGACTTGAATGCTTTTCTTGTCTGCTTCTTCAGCGCTAAATGAATGACATGAAATACCTTGCAGTTCTCGCACTAAACGTTCACCACTAATCCCCATCACTTTTCGTGCCCATAGAGGATCTTTTATCGAAAGATCATGTGCGGTATATAGGCCGAGTTTTTTTAGCTTTGGCGTGAGTGCGCGCCCAATACCCCATACATTTGATAGATCTGTTGCTTGCAATGCATGTGTGGTCTCATTTTGTGTTGTTAAAATTGCATGCACTTTTTGTTGTTTTTTTGCTGTTCGATTGGCGATTTTTGCCAGTGTTTTCGTGATTGCAATTCCAATTGTGATAGGAATGCCTATGTATTTTAAGACAGTTTCATAAATAGATTGTGCAAAGTAGGTATGATTATGGATATGCAAGCGTGATATATCTAGAAATGCTTCGTCGATGGAATAAATATCAACATCAGGTGTAAATTTTTGTAGAATATGCATCATACGATTGCTGAGATCTCCATAGAGTTCAAAATTACATGATAATATTCTAATGTCATGAGGTTTGAGAAGATGTGAAAAAGTATGTAAGGGTGCACCCATGGCAATGCCTAGCGCTTTTGCTTCGTTACTACGTGCAATGGCGCAACCGTCATTGCTGGAAAGAACGATGACGGGTTTATTATTGAGTGCAGGGTTAAACACACGTTCGCAACTGACAAAGAAATTATTGCCATCAATAAGTGCAAATAGGGTGGGGGTGTTAATTGCGCAAACTGTGAATGACATTGGTAACGACTCCCCAAAGGCTAACGGCCATGTCTCCTGTCAATTCGATGTTTGAAAATGCGGGATTTTCTGCCTGCAAGATCGTCCTTCCATTGCTATGCACAAGTCGTTTTACCGTTAGATCACCATCAACAGCGGCAATGACAATATCGTTGCTTTTGGCAATAAGCGATCGATCAACAACTAACAGATCACCATCATTAATGCCAGCATTAAGCATAGATTCACCAGAGGTTCGCACAAAGAATGTTGCGGGTGCATTTTGCACAAGATGCTTGTTTAAATCCATAGTGAGTCCAAAACTATCATCAGCAGGGGAAGGAAAGCCAGCTGATACGCTACAGTCATAAAAGGGCATGGCGAGTAGAGCAGGAGAATGTGCAGGCAATGAAATATTAGCAAAAGTATCAGGCTTTAACGATGCTGCGCTGTGATTGTGCGTGGCAAAGGGAAATGTGAATTGTTGTGATTCAGCGTTTGTCTCTGCATTTTCTGCAATTTTATCGAGCCATGTGGTAAGTGCCACAACATAGCTTTCTGGCACACGAATTGCCTTGGTAGGTTCTTTAAATTTACCCGAGTTTTGTTTACGTCCAGCACCCTCGCGTCTCCCGCCTGCTGTCGATTTAGTATGTGTATTTTTTTCGTTCGTCATCAGGCTTATCTTTTTTGATTTTTGTACATTAACTGTGTTCTATTTTTGTGCAAGAATCAAGTGAAAAATTAAATTTCGATGATGGTGAACGATACGAATTCTTAAAAATCCCTTGTTGATAAAAACTTAACTGTGCCCCTATACTAATGATAGATTGCAAAATGTCATAAATTATCGATGAAATTTATTAAAAATTTACACTGCGCACTTCAGCGTTTTTCTAAAAGAGAACAGTGCATTATTTTAGGGGTTAGTGGGATAATTAGTCTTTTTATCATCGCGAAACTATTCTTTGGTATATCTCACGAAAGTAATCATCATAAAGATGGGAAAAATCAAGTTCCAACTGTCCGTGTCGAATATGTCAAAAAAAGTGATATCCCCCTATATTTAATGGCACTTGGGACGGTAACACCAACAACAAGTGTTACCATTCGAACGCAAATCAATGGGCAATTACTCCGTGTTTTATTTAAAGAAGGTCAGCTTGTCAAAAAAGGTGATTTGTTGGCTGAAATCGATTCGCGAACCTACGACGCTCAACTTCTTCAATATGAAGGTCAAATTACAAAAGATAAGGCGCTTTTAGAGAACGCTCAGCTTGATTTGGAACGCTACAAGAATCTTGTTAAAAAAGAGGCAATATCCAAGCAAATTCTTGATACACAAATGTCACTCGTTCATCAATATGAAGGAACTGTAAAGTCAGACCAAGGGCTAATCGACACGGTAAAGCTAAATCAAACGTATTGTAAAATTACTGCTCCGATTGCAGGACGTGTTGGTTTGCAGCTTATTGATCCAGGAAATTATGTTCAAACAAGTGATAGCCAAGGCATCGTCGTGCTTAATAATATTAATCCAATTTCTGTTGTTTTTTCATTACCAGAAGATAATTTACCACAAATATTGCACCACATAGATCGCGTAACACAGTTAAAAGTAGAGGCCTTTGATCGGGGGCAAACTCAACTTCTTGCGACGGGCACACTCGAAAGCATTGATAACCAAGTTGATACAACGACAGGTACTGTTAAATTCAGGGCTCAGTTTGATAATCAAAAAAATGAGCTTTTTCCCAATCAGTTCGTCAATATTAGACTGCTTGTTGAAACGTTAAAAGATGAGCTCACCATACCCACAGCGGCCATTCAGCAGAACCATAAAGGATCTTTCATTTATAAGTTAAATAACGATAATACGGTGAGCATGGTATCAATTGTTTTGAAAACAACGAATGGTAATGATTCTGCTATTACTGGCGCTATAATGGCGGGTGAACGTGTGGTTGTGGATGGAACAGATAAACTTCGGGATGGATCCGTTGTAACGCTTTCCGTGGCAGAGGGTGCGAATACACCTTCTAAGAAAACTGAAATGAGTCATAAAAAACACGCATGAATCCATCTCAACCCTTCATACATAGGCCTGTTGCAACCTCTCTTTTGATGGTAGCGCTCTTACTTGTCGGTTTGCTTGCATTTCGTTTGTTGCCAATTGCTGCGTTACCTGAAATTGAATATCCAACAATACGGGTTTCTACCTTTTACCCGGGTGCAAACCCAGACGTGATGGCGTCACTGATAACGGCGCCTCTTGAAAAACAATTTGGTCAAATGACTGGCTTAAGCCAAATGACATCAACGAGTTCTACTGGGTCATCGTTGATTAATCTTAAATTTAGCCTCGATATGAATCTTGACGTGGCAGAGCAAGAAGTACAAGCCGCCATTAATGCTGCGAATAGTTACTTGCCAACAAACTTGCCCAATCCACCCATTTACAACAAAATTAATCCTGCAGATGCGCCAATTGTAACGCTTGCTTTAACGTCAACTGCATTGCCTTTGACAAAAGTTGAAGATTTTGCTGAAACACGTTTTACGCAGCGATTATCTGAATTAAATGGTGTTGGTCTTGTCAGCATTAGTGGTGGTCAGCGCCCATCTGTTCGTATTCAATGCAATCCAACAGCCTTGGCATCTTATGGACTTACGCTTGAGGATATTCGCAACACGATTTCAACTGCCAGCACCAATCAACCTAAAGGTAATTTTGATGGTGATCATTTATCATATGCGATAAATGCAAATGATCAATTATTGACGAGTGATGCATTTCGTTCTCTTGTCATTGCGTATAAAAATGATGCACCAATTAGGCTTGGTGATATCGCACGTGTTACAGACGATGCTGAAGATGTTAAACAAGCAGCTTGGATTAATAATACGCCGGCAATTATCATTAATGTGTATCGTCAGCCGGGTGCCAATGTTATTAAAGTAGTTGATGATATCAAAGATCTGATACCAAAGTTAAGTGCATCTCTTCCGTCATCCATAGAGGTTGCGATTTTAACGGATCGCACAACTACCATTCGTGCATCTGTTGATGATGCTCAATTTGATTTATGTTTATCCGTCATTCTGGTTATTTTGGTTGTGTTTGTGTTTCTCAAAAAACTTGCTGCGACTTTTATTCCAAGTATTGTCATTCCTTTATCACTTATAGGTACGTTTGCGGTGATGTATTTGCTAGGGTTTAGCATTAATAATTTAACGTTAATGGCACTTACCATTGCAACAGGGTTTGTGGTTGATGATGCCATTGTGATGGTTGAAAATATTGCACGGTATATTGAGGAGGGGGAACCACCACTTCAGGCTGCTCTAAAGGGATCGAAGCAAATTGGATTCACCATTATTTCTCTCACAATTTCACTGATAGCTGTTTTGATACCTTTATTCTTTATGAGCGACCTTATTGGCAGGCTCTTTCGCGAATTTGCATTAACACTCACGATTACAATTCTGCTTTCTGCGTTTATATCATTGACGCTAACGCCGATGCTCTGTTCCCGTTTGTTGTCCCGCGATAAAGAAAAACCTGACACTCATACGTCTGAACATCAGAGTGATTTCTTTACGAGAATCATAGATTTATATAGAATCTCACTGGTCATTGCGCTTAGAAATCAAAAGATCGTGTTACTGATAGCAGTGTTTACCCTTTTTCTAACAGGAATTCTTTTTTATACCATTCCTAAAGGATTTTTTCCTATTCAAGATACAAGCTTAATACAGGGGATTTCAGAAGCTCCTCAATCTATTTCATTTGATGCAATGGCAGCGCGACAGAAAGCACTGGCAGATGCTGTGTTGAAAGATCCAGCCGTTGCAAGTGTTTCATCGTTTGTGGGTATTGATGGTACAAACATTACATTGAATAGCGGTCGAATTTTGATCAATCTTAAACCATTGAGTGAACGTAAGGTCGATATAGAAGAGGTTATTAGGCGTATTCAGCACGAGGTTACAGCGGTATCTGGCATTATGCTTTATCTGCAACCTGTTCAAGATTTAACCATTAATGACCGTGTGAGTCGCAATCAATACCAATATAGTCTGAATTCACCTAACGCTGAAGATATTGCAAAATGGACAGATCTTTTTATCGAAGAACTTCAACGTGATGCAAAATTAAAAGATATTGCGAGTGATCAGCAAAATCAGGGTCTGAAGAAGGTTATTAAGATTAACCGTGATGCGGCCGCTCGGTTTGGTATAACTACGGCACAAATTGATAGCGTTTTATATGATGCGTTTGGGCAGCGTCAAATTCTAACGCTCTTTACACACGTCAATCAGTATCATGTCGTACTTGAAATTTTTCCTGAGCTTCAGCGCAATCAAAACGCTTTTAACAATATTTACCTAAAATCATCAACAGGCGGAGCTGTTCCTCTAAGTGCCTTTACAGAAATAAGTGATGAAATGGGATCGCTTGTGATCAATCGTCAGGGGCAATTTCCTGTATCTACGATTTCATTTAATCTTGCGCCGAAGACATCGCTTGGCGAGGCCATCACCGTTGTAAATAATGCAAAAAATGTTATTGGAATGCCTGATAGTATACATACTCAGTTTGAGGGCGTTGCGAAGACATTTAAGAGTTCTCTTGAGAATGAAGGCTGGCTTATATTGGCAGCGATTGTTGTTGTGTATATTGTGTTGGGAATTTTGTATGAAAGTTATATTCACCCAGTTACTATCTTATCAACACTGCCTTCGGCTGGCATAGGTGCACTTGTGGCACTTTTGCTGACAGGGAAGGAATTAAGCATCATCGCACTAATCGGCATTATTTTATTGATCGGCATTGTGAAAAAGAACGCAATTATGATGATTGATTTTGCGCTTGATCAAGAGAGATCTCTGGGAAAAAGTCCAGAGGAAGCTATTTTTGAGGCTTGCTTGTTACGTTTTCGCCCGATTTTAATGACAACAATGTCGGCGTTGTTGGGTGCAGTTCCACTCGCATTCAGTTCGGGAATAGGGTCAGAATTGAGACAGCCGCTCGGCATTACGTTAATTGGTGGATTAGTGCTCAGCCAACTGCTTACGTTGTATACAACACCTGTAATATATCTATCCTTTGATAGATGGTCACGTCAATTCAGAGAACTTTGTAAGAAATGGGGAAATACGGGTGACCCGATTGTCGAGTTAACATGAATTTTTTTCTGATATTTATTCAACGTCCTGTCGCAACAACATTATTTGCCGTTGGCATTGCACTATCCGGCATTCTATCATATCAATTGCTACCAGTTGCACCTTTGCCTCAAATTGAATTTCCAACGATTAGTGTTCAATCAACTTTGCCAGGCGCAAGTCCAGAAATTATGGCAACGTCTGTGGCCACTCCGTTAGAGCGGCAGCTTGGGCGCATTTCGGGTGTAACTGAAATGACATCTTCCAGTAGTCTTGGCGCAACAAGTATCACAATCCAATTTGATTTAAGCCGCGATATAAATGGAGCCGCACGTGATGTACAAGCATCTATTATCGCAGCTAGAAGTCAGCTTCCTAGCGATTTACCAAGCCAGCCAACCTATCGTATTGTAAACCCAGCTGATTCACCTATTTTAATTATTGCACTTACGTCACCAACATATACTGCCGGTCAAATGTATGATGTTGCATCAACCATACTGCAGCAAAAAATATCCCAGATTGATGGTGTAGGGCAGGTTCTGGTTGGCGGCAGTTCTCTGCCCGCTGTTCGGATTGATATCAATCCAATGCGACTTAGTCACTATGGACTTAGCTTAGAAGATGTACGCGCTGTTTTAGCAAATTCAAACGTTAATATTCCTAAAGGTCAGTTAAGCACTGAAGATCACACCTTTGAAATCAGCACAAATGATCAACTTTTTAAAGCAAAAGATTATGAGTCTATCGTTCTTACATATAAAAATGGCGCGGCGATTCGATTGAACGACATTGCCACTGTTACTGATTCAGTCGAAGATATTAGAAACGCTGGCGTTTATAATGGGAAAGAAGCAGTCTTTTTGGTTGTATTTAAACAACCTGGTTCTAATATTATTGAAACTGTTGATTCTATAGCTCGTTCTTTCGATTATTTGAAATCGACGATTTCGCCTGCTATTGAACTTACAATTGCTATGGATCGTACAACAACGATTAGGTCTTCCTTGCATGAAGTTAAACTGACGTTGATTCTTGCAATTCTTCTGGTTGTGCTTGTTATTTATAAATTCTTAGGAAATTTCAGAGCTGCACTTGTGCCCAGTATAGCTGTGCCTCTATCGTTGGCGGGCACGTTTACTATTATGTACCTTTTGGGGTATAGTCTCGATAATCTATCGTTGATGGCATTGACGATTGCAACAGGCTTTGTTGTCGATGACGCTGTCGTTGTGGTTGAAAATATTTCACGGCATCTTGAAGAGGGTAAGAGTGCAATGCAAGCCGCCGTTCAAGGAACGATGGAGGTCTGTTTTACCGTTATTTCAATGAGCCTGTCACTCATTGCTGTTTTTATTCCCATTCTTTTGATGAATGGCATTGTTGGGCGTTTATTTAGGGAATTCTCAATCACGCTATCAATTTCGATACTTGTTTCGATGGTTGTATCCTTGACAATTACGCCGATGATGTCAGCGTATTTGCTTGCGCATACGAAACATTCAAAAAAGAACGCGCCAACTATGGTTGATACATTGAAACAGACGTATGCCAGAACGCTTGCTTCGGTGCTTCATCGTCCGAGATTGATGCATATAGCGACGATTGCGACTATTATAGTGAATGTTTTTCTTTTCTGGGCAGTCCCAAAAGGTTTTTTTCCTCAACAAGATACAGGACGTGTCATGGCAACGATGCAAGCGCAACAAGATGTTTCTTTTTCATTGCTTAAAGAAAAGCTTGAAGCTGTTTGTGACATTGTTAAGAAGGACGCTGGCGTCGCGGGAGTGTCTGGCATTATTGGCGGAAATTCATCATCAGCAGGTAATTCTGGTCGTTTTTACATAACGCTGAAAAATTTAGAAGATCGAAAAAATACATCTGCTGACGAAATTATTAATCGATTACGCAAAAAACTAAGAACTATTCCTGGCGCTTCACTTTTTATGAGGTCAGCACAAGATTTGGTGATTGGTGGTCGGCAAAATAATGGACAATATCAATATACATTGTCGGCATATGATCTTGACACACTTAATACATGGGCACCACGGCTTCTGGAGGAGTTCTCTAAGTTTCCAGGTGTTGTTGATATGAATAATGACCAGCTAAATCACGGGTTAGAGGCCTTTATTACGATCGATCGAGACGCAGCGTCACGTTTAGGGATTGCCACGACAACACTTGATAACATTTTGTATGATTCGTTTGGTCAGCGGCAAGTATCAACCATGTACACACCTATGAATCAGTATCATGTTGTTATGGAAATTGCTGAAAACTATTCGAAAAATCCAGATACGTTGGATAATTTTTATATAAAATCAGCAACGAATAAGAATGTTCCATTGTCAGCTTTCTCTAAATTTACTCGGCAAGCGGCGTTACTTGTTGTTAATCATCATGGCGAATTACCGGCAGCAACGTTGTCCTTTAATCTCTTGCCGGGGTTTTCGTTAGGGTATGCTGTTGATAAAATAAATGCAGCTATCCAAAAGATTGGCCTGCCCGAGTCGCGTATTCAAGGTTCATTTCAAGGTACAGCGCAGGCCTTTCAAAGTTCTCTGGAGTCTGAGCCTTATCTGATTTTGGCGGCGATCCTTGCTGTTTATATTGTTTTGGGTATTTTGTATGAAAGTACAATTCATCCTTTGACTATTTTATCGACGCTTCCATCTGCGGGGGTAGGGGCACTGTTGGCATTAATATTAACGGGTGGAGAGCTAAACGTAATAGCACTTATTGGCATTTTACTGCTGATCGGTATTGTTAAAAAAAATGCCATTATGATTATCGATTTCGCGCTGTATATTCAGCGAACTGAAAATAAATCATCAGTTGATGCTGTATACGAGGCAGCTGTTTTACGCTTCAGGCCGATTATGATGACAACGATGGCGGCATTACTCAGCGCCTTACCGCTCGCCTTTGGGCATGGCGTTGGGGCAGAGTTGAGGCAACCAATGGGAATTGCAATTGTAGGTGGCCTTATTATGAGTCAGATTATAACGCTGTATACGATACCGGTGATTTATTTAACGTTTGAGCGTTTTGGTGTATGGTTAAAACAATGCGGCATTGATTTATGGAAGGTTAATGCTAAGGTCTGAAACGTTTTTTTTTGTCAATTTAAAGGTTTATTAAGGTGTTTGAATCTACACTTTTAAGTAGAGAAAAATTGAAATAGATTCGTAATTAAAATAGATGAAATTGATAAGATCATGTTATTATCACTCAACTAAATATCTTTTGAAAATAAAGTGGGTATTCGTATATATTTGCCTGCTAACCGGCTGTGCAGTGGGGCCTGAATATAGACTGCCAACCGTAGATGTTCCTAAGGACTACAAAGAATCAAATGCTGATTGGAAAATAGCTGCGCCGCAAGATGATATTGATCGCGGGGAATGGTGGAAGATTTTCAAAGACCCGCAGCTTGATGATTTCATGCAAAAACTCAATGTATCTAACCAAAACATTGCAGCTTCGGACGCACAGTATCGGCAAGCCAAAGCACTTGTTGAACAGGCAAGTGCAGGTTATGCGCCGCAAGTAACAGCATCTGCTGCTTCGATGCGCGAGAAAGTTGGACAAACTTCCTCCACATCGACAAAAGCATCAGCAACAGTTAACGCTTCATGGGAACCAGATTTGTGGGGAAGTATCAGTAACTCTGTTGATGCAAACGAAGCAAATGCTGAAGCAAGTGCTGCACAACTTGCGCTCACACGTCTTTCAATGCAATCATCATTGGCGCAGTATTATTTCCAATTGTGTACGCTTGATCTTTTGCAAAAAGTCCTCGACAACAATGTTAAGTCTTACAAACGATTGCTTGAAATTACTAAAACTCGCCAGGGATCAGGCGTCGCTTCAATGCTGGACATTGTCACAATTGAAAGTCAGCTTCACGCAGCTGAGGTGATTGCTGTTGATAATGGAGTGGCCAGGGCTCAATACGAACATGCTATTGCTGCTTTGACAGGGCAGTCTGCGTCAACTTTTTCTGTACCAACAACCCATTCTATTTTGACGGTTCCTAAAATACCATTAGAGTTGCCGGCTGAATTGCTTGAACGTCGTCCAGATATTGCCCAGGCAGAACGTCAAATGGCTGCTGCGAATGCAGAAATTGGGGTTGCACAAGCGGCATTTTACCCTACATTCTCGTTCAATGCATCTGGGGGCTATTCGAGCACACTGGCAAAATGGTTGTCTGCTCCAGCTCAAGTATGGTCTTTAGGGCCACAATTAGTAGCGAACCTCTTTGATGGAGGCTTACTCCGAGCAAAAGAAGAAGCGGCAAAAGCAAGTTATGATCAAAGCGTAGCCATCTACAGACAAACAATTTTGGGTGCATTCCAAGACGTGGAAGATAATTTGGTTTCGTTACGTTTGCTTGATTGGGAATCAAAAAAGCAAAAGGAAGCCGTTTCCAGTGCCGAATTACAACTTAAGCTTGTGTCAGATGAATATGTATCAGGTACAGCCGCACTTTCAGATGTTATAACAGCGCAAATCAATGTGTATACAACACAAAACACACTGAATTCGATTGAAGGACGCATTATGGTTGCCTCTGTTGGGCTTGTTAAAGCATTGGGTGGTGGCTGGAACAGACATGTTGCCTAAATTTTAACCCTGCATGTGTTGTATTACTCTGCCGATTGACATTCAAGATGGTATTTTGCGCGTTTAATATACAATGGACTTTTGTCTAAATGATATCCCGCTGTTTGCGGTGGAGTTGTTCATTAAGCTTGCTTACTTTGCTTTTCAATTTGCGCATTAACGGTCTCAAGCTCGTCAATCATACCTTCGAGCATTAATAGCCCATGCTTCCAGAAATCAGGACTTGTGGCATCTAGACCAAACGGTGCCAACAGTTCTTTGTGACGTTTTGAACCGCCGGCACCTAGCAGTTCAAGATATTTTTTGTCGAACCCATCAGTATTTTTTTGATAAATCGCATATAATGAATTCACTAAACAATCAGCAAATGCGTAAGAGGCCATAAAAACTAATTAAATAGGCTGAAATTCTTGTTTTATACAATGCCATATATAGAGTTAATTGATATATTAGTTGTCAATTGGAAAAGTTATTTGTTTTAGATTTTGATTGCTTTCGTGCTCAATGGGATGCAATGCCAGCTTTAATTCATCTGCCCTAATTGGCGTAATAACGCCTTGTTGCTGCAGTGCATCAATAAAAGGCATGCCAAATGTGGTTTGTAAAGAGATTTCACCTTTAGCTTGCTTATCTTTTTGCTCAATTAAGCCATTAATCATTATTATAGATGCATTCATTTGTGTGGGCCTAGGGGTGTTACACGAGAAATTGAGCGTATTTTTCGTTTGTTTGTAGGTTCCTTCCAATAGATCTAATGCATGTGTAAACGAACCAATTTTTACAATTGTATTTCGTGCTTTCATGTATGGTAAGGATATTTTGTTTGCATATAGTTCTAGAAATGCCTCTAGATCAGCTATTGTTAAGAAGATATTGCCATAAAGCTGAGTGTGTATATTTTTCAGCTCGACCGTTATTTTCTTTACACCCGTCAGTGTTATACGCACAGATTCCGCCATAATGAGTGAACCTGGTAGCGTTGGCGAGGTAATTGACGCATTAGTTAATTCATAGCTAGGTAAATTGCGTAAATCAAAATGAATTTTACTTGTCGTATAGCGAATGCCTGCTTGATTAAGTTTATGATCAATTAATGTTTTAATGCCAAGATAACTAGTAAGCCCAACACACATGCTCACAACAAAGGTTAGGGTAAGAATCCGTTTAAACCAACTTCTTTTTTGCTTAACTGGTGTCGTATCTAATAAATGTGTGGAAGCAGTATCAATTGTTTCTTGTAAGATTTCCATAAATTGATCTCTCTCTAGTCCTGGTGAAATTGGTGGTTGAATATCAATGATTATATTGCCAGGGTATTTAAATGGAGATTTTCTTCCCCAAAAAACACCGGTGTTAAGTGCGACGGGAACCACAGGCACATTTAAATCGCGATATAGCAAGCTTATTCCGCGTTGATAGGGGATGTTTTCACCAGGTTTTGCACGTGTTCCCTCAGGAAAGATGAAAATCGATCTCTTATTTGAGATGGCATCTCTGCTCTTCTTTATAAGATCACGAATAGCGGCAGTTTTGTTTTCTCTGTCAATAAAAATTGAGCCAAGTTTTTTAAGGTAATAACCAAAAAGAGGAACATATGCCAATTGTCCTTTTAGAATGATCACAATATCATCTAGAAACAACGAAATAAAAATTGTATCAAAGGCTGATTGATGTTTGCAGGCAATGATACATGGACCATTTTCTGTTATGGCATCAAGATGTTCTCGTCCTCGGATCGTGTATGTAAGTCCCACAATCACAGAGAGCATAAAAAAACATATGCGTGTCCACGTTCTAAATAGAATGAAAATTAGTTTTCTTGGCGCAAACATTGCAATAGGCATGAACAACAATAGATACATCGTCGTAAACATATAAAAGAATATATCAAATAAAATGGATCTTAAGCGTGTAATCATGATTGTTTTTGAATCATTCGTTGGAGTTTGCGAAATGCCAAAAGCTGCATGTCTGCTTGAGGCAATGACGTGGGGGCAATTACAGATACTTCAATCAGTGTTCTTTCACAGAGCGCTGTAATTTTCATTGTATTTCCAGCTTGTTGAAAAGAGAAAATAGTACCGGGTATTTCATTTTCATGGAGTGTCATAAAAGTATGTAATTACTCACGCTGCTTCTGCTGTCGTTTCTTCTTTTGATTTAGGATGGATTTCAAGAATCACGGCAGGTTCTTTGCTCAGAATAAGTTGTGCCGCTTCTTTAATATCGTCAATGGATACGTTCTCAATCTTCTTATGCCACGTATTTAGATCATCTAATGTAAGACCCTTTGCAATATAATCCGCAACAGTATTTAACAGGTCTTCAGTGCCATCTTTTAAGTAAGCTAATTGACCGAGCATATCATTCTTTGCACGCGCCAAATCATCGACTGATACACCGCTTTTTTGAATGTGATCAAGCAGTATTTTAATCTCTGCTTTTAATGCGTCAACATTTGATGTCGCTTCTAGAATTGCTGATATCGAAAAATCTTTTGGATCAATGGATGCGCCGTCATAATTAGTTGAAACGTGAATTGCCAATTTCTTTTTCTCTACAAGATGATAGTAGAACTCTGTAGTAGAGTTGCCACCTAACAAATGTGCCAATACGACAAGAGGGTAATAATGTTTTTTACCGAGTTCGCTATGAAAATGAGGAGCATCATAAGACCATTGTAATTGAATAATGGAATTTCGTTTATTGTTCTGTTTAATTGTTTCTGTAAGGCCGTCACGTGGTGGATTTTGGGGACGATTACGTAATGGTATGGGGTTTGATTTTATATTGTCAAAATGTTCTTTAATAAAAGGAAGCGCTTCGTCAAGAGTTACCTTACCCGCAATGATGAGTGTTGCATTATTCGGACGATAATAAAGATCATAGTGCTCACGAAGGGATTTGAATGTGTAATTATTAATATGATGAGGAAAGCCGATTGGATGTACACCATAGGGATGATATGGGTGCATTGCTCGAAGGAATCTTTCCGAAGCAACACCAAGCGGATTGTTATCTAAGCGCATTAATCGTTCTTCGAGCACAACCTGTCTTTCGGAATCAACTTCTTTTTCAGTGAATTGTAAATTACGCATGCGATCCGCTTCACTTTTTATCGTCGTCCCTAGGTGCTTTGAGGAAATAGTTGTGTGATAGAATGTATAATCAAATTCGGTGAACGCATTCGTGTGCCCACCATTTTTTAAGATTTGCTTATTAAATTCATCTCCAGGAATTTCTTTTGTGCCTTTAAACATCATGTGTTCTAAGAAATGTGAAAGTCCTACTTGGTCAAGTGGGTCATCAGCAGTGCCGATGTGATAGATAATACCTACCGTTACAACAGGGGCTAAGCCATTAGGAATGATTATAATTTTAAGGCCATTATCGAGAGTGTGTGTTTGTGCATTGACGAGCAGTTTTTTATCTGCGTGTGACATAGATATGGATCCAATAAAAAATGTTAATAGAATAACGTAAGTGCGCAGCATAACGTGCATTTTTTATTCCTTTTTTCCAACGATTAAAAATGTTAATTCATTGGATTTTAATAATTTTTTTGCGACACGTTTGATGTCAGCTACTGAAACTTTTCTGAAGAGTTCTTCACG
The DNA here is from genome assembly GCA_040389165.1 of Pseudomonadota bacterium. Classification (GTDB taxonomy): domain Bacteria; phylum Pseudomonadota; class Alphaproteobacteria; order Paracaedibacterales; family CAIOTO01; genus CAIOTO01. Next base: position 72,419 of record JAZKAK010000006.1, read on the forward strand.
TTCATTTACATAATTTTTAGACAAACCTTCTTTTTGATAAGAAAGAAGAGTTTTAACAATATCAGATGTTTTTGTAAATGAGAGTGGATACGATTCAATTATAAATTGCTTTTGAATAGATAGTTCAGCTTCCGTTATGCTATTTGTAGCCACGTCTTGCCATTGTTCTTTTATTAGTCGTATAACTTCTTGAACGGAAGCTGTTTTAGTCCCGGTTACGCCAAGCATTCCATACTGCAGTTGATGATTAAATAACCCAAGAGAGATATAATAAGAAAGCCCGCGTTTCTCACGAATTTCTTTCCATAAACGGGATTCAAAGGCATTGCCACCAAGAGCTTGGACTAACAAGTAAGCAGCATAAAAATCTGGATCTTTTCGATCAATACCTGGATGCGCAAACATAACGATTGTTTGTGGAATATCCATAGTTTCATGGATAATCTCTCCGGGATTCTTTAATGTTCCATTGGTGGTTTGTTCTCTTTTCTCGCCCTTTGGTAGTGCTGAAGTAAGATCTTCTAAACATTTTTTCAGTACTGGCTCTTCAATATTTCCGGCTGCAGCGATTTTTAAATTAGCTTGAGTGAGTGTGTTTTTTAAATGCTGAGCTAAGTCAGCTGTTGTTATCGTTGGTAGTGCTTGTAATTGTTTTTTTGTGTCTTTCGCATAGACATGCTCTTCTCCTAAGATTGAAGAAAGCATTTTCTCTTTCGCATGCACTTCTGGTTTATAAAGTGATTGCATGAGTGCTGCTGTTATTTCTTGCCCCACACGTGTATGTGCGTCATTTGAAAAGCTAGGTTCTATTAATGCTAATTTTATAAGTTGAAATGCATCATTTATATTCGCTGATACGGTTCTGAAAACGATAACAATACTGTCATGATTGGAAGAAATAGACATATGAATGTTTTTTTCTATTAATTTTTTCTTAAACGCTTGGCTGTCATATGGGCCAGCACCCTCGTCTAACATAGCAGTAAGAAATTCACTTAGACCTGGCTTATCTTTTGGATCAGATTGATTCCCAGCATATTGAAAACAAAGACCGACTGTGATGATATCTAACTCAGCATCACTCGTATACCAAACTGTTTGGCCATCTTTTAACGTAAAATCCTTCACATTGAGGGTATCTGAAGATTTTTCGGTGCCCGTGGTATGTGTCGGTATTGGGCAATAGGCTTGTGTGGCCATTAAATTATTCTCCGTTGTAAAAAAGACCCATCCTGTGGAGATGGTAAGAAAAATCAAATTCTTCATGGGACACTCGGCTCTTTTTATTCAGCTGTATTTATGTTGGCAGGTTCGTTGGATGTGTTTTTAGCATTTTCAACGATCTTTTGTCCCATTTTTGATAATTTGTCTGGAATGGAATCTGAGTCACTTGAAAGTATTTTTTCTTCTTCAGTTACGGTCTTTCGAATTTCAGGATCTGCTTTCTGAACTTCAGCTGCCTTTGTAACAACTACTTTTGCGTTATTTGTAGTGGTGTCTTTTGCTTTTTCTGAACGTCCCAATAAAGCTTCTTTTGCTTTAGTAGTTGTGTTTTCGTCGTCTGCTTTCTTCTGCTCGTTTTTATCAGAAGAAGAGCTATTCGTTGGAGGGGTTAAGCTGTAACTTGGTGGCATGCTTAACGGTGGATTCTCTGCTATGTTTAGTTCATCGGCTTGGTAGTGATCAAGGCCAAAGGTATTGCGAAATGTATCACAACCTGTCAGAGCAATGCCTGTTGAAAGAAGAAGAAGGGTTGTAAAATGTTTTTTCATAAGATACTCGGTTATCTAGTTGTTTTTTTAGTCGATTTCTTTAAAGAATGCCATGTTTGAGTGCCCAATACAAGAGCCACTCCAACAACAATTGCTGAGTCCGCTATGTTGAATGAGGGCCAGTAATGTTTTTTTATGTGAAATTGTAGAAAATCCACAACACCGCCGTAGAGGAAGCGATCTAAAACGTTTCCAAGCGCTCCGCCGATGACAAGACTATATGAAATATGTTCTAGCGGATCACTACTTTGACTAATGATATAGCATAGCCAGGTGCAAAGGCTTAATGCAATTAGAATTAAAATCCAAAAACCGAGCATGCCATTTGACTGAAACATCCCAAAACTGACACCTGTATTGAAAACAAGAACAAAATTAAAAAAAGAGAAGACATGCACAACTTGATCTTTTGCGAGCGTGTAAAGAACAAAAATTTTTGTCAGCTGATCTATAAAAAGAGTTCCGAGAATGATTGGTAAGATTAATTTGATTTTTTCAAGCGTATGGTTATGATTTTTCTTTTTTTTCATGATTGATCAATTATTATCCGTTGTCTTTGTTGGACATTTTGTTGCCCCCCTGGATTCTAAAATTGTCATTCATGCGAAGACGAGGAGATCAGGGGATGCTTGAGCTTTTTGGAATTTTATTTTTCTGGATTCCCATCTGCGAGGGAATGGCAAAGAAAATATGGGCAGCACACGTATTAAAGACCTTTTTTACCCATATTAAGAAATTTATCACGGCGATTATTGCGGAGTTGAGTGCCATCTAATGCCATGAGCGGTATAAGTGCGCCTTCGATGGTTTCTTTTACGTGACGCAGAATAGCCGATTTATGTCGATGCGCACCGCCAACGGGTTCTGTTATGATTTTATCAATGATGCCCAGTTGAATTAAATCCTGAGCAGTCAATTTTTGTGCTTCGGCAGCTTCTGGTGCTTTACTTGAGCTTCTCCATAAAATAGATGCGCAGCCTTCTGGTGATATGACTGAATAGATGGCATGTTCAAGCATGAGAATTGTATTGGCTGCAGCAATGGCGATTGCACCACCAGAGCCACCTTCGCCGATAATAACAGTTAGAAGAGGGACTTTTATATCGAGACATACGTTGATACAGCTTGCAATAGCTTCTGCTTGCCCTCGTTCTTCTGCTTCTATTCCAGGGAAGGCGCCAGCTGTGTCAACAAAAGTGATAACTGGAAGATTGAAACGATCAGCAAGCCGCATTAATCTTTGTGCTTTACGATAACCCTCTGGTTTTGGCATGCCAAAATTGTGTTTAATACGAGAATCTGTGTCATGCCCTTTTTGTTGGCCTATGATCATTACAGATCTACCTAAGAGATTCCCAAATCCACCAATGATTGAACAATCTTCGCCGAAAACACGATCGCCAGATAAAGGCATGAAATTATCGACAAGCATTTCCAGGTAATCAAAAAATTTTGGACGATCTGGATGCCGCGCGACTTGAACTTTTTGCCATGGAGTAAGATTTTGGTAAGTTTGTCGAAGCATGCGGTCTGCTTTGTTTTGCAGTCGTGCAACTTCGTCGACAATATTGAGGTCTCGTCCAGAAATATGGCGTAACTCTTCTATTTTACCTTCAAGGTCAGCAATTGGTTTTTCAAAATCTAAAAACTTTGTCATGTTTCTTTTTTTATGTGATATGCCCATCTATTTTCTAAACTGCTTTTGTGAATAAGGCAAGTTTTGTTTTTGAAATCAGGTAGTAAGATGAACGAATTAGTGTGTACGAATAGGTTCTGTAACTTCAATATATATATAATTATATTGATTGAATATATAGCTATATTTTTTAATTGTCTGCATTAGGGCTCATTTTTGTGTTTCATACTTTCTTCCAATATATATGCTATCACTTCTTTTTGTGGTTTTGAGCATTCCATAGGGATGGTATTATTAACTTCTGTGTTTGGATGATAAATAGGTTTCATTTTACTTATATCAAGATGAAAGATCCCAAAAACATGATCTATATCAAGAAAAATAGTTTCATGCTTTGATGCCTGATAAACAAGTCCAAAAGAACATTCTGGTCGTAATTTCGTTGGCTCTAAAAAATGACTCATATGCAATACAGGTAAAACGTGATTGCGCCAGAGTCGATGTTGATCTGCTGTGCCATTGGGCGCTGTTGTTTTAAGTTTCTGTTTTTGCTGCGCATGATAATTTTCAAGATTAACAATTTCAAGTAATCGTTCTGTAGGAACAGCCAAATGGAATTGGTTTGAGCGGATGAGTAATACATCTTTAGACATAATATACATCGTAAGTTGAAACCAACGTACCTAGATGATACGTTGCAATTTTCGTATATGGCTTGCTTTTTCTAGAGATTTTAGCGTTAAAGAATGTGATTGAATACATATGCGATCTGTTTTTTAATAATACTTAAGTATTACAGTAGCATATTAGGGTTAACATTGAATTAATTCGAAGTATACACATATTTGTATTTGTATTTATATTGATGTTGAAATAATAGATCATTAATGTGTAAATAAATTTATCTGTTCGAATAACGTTGTCATTGCTTCTTGTGTGCCAATCGATATACGTAAATGATCTGTTAATTTATACATAGTCATTGGACGCACAATGATGCCATTTCTTCCTAGCGTGTGGTACAGGTCTTCTGCGCGACCTGGTAGCTTAATAAGTATAAAGTTTGTATAGGAGGGGATAAATTCTATGTTGGCGTTAATAAGTACATCTTCTAGTTTTCTACGCCATATATGCGTATGCTGTACGGTTTTTTCAACAAATGTTTTGTCGAGCAAAGCAGCTACTCCTGCAGCCTGCGCGAGCATTGATGTATTGAAGGGGGCACGAATACGATTAATTGCATCAATGACGGTAGGGGAGGCATGCATCCAGCCTAGTCTGAGGCCAGCCAAGCCATAAGCCTTTGAGAAAGAACGCGTTACAACCACATTTGGATGAGCATCAATAAACTCATGACCTGCTGTATAGTTATGGACGGATGAATCAGTCATATATTCAGCATAAGCTGCGTCAAGAACAATCATAACGGAAGATGGTAGAGCTTGTATGAGTGTTGTCAGTTCTTCTCGATCAAGAAAATTACCAATAGGATTTCCTGGGTGATCTAAATAGAGCATGCGTGTTTTAGGGGTTACTGCGGCCACGATTGAATCAACTGTAAGTTCTTGGTTGTCACGTTCACGTTCAATAAAGACAGGAGTGGCAGACATGCTTAATGCAGCAATTGTGTAGACGCTAAAGCCATAGCGTGGAATAAGTACTTCATCGCCTTGTGTTAGATACGTGCGTGCAAGTAAATGTAAAAATTCTTCACTACCACATCCGCACAAAATATGTGCTACTGGAATAGCAAATGTATCAGAGATGGTTTTGCGTAATTTAATAGCATTGCCATCTGGATAAGTATGTGTATGTGATTTCACAATAGATTCCATGGCAGTGTGCACCGTGGGGCTCGCACCGAAAGGATTCTCATTAGACGCTAAATTATGATTGAAAACAAAGTCTGTTGGAACAACATTTCCTGCAACATAAGGCGCTATTTGATAAAATGCTAAGTGAGGTGATCTCATATTAATAACTATCTTTTTCTAAATTTTGTAAAAATAAGTGTACGTGCAGTTTCCCTTTTATGCATTATGTAAAAAACATCCTACATGTTACGTGTAGGATGTTTTTTAGTTTACAGAGGTGATTACTTGCTCTTAAACGAGTCCGTGACAATGTTTGTATTTTTTGCCTGAACCGCAGGGGCAGTCAGCATTGCGCAGTACGCGGCCCCATGTGTTTGGATCATTTGGATCAATTTCAATGTTTTCTGCATCTGTATTTAATGCAAGAGCATTTTGACCTGATTCAAGCTGCTCGTCTTCGCTCGATTCAGTTAACCAATCCGGCATTAGCTCGCTCATTGCATCCCAATCTAAACTTGGTTCTAAAGCGTTTTCAATGCTCGTTCCTTCTGGAAGAGATAATTCAAAATGCGATAAAGCTGAGATAAGTTCTGCTTTAACACGCCCCATCATAAACACGAACAAGTTATAAGCTTCACGTTTGTATTCATTTAAAGGATTGCCTTGTGCATAAGCACGCAAATTTATACCTTGACGTAGATGATCAAGTGACAACAAGTGATCTTTCCATGCCTGATCAAGTATGCGTAACAATAATGTGCGTTCTGACATACGAATCATGAAAGTGCCAAAACGATCTTCTTTTGAGAGTAATAATTCAATATGCAATGCATTAATGCGTTTTTTAACGTCAAGCGCAGTGATTCCATCGTCATCAATCCATTTCTGCAGATCGATATTAAGGGCGAAAAGACGAATACATTCAGCATGAAGCCCTTGGATATCCCATTGTTCTGGTAACGAATTATCTGGAATATGAGCATCTACACAGTCATGGATTATTTCTTCACGCATATCCGTTACCATGGTAGATATATCGTCAGACTTCATTAAGTCACGACGTTGTTCGTAAATAATTTTACGCTGATCATTCATAACATCATCATAACGAAGTAAATGTTTGCGGATATCAAAGTTCCGCGCTTCAACTTTTTGTTGAGCACGCTCAAGGGCTTTGTTAATCCATTGATGTGAAATTGCTTCGCCTTCTTCAACACCAAGCTTACGGAGCATTACATCTAATTTTTGTGATCCAAAAATACGCATAAGATCATCTTCAAGAGAGATATAGAACCGTGAGGCTCCTGGGTCCCCTTGGCGACCTGAGCGGCCGCGTAATTGGTTGTCGATACGACGGCTTTCATGGCGTTCTGTTCCGATAACAAATAAGCCGCCAGCATCTTTTACGCGTTGCTGATCTGCCTCGACATCCCTCTTTATTGCTTCGATTAAGCGATCGCGGTCAGAACCTTCAAGAACTTCAGCAAGCTCTCGTTCAACACGCATTTCAACGTTTCCACCTAATTTAATATCCGTTCCACGGCCTGCCATGTTTGTTGCGATTGTTACGGCGCCAGAACGACCTGCATCGGCAATGATATAGGCTTCTTGTTCATGATAACGCGCATTAAGCACTTGATGCGGAACATTAGATTTTGTTAAAAAGGCGGAGATAAATTCTGACTTCTCAATACTTGTTGTTCCAACCAACACGGGTTGTTTGCGTTCAAAACATTCACAGATTTGTTTAAGGACAGCGTTGTATTTTTCTTTTGCAGTTAGAAAAATTTCATCATCATGATCAATACGGGCGATTGTCACATTTGTAGGCACATCCACTGGACGTAGGTTGTAAATTTCTTCAAACTCTACAGATTCAGTTATGGCTGTGCCTGTCATGCCCGCCATCTTTGGGTACAAACGGAAAAAGTTCTGATAGGTAACCGACGCTAGTGTCTGGTTTTCCATCTCAACGGTGACGCACTCTTTTGCCTCAAGCGCTTGGTGTAGGCCATCTGAATAACGACGTCCTTCCATCATACGGCCTGTGAATTCATCGATAATGATGACTTTATCATCTTTAACGATGTAATCAACGTCACGGGTGAAAAGCTTATGCGCTTTAAGTGCTGCATTTACATGGTGGACGACACCAATGTTTTGCACATCATACAAGCTTGTTCCTTTAATAAGGTTTGCAGCAATTAATTGAGATTCTATTTTTTCTACGCCTTGGTCTGTTAATGTAACAGAACGTTGTTTTTCATCTTTTTCAAAATCTTCATCAATTAATCCCGGAATGAATGCATTAATGCTGTTGTAACTCTCAGATGAGTCTTCTGCTGAACCGGAAATAATAAGAGGTGTTCTCGCTTCATCGATTAAAATACTATCGCATTCATCGACAATGGCAAAATTAAATGGACGCATAACCATTTCATCCATACGGAACTTCATATTGTCACGTAGATAATCGAACCCAAATTCGTGATTTGTTCCATAAGTAATATCACACGCATACATGTCACGACGTTCAGAGTCGTTAATACCGTGCACAATACAACCGACGGACAGTCCGAGATAGTTGTATAAGATGCCCATCCAATCAGAGTCACGCTTTGCTAAGTAATCATTAACAGTAACAACATGTACGCCTTTTCCTGTTATCGCATTAAGATAGACGGGGAGGGTCGCAACGAGTGTTTTACCTTCACCAGTACGCATTTCTGTAATCATGCCTTGGTTTAAAACCATGCCACCAATGAGCTGGACATCAAAAGGACGCATACCAAGGGCACGTTTCGAGGCTTCTCGAACGGTCGCAAAAGCTTCTGGTAATAAGTTTTCAAGCGATTGACCGTTTTTAAAACGTTCTTTGAATTCTTCTGTTTTTGCTTTGAGTTGAGCATCGCTCAATTCGATGAAATCTTTTTCTAAGTGATTTACCTGGTGGGCAATGCGTGCATATTTCTTTATGATGCGATCATTCGCCGAGCCAAAAACCTTTTGCACTAAACCTGCAATCATAACACCAACCTCAAGATAAAATGCCTTGTGAGCGTGCTCACAAGGAGTGAATTTTCTAATAAAACATATCTAATTACACCTAGGTTAGCCTAAAAATTAAAAAAGTTCTAGTATTTACGCAAATTTGACTCGCAGAAAAGTATTTTGCGTTGCTATAATCGTTTCTATAAACAGTCCAGACCAGAAAGGATATGGTCAACAATGACAAAGATATCAGTTTTAAAGACAGCACTACTACTTTCAGTTGGGGTAGCTACAGCGAATGCAGACATCAATTTGGGAGGATTATTCTCGTCAAATAAAGATGCAGTTTCTGAGAAAAGCAGTGATTCAAAAGAGTCGCCAGCTGAAAGTTCAGTAAGTAGTAAAAAAGAGGAACCTAAAATAGAATCAGCCACTGATGATTCGAAATCCGAAGAAAAGAAGCCTGAAGAAAAGAAGCCTGAAGAGAAAAAAAGCGAAGAAAAGAAACATGATACTAAAAGTGGGGCACTCGATTTATCTGATATGAATAGAGCTGTTGCTACATTTTCTGACGGTACTATTATCAAGTTTCAAGAAGTTCAGGATCTCTTGATGCAATTGCCGGCAAAATTACGGGATGCTCCTTTTTCCAAACTTTATGCAAGCTTATTAAATCGTTTAGTCGATAGTAAGGTTCTGCTTGATGCTGCTACGAAAGGTGCTTTTGATAAAGACGCAGAAGTGATAAAGCGTATTTCAGATGCTAAAGAACTTTTGTTGCAAAAAGCGTACCTTGACCAAGAAATTGATAAATTAATTACAGATTCAATTTTACGCGGTAAATATGAGGAATTGTTAAAATTACTTCCTAAAGATGAAATGGAATCTGATGTTTGTCATATTCTTTTTGAAAAGAAAGAAGATGCCGAAAAAGCCTTGAAAGAGTTGTCATCAGCTGGTCGTAATCTTGAAACTAGATTCAATGAAATGGTTGTCGCGAAGTCAGCGGATACAAGCACCAAAGCGAATAAAGGTAACATAGGTTGGGTGCGCAAGGCTGATATAAAGAATGAAGAATTGTTCAAAGCTGCAAAAGGCACAATGGTTCCGCAAGTTCTAAAAATATTTGATCAAGGCTATAGCGTATTTTTCATCAGAGACAGGCGTCCAATTCAACCGCCAGAATTTGACAAAATTAAAGCTGAAATTAAAAAAGCAATTACACCGCAATATGCAATAACAGTTGTTGATAAAATGCGTCGTGATGCAGGCCTTCAGATAACAGGGCTTGATGGAAAGCCAATGCCATTGCCTGATCTGCCTCCAATGCCTGATGCAAGTGGAAAAGAGCCTGAAAAAAAGACACCTGAAAAGAAAGATTTCTCAGGAGTAAATGAAAAAGCTTTGGATAATTCAATGGTTGTTGGTGTGTTCACCAATGGTGAAAAAATTACTTTGGGCCAAGTGAGAGATAGTCTTGCAAGCATTCCAGAACAACTTAAGGCAACCCCATTCCATCAATTATTTGAACCACTTGTGCTACGTGTGGCTGATACAAAATTATTGATTGAAGCTGCAAAAAAGGCCAATCTTGAAAAATCTGCTGATTTGATTAAAAAGCAAGAGGAAGTTCAAAAAGGATTGCTCCAACGTGCTTATCTTGATAAGCAATTTGCGCAAGTAATAACGCCTGCAATGCTAAAAGAAGCGTATCAAGAATTCCTTAAAATATTCCCTAAGGATGATATGGAAATTCGTATTCGTCATATTATGGTTGCAACCAAAGAAGAGGCAGAAGCTATTCTTAAAGATCTAAAAGGTGGCAAAGCCAAATTTGATAATGAATATGTTAAGGAAAAAACAATAGATCCTAACACAAAAGAATCAGGTGGCGATTTGGGCTATATCCCGAAAAAGCAATTACCTTCTGATTTAGCTGATGTTTTGTTTAAGGCGCCAAAAGCAACATTGATTCCAGAACCAGTTACATTAGGTGATAATGGATTTAGCGTTATTCGCGTTGAAGATAAGCGCGCTGTTCAAGCACCTACAATCGAAGACATTCGTCCTCAATTAACACAAGCAGTTTCACAACGTGAAGCAGCTAAGATTGTGATGAAGTTGCGTGAAGATTCAAAGGTTGTTTTGCGTGATATGGATGGCAATATTATGTCTACTGCGCCAGCACCGACAGCAAAATAAATTGTATTAACGTTCTTTGCTCATGCGTGTGAGTTAGGATGTAAATTGTGAGGGAGTCAGAAATGGCTCCCTTTTTTGTTGTGTATATGTAAAATTTTATTAAAATAGATTATACTATGTGCTCGCTGTACTTTTTATTTTAACCCTAAGGAGTCACTAATTATGAAACATAAGAAACCAATAATATCATTTTTTGCATGCATTGCTTTGTGTGGAGTCGGTTTGATTGCGCAAACTCATGCACTCAAAGCGATGGAGCAATTAGAATCTGATTCTTCTGCTCTTTCAGGTACAGGAGCTGTTCTTCCAGTTGCGGTAATACCAGCTGAGTCTGCAACTGAAATAAAAAATTTACGTGCATTAGAGGATCTTTGTGAATCCTTTCCTACGCAAGCTGATTTCGTTCAATTAACTGCTGATATCGATATAGCCCGTGCTTTGGTGGTAACTTCGGTATTAAGTGAGCGGCAACATTCATTGCCAATTGGAATGAATATGGTTCAATTAATACAGCTAATTGAAAATATTAAAATGTACGATGACGCTAAGAAGCCTCATGTTAGTGATTATTTTTCTGTTCTGCCTGTTGATCTTGGGCAGCTTAATACGAACATAAAGCATTACCAATGGTTGTCAAAAGTTGTTTATGTAGTGCAAGAGCGTTTGAAAAATAAACTTGTTACACAAGACGATCTTAAGGCTGGTTATGTATCTTATTTAGAAAAAAAGAAAATAGAACAATGGCTAAATAGTACCGACGGTTTGGCTGGTGAAGAAACTTACAGGAAGCAACGCCTTAATCAATCTATTAGAGAGGCTTTTAGAAGAAATCTTTGTGAGGATGCAAAGTTGAGCAGCAAGGAGTCCTTTTCTCATATATTAGGGTTGCTAGCTATCACTGAAGGACAAGATAATCCTTTTCAGATAATGAGTAGAGAAAGTCCTTATTTTTTGGAAATGCAAGGAAGACTTGATGCAGATTTATCCGCACGTACAATTATTGAAGGTGGGGGAGCGATAAATAAAGGTGATCTTACGTTTGTTGTTTACAATACTGAAATAGAAGGAGATGTCTGGCATGCATTAGGGACTTCAGAAGAAGAGATAAATCATTTACTTGTCGATGCAGTTAAAGATCACCGTATATTCTTACCAGAATATTATGTGCCTTTGCTTTACCGTTTATTAGCTGTTCATGGAGAAACCACGTTTTTGCAACAGTCAATTTCTAGTGTTTTTGAGAGATTCATGAATGAATACGCTAAAGAAGGTCTTGAATTATCTGAATGTACACGAAAGAGTTACGAAGAAACAGCTAAGATGTTGACGGAGTTTGAAGAAGTTCGTTTGGAAGATGAAGCTGAATTCAAACGAAATACGGCTGAACATCTGGTATTGAAGCCTCAAGAAATAGAAAGTAGTGCAGAGCTAGACGGTGAGCAAGAAAAATTAGCGTGGGGTATACAACAGGAAGAAGCGTTGGGAAATTATCAACTTGAACTTAAAAAGTGGAGTGATGTTAAAACAGCATGTGAAGCAGCGTTTGAAAATAAAAAATTCGTACGTATGTTTAGTTCTGTTTTTGTTAAACGCGCTAATAAAATAACTGAAATTACTGATTTTGTAGAGCAAGATTTTACACGTCTCAATGATAATAGATCCTTCCAGATTGATCCCGCGGGAAATAAAGAAGGTATGCTGTATGTTGAAATGTTTCGTCGTTTAGCTAACGTTAATGTTTATATGTGGATGATTGCTTCTGATGCGTATTTTTCCACAAAACCACGATTACATTATGTTTCTAGTAAACAAATTGCCTTGGCTGGTATTTGGAAGGTATCAGAAACGGCGAGAGATGAGCATTTCTTGCTTATAAGGTAACCGTTCGAGCAACCGCCCCCTGCACAAATTGCGCATACTATGTCAGGC
>JAZKAK010000007.1:0-11029 GCA_040389165.1 Pseudomonadota bacterium
AATATGGGGGAATTTCAACATTTTTTTAGATTTTAAAGGTGACCTTGGTAGTTACTTTATTTATTTATATTGTTACAAAAATTTCTAAGAATATATCAGATGTTGGAAATAACTTTAAAACAATCTATGTTCTGTGGTTGTGATGGGTGCAAAAAGGTGAAATTCCAAAATGAAGATCGTTTGTGGTCAAGGTAGGAACGAGAGATTTATTGAAAAATAATCTTAAATTAACGAATCACTAATAAATCAGCTTTAAACTGAGATCAAGCAGTTATTAGTGTGAATGATTATGAAATTATTAATTGGCTTAGCCATTGTTTTTGCTAGCGTGCTAATTGGCTACGCAGCTAATGGGGGGCACATGGCTGTGTTATGGCAGCCTTTTGAATTTGTGATTATTGTGGGTGCTGCGGTTGGTGCTTATATAATTGCCAATTCCTCAGCTGTTGTTGGGAAAACGCCTGGAAACATAAAACGTATTATGGCAGGACCTAAATATACAAAAAAAGAATATCTGCAATTGTTGTGCCTCCTTTTTTGTGTTTTTAAACTTGCCAAAAACAAAGGAATGTTAGCGCTTGAGGCGCATATTGAAACACCAAGTGAGTCTACTATTTTTCAACGGTTTCCATCATTTTCACAAAATCACATGGCGTTAAATTTTGTGTGTGATTATTTGCGACTTTTGACTATGGGAAGTGAAAATGTTCATCAAATAGAAGATCTTATGATGGAAGAAATAGATCTTATGATGCATGAAGATCACTGCGATGTGCTTGCCTTAGAAAAAATGGCCGATGGCACGCCTGCACTTGGCATTGTTGCTGCCGTTTTGGGTGTGATTCATACGATGGGTTCTATTAGTCAGCCACCTGAGATATTAGGACATTTAATTGGTGGTGCATTGGTTGGTACATTTGCTGGTATTTTGCTCTCTTATGGAATGTTTGGTCCAATGTCTCAGGCACTTAAAGGCGTTGTCGAGGCGGATCAAAAATATATTTTGTGCATAAAATCAAGTATTGTTGCTTATTTAAATGGGGGCGCCCCGATTGTTATTGTTGAATTTGCACGAAAAGCGTTAGAAGAAGATCAACGTCCATCTTTTGATGAATTAGAAGTTGCAACGCAACAGTTGGGTGATAGTTAACTATGGTAGATCAAGCGCCAATTATAATCATCATTAAAAAAAGGAGAAAGAAGCAAGCCCATGATTCGCATGGTGGTAGTTGGAAGATTGCTTATGCTGACTTTGTGACGGCCATGATGGCTTTTTTTATGTTGATGTGGCTGCTGAGTGTAACGTCGGAAGAGCAAAAGAAAGGTATCGCAGATTATTTTTCCCCAACAATTATAAACATGCAAACACAAAACGGAAGCGCTGGCATGATGGGCGGCGTTAATATGAGTAATCCTAATAATAGTAGTGGAAAAAGCACTGAAGAGCGCGCAAAAAGTACGGAAATAGAAGTTGATCTTACTAAAAGTAAACAGCAAGAGGCTTTTCAAGAAAAAAAAGATGTGAGTAAAATCGTGCAGAATGCGGCCAAGGATATTAAGGTTGAGCTCACAAATAAGGATAATGTGAAGAAGAATGATCCTGTCAATGTTGTCGAAGTCACTGTTTCGTTAATTACGTCAGAAAAGAGTGATGCTTCCAAAGAGAAGGTAAATCCCACACAGATTGAAAAAGTTAAGCCGGAGAAAGTTCAAACTGAGAAAATGAAACAACAGAATGATCAGGCTAATGTAAATGCCAGTAAGGATAAGCCTGAGTTAATCAAGTCTAAGGCTGCTAATGCCGCACCACCTAAGGCTGAGCCAATTAAAGCCGAGGATGCTATTAAGACTGAAGCTGCCCAATCAGATGCGAAAAAGCAAGGGGCTGTTATTGAGAAAATAGTAAAAGTTGACTTGCAAGCAATTAAAGAAGCAAAGAAGCAAGCTGAAAAAAATGAGAATGAGGCAAAAGCATTAAATCAAGCTATTAATACACTTAAAAGCAATAATGCCGCTGCAAGCTTTGAGCGATCCATTGAGAGTGCTAAATCAGAAAAAACAATCGAACAACAAAAATCCATAGAAAAAGAAATGGCAGAGTCAAAAGAAAAAGCTGAAGCGATTAAAAAGTTGCAAAAAGAAGAAGCAGCAAAATTAACGAAAGTAGCCGCGTCTATTAAGGATATTATTCAAAAGAGCCCTGAATTACAGGGGCTTTTGCAACATGTGATTTTGGAAATTAGACCGGAGGGTCTTCGGATTCAGTTGATTGATAAAGATAAGCGGACGATGTTTGCATCTGGCAGTAGTTCGATGACACCGCTTACAAAGCAATTGATTAGGACTGTGGCTGGCATGATCGAAAAGCTTCCCAATGCGTTAGTGATATCGGGACATACAGATGCGCATCCTTTTGTGGGTGCACACAAATATAGTAATTGGGAGCTATCTGCTGACCGCGCTAATGCAACTCGACGTGCGCTTGAAGAATGCAATATAGCTGCAACGCGATTTGAATCGGTCATGGGGAAAGAGGCTACGGATCCTTTTGTGAAAGAAGACCCTTTTGCCGAATCAAATCGCCGAATAAGTATTACGTTATTGCGTCAGTTTGGTATTCCATCTTCTGAGTCATTTAAGCAAGTGACGGGCGGCGCATAATATAGCCATTCACCTTTAAATTGATTATGGTGTTGATCTTCGGAAATCTGCAGTGCTCATGTACTTTAGTACACTCCGCGCTTCGATCCTTGATCGCCTTATACTCAAATTAAATGTGAACAACTATGAGCTTTTTTATGCCGCTGCTTTTAAATTAAGCTGCGCCCAGAGACTTGACAGTGCATCTACAAATGTATCTATTAATTCAAACGAATGATGGGGTGTTAACGTGACGCGTAGGCGTTCTGATCCACGCGGGACTGTTGGAAAATTAATCGGTTGTACATAAATATTGTACTCAGTCAGCAGTCGGTAAGATAGTTGATTGCACCCAGCCGCATCACCAACAATAATGGGAATGATATGGCTACCGCTATCATGGAACGGTATGATGCTTGTGTGAAGTTTATCTTTTAAATAACGTACGCGTTCATGGAAGCGTATTTGTATGGATGGATCTTTTTCAAGTACATTAATGGCCGCTAATGCTGCCGCTGTTATGGCTGGTGGTAATGATGTTGTGAAAATAAAGCCAGAAGCATAGCCGCGTATAAAATCAACAAGAGCATCATCGCCAGCTATGTATCCACCAAAACCACCAAAGCCTTTTGCGAAGTTTCCTTGGATTATATCGATGTGATGAGACAATCCTTGTTGAGCAGCATAGCCTGAGCCGCCAGGGCCGTACACGCCCACACCATGTACTTCGTCAAGATAGGTAAGTGCATTGTATTTCTTAGCAAGTTTGGCGATTGCTTCAATTGGTGCTGAGTCACCATCCATCGAATAAATGGAAACAAACACGATAATCTTAGGAAGCTTTGGATCAATCGATTTTAATTTTTCCTCAAGGTCTACTAGGTCGTTATGTTTGAATACAATGCGTTCGGCTTTGCTGTGTCTCATGCCTTGAATCATGGACGCATGAACTTTCTCATCGCTTAGAAATACAAGATTTGGGATTTGCTCACCAAGCGTCGTAAGTGTTGCTTCATTAGCGACATAGCCTGAGCTAAACAAAAGAGCACGCTCTTTTTGATGAAGGGCGGCAATTTTCTTTTCTAAGCAATTGTGTAGATGCGTCGTGCCAGAAATATTGCGCGTACCACCTGAGCTTGTTCCATATTTAGCAGTAGCTTCAATTTGAGCACTAATTGTTTCAGGATGATGGCTTAATCCTAGATAGTCGTTTGTGCACCACACAGCAACTTCTCTGGGAGTTGCTGATGGTTGATTTGCATCAAATGGTGGATGCCATAATGCAAAAGGAGGATTTTTCTGAAATCGTTCTAAATCTGCGAAAATACGATAGCGATGTTCAGAACGTAATTCTTGAATTTTTTTCTGAAAAAAAGCTGTATATTCTGCCATTACTATTTGGTTTCTCGTTGTTTCGCGTTTTTATGCCGCTGGGCCATAAATTGAAGATCTCATTGCCGAGCTTTAGCCCTGTAATGAGATCCCCGGATTAAGTCCGGGGATGACATTGTTTGAGAGAAGAGCGCCATATGCCAGGCTTCTTGCTCGCAGTGATATATACACATACTAGAAATGGCTATATATCACTTGATAAATTGGTGTGGAGTTATGCTGCCGCTGTTTGATTTTGTTGTTGCGCTTGGTACATTGCACTAAAATCAATAGGATTCAACATGAGAGCTGGATATCCACCTTCACGTGTCATATCTGCCATGATGGCTCTTGCAAATGGAAAAAGAAGAGTTGGAAAGTGTACCATAAGAAGTGGTCCTACTGATTCTACTGGAACTTTTGCCTCATCGATAGCGACGATTGCACCATATGTTAATTCAGCAATAAACAATGTTTTTTTGTCATCAATAGAGCCTTTTGCGCGCAGATCAAGCGAGATTTCGAATAAACCGTCACGAACTTTTTTTGCATTTGCTGAAATATCAATAGCAATTACTGGCTGCGTTTCTTGCGTTTCTAAAAATGATTCAACTGGATTTGGATTCTCGAAAGATTGGTCTTTTACATACTGTGTTACAATACCAAAAGCAATGTTTGTGGATTCGTTTTCTTGAACGTTTGTTGTGTTATTCTTTGCTACTGTCTTTTCTGTCATAAAGTGCTCCATTTTAAATGTTTTCTGTAAACGAGATGTTTAATCTTATACGTCTAACTTAAAAATAATCAAGATATTCCCATGGCACGACGCATAATGGCTCGTTTAAATGGTTTTATGTGGTTTAGAATCGCGAACGCCGTGTTCCGCGCAAAGCGTACTGGTAGCAGTTGCGAATGATATAAATGATTTATGCCATCAGTCGCCCATAAGATACTTAGACGATCAAATTTCCTTTTATTATCATACCTTTTTAGCAGAAAGGGGCATCCTAAATCAATCCCTTGTGACTTAGCATTTGCTAATTCATCGATCAAAATGGCTGCATCACGCCAGCCAAGATTAACACCTTGACCTGCGATCGGATGTACAACGTGTCCAGCATCACCAATGAGGGCAAGTCTGCGATCAACCAGGGTGTTTACTTTTGTATAAGACATTGGATATACCCATCGCTTTGGCAAGAAAGTAACATGCCCATAGTAAGGGAATAATTTTACAAACATTTCGGCAAGTGATTGATCATCGAGCGCTGCCCAATCAAAATTGCGTGGTTTGCACCAAACAAGACCTGATTTATGCTTGCCAGTCTCGGTGTCTGGCAATAAGGGTAAAACTGCTAAAGGACCATCTTTCGTGAAAATCTCAAAAGCCGTATCATTATGTGGTTTTTCATGTAACACATGGGCAACCAATGCATTTTGATCATAATCGTTGGTTTTTACGGATATTGAGGTGAAAGATCGTAGTTTTGAATTTCTGCCATCCGCTGCAATAACCAAAGGTGCAACAAGTGTCTTTCCTGATGCTAAAATAATAGTTGCACATACATCGGTACGATCTAATGATTGAACTGAATCAGGGGCAAATACGGAGAGATTCTCAGGCGTATGTGCGTATAAAGATTCACGGATGGGCGTATTTTCAACGATGTATCCCATAGGTTCGGTGCTTATATCATTGGCATCATAATCCAGAGTCCAAGGCGAACCGTTTTCAAAAACACGAATTTGATGAATCGGTTGCGCATAAGGGGCTATTGCGTCCCATAGACCAAGATCATCAATTAACCGTTTTGAGCCAAGCGTAACAGCGGTCGTGCGACCATCTTGCGCAGCATTTAGCAGTGTTTCACTCGCTGCATGATCGATGGAAGCAATACTTAATCCTCGTTTAGCAAGGCCGATCGCAAGTAGCCTGCCAACAAGGCCAGCCCCTACAATAATGACGTCAAATGCGTGCATGCATGGAATCAACTTAAATTATCTGATTGATTATAGAAGGATGGGTGGTTGATTATCCAGAAGAATATGAGAGGGGGTAAACAAAAGATTGAGGGATTTACCAAGATGCTCTCGCTTGAATTTATTCTTCACATGCAGTGTGCACGTTTTTTTGTTTCCACAAAAAGCAGTAAAATCGTGTGAAAAATACACTATAAAGAGAAGTGAAATCTTGTGAAAAATACACTGTGTTTTGCCCGGGCCTGATCCGGGCATCTAAAAACGTGCAAAACTATGAACGATTAACATTAATAAAACCATCTAAGATCACCGGGTCACGCCCGGTGAATACACGAAAAGAGGTTTTAAGAAAACGTGAGCAATGCGTTAACTGTTGTTTTTAGATTCCTCAAAAAGAGGTTTTAAGAAAACGTGAGCAATGCATTAGCTGTTGTCTTTAGATTCCTCAGCTCCCTCAGAAGCCAGTCTTAACGCATTTTCTGCATTGCGTTGAGCTGCCGTCGTTGCAGCATGGCCTATACTTGCACGTGAAGCAACGTCAGCACGTGAAGCAGAACCGCTGTGATTCATAGCATGGTATCTTTCTTTGGCTAGGCTTTCGCTTGAGTTTCCTTTTGCCCATTCTTTGTCGAATTCAGCCAATACTTCGCCGTGTACACCTGTATTGCGAACCTTTGCTCCATGCAAATAAACGCGCTTATTGGCCTCAAATGAATTATGCAATTCGATGGCTTCTGGATCAACAGCCTCTTGTACATTTCGTGTGGACATATAAACACGCTTAGGTGTTGGCGCATAAATGCGGCCATCTTCACGACGTTGCTCTGGATCTTGCAGTTGGTAAATCCGATCGCGTGCAATGCGTTCTTTGAATTCACCAACCATTTTTTTCTGAGCTTCTACTGGATCATCTTGTGGATCGATGTGATAATGACCTAAGTTCTGGTGACGCATGTAGTACGCCCGGCGCTGTGCATAGACACGTTGCATGAAACCATTTTTGCGTGCATCAAATTCCTTTGCTGTTGGAGCCTCGGTAGGTTCTAATACAAAAGTGCAGTCAGTTCGTTCGAAATTAGCACCGTATCCACCATAATATCCACCTTGACGCGGCGCCCCTGTGTAAGACGATGATGTATATGTGCAAAGATTGCTTTGCCCATTATCAAAAGCCGTATCACGTTGCCAGAATACGCCATTGTCAGGGGATGTGATCGCACGGTGGAGTTTTTTTGCCGCGACAGATTGCTGCGGTTGCACATGGCGCATTTGCTGTGGGTCATAATATCCTTGACCATTTTCGGCGAGCAAACTATTTGTCGTGTTTGCAGTTTGATTAAATCTGAACGCATATGGTTCAACAATTTGGCGTATAGAGGTAGGCCAATAGAATACTGTTTGATTTATTCTGCTGTTTAAATCCCACACTCCATTATAGTTATCTTGCGCATCGCGTCCAGAAACGTCATATCCTTGCCTGTTTCGAAAAACCCATGACTGCGGCGCGGCTTCACGGTATCCTGCCCGATTATATCCATCTGCATCTAAATTCTGCTGATCTTGAGAACCCCAACTCTGATCATAGTAACCCCAGCGACTCCAACCGTGAACATTATAGCCATGCTGATTATACCCACGGCGATTATAGCCCGTTTCGTCATACACATCATCATGGAAATCTGTCGTTGTGAATGACTGCGATTCGTGTTGGTTTTGCTTGTCCGTTGCATAGACTTTATACCACTGTCCATTCAATTTAACCGTTGTCATTGGGTGCTTATCACCTGTCACTATATTTGTTACGGCCATTCCTCTATCAAAAGCAGTTCGTGTAAAGTGCGGGAATAGTTCTTTTACTGTGCGACCAAGCACTGCCCGATCAGGGCAGTTTGATTGCGCAGCAGCTTCATATTTTGCTGTACGACGTTCCATGGCTGATCCAAGATTTTGGCCAAGTTCTGTTAAATCAAAGGGCGGATGCTCTCCGCCTGTGGTGCGAGAAAAAACAGCATTAACAATTGACCCGGGAATATCAATATACGAATATATGAGTATGTAAACATCACTTAATTCTTTATTTGTAATAGTGTTTATTTTATATGTATGTTTTGCATATCGTAACGCGCGCTCTATAAAATCAATATCTTTCAATATGCGTTTGTGTTCAGCAGCTTTGCGATCCTGGCTAAGAACGGTCGTTTTAAGAGCATGTAAAGAATCGCCTTTTTCTGTCAATTCAGCCATTATGCTAGCATGATCTCCTCGTGCTAGAAGCTCTTCAAAATGATGTATGTGGCCGTCTAAACTTTCACGAGCGGCATTTGATCGCTGTTCAGCATATGCGATGAATTCGTGTGTTTTTTCACTCAATAAATGTGTGATAGATTCTGCTTCTTGTGCATTATGCATTGCATCACGCATGTCTACACTTTGTGCTGGCGTTGGAATAGGCATTTCTTTGCCAGTTTTCAAGCGAACGATTTTAGCATGATCTCCGGCGTTAGAATATCCTGAAGTCAACCCCGTTATAGCCGCACACATCATTAATTTATTGAATATCATTTTCATAAAGTAAAACCTTCCACGTATTTGTTTTGTATGGCGTCATTTGCTTACATCGTTATCACGAGGAGAATTGCTCCATGGCGATCTATGTTCTTAGATTGCCGCGCTTGCTTTGCAGGCTCGCAATAACGATAGATTGAGCTTTTTATGAGCTACTTTCCGCCCCAACGTTCAGAGGTAGCTGCGGATCTCAATGCCTTTTCAGCACGCCCTTGAACCGCTTCTTGCCCGAATTGTTCAATTGTGGAGTCTATGTTCTGTGCTGCTCGCGTCATTAATGTGCGCATATATTCATTGCCCTCTCGGTCTGCCTCATTCGCTTTGCGCATGTAATAACTGCGCGTTCCTGCATATACGCGTGTTAAATAAACACGACGATCTGCATAGACACGTTGCATAAAGCTATCTGTTGCTTGAGGTGTATCAGTTCTTTCAAAAACAAAGGTGTAATTGATTAAATCACCATTTGGCTGCCATACTTGCCTGCCAACATGCTGGTTCCATCCCATGCCGCTTGATTCAAATGTGGATGCTATATAGGTGCACATACCCGATTGCGAATAACGATCGTCATAGCTTGTATCACGTTTCCAGAATGCGCCACCGCCATCCGCTGTCATGGATTTTTTAATGAGTTTTGATTCGGCTGATTCGGGAACTGGTGTTTGTTGCATATGGTGGTGCATTGCGCCGTGCATCATGTGACCATTATCGTTATGCTCCGCAAGCAACCCAGCTGTATCTTTGCCAAATCGTTCGGCGTATGGGCTTGTTATTTTTTGAATTGCATCTGTGAAGAATTGTTGTGCTGGATTGTAGCCATGGTGATGCCCATAATAATTATAAGGCGCAGATTGCTTGCTTATCTCCATTGCATAGACTTTCCAGTATTGCCCTTTTTTAAGCTCAACAGTGCCCAATGGCTTTCTGTCACCTGTGGAAATATCCGTCACCATACCATTTTCAAAAGCAGCAGCTGAAAAATATGGGAATAATTCTTTTGTGAGTTTGCCAATGACTTTCCTGTCTGGACACAACGTTGTTCCCAACCCTTGTGCCTGTGCTTTAAGTTCGCGGCGCATTCCTGCTTCCCGTATATAATAATCGCGAGCATTCGCTTTAACAGCCATTTCCGAACGTGCATCATCACGCGAACTTATCGCTGATGCAGCGGCCCTGTTTCGCGATA
Organism: Pseudomonadota bacterium; assembly: GCA_040389165.1. Taxonomy (GTDB): domain Bacteria; phylum Pseudomonadota; class Alphaproteobacteria; order Paracaedibacterales; family CAIOTO01; genus CAIOTO01. The sequence continues at coordinate 9,746 of JAZKAK010000007.1, forward strand.
CTTCGATTGAAACCATTGAGCCTGGAATACGAACATAGGTATATAACAACATGTAAAGTGATTTGAGTGTGTTAGCATCACTTAACATATTTTGGTCCTTTGCATGACGCAGAGCCGTTAAGATAAATTCAACTTCTGTTGGTCGTTGCCATTCTGCACCCTGAGATCGTATGAAGCTTTTTAGTTCATCCTTCATGTTTTTGATTTCATAGAGAACAGAATTAGGGTCTATTTGTAGCGCATCTATTTTTTTCTCTTCTTTTGTATATGCACTTTCTGAAGGATTTACTTTCCCACTTACTGCTCCGCGAGATCCTCTTATTGCAACGTGTAAGAATTCAGCTGTTTTAGCGTCAACGTCTTGTAAAAAGGTATCTTCTGTTGCAGATGCTTTTGCATATGCTTTACTTACGAGGCTGCGACCGCCTCCTGCTGCTCCAGAATTACGTGAATTATTACTCGATTCCATTGCATAAATATGTGAACCAAGCACCAAAGAACCGCACAACATCAATGTAGATTTAAATAATTTCACAGTAATACCTCGTGTAAATAATACGTTGTTTGAATATAATATTGCACAAACAAGTTAATTTTTACTTAATGGGATCGTTTTTTAAACTCTTTTCATGCTTATGGCTCTATGCCACACTCAATATGATTTATGAAAGAATTGATTTTAATAATGCGCAAAACACTAATAAATAGACTTTCGCGTCAACAAACTGGCTTGTTACGACTTATCTCTGAATCGGTCTTATTGACAGCTAGCATTGCGCTTTTCTGGTGCGTGATTGCAACATTTCCACCTCTTCGTATTGGCATTTGGATGGATGCTGAGGGGGTGTTTATTATGATGAATGCTCTGTCAGCGGTATGTGCATTATCGCTCGGGGGAGTGTTTTTTCTAGAAGATGTCAAACTGCCATCTGCGGTTGTGGTGTTGATCTCTTTCTTTGCGGTATTTTTATTATTTTCAGGCGTAATGTCAGTGTTTGCAACAAATACATATCTTCATCAGTGGGGGCTACCACAAACGAATGAGGGTCTTGCCTCCTATCTCAATTATTTCATGATGATTGTAAGTTTTTCAGTGCTATTGCAACGTGGTCATGGTGCAGCGTTGTTGGTTAATGCAGTGATTGCTGCCATTGTAATAACGTTTTTAACGGTTTTAAATCACCCGACGCACAAGATTTTAATCAATGAAGACTGGTGCCCGTATGTATTTAGGAATTGTGCAAAAATAACTTACACGATTTGAAAAACTGTAAAACCATGTTA
>JAZKAK010000008.1:0-1265 GCA_040389165.1 Pseudomonadota bacterium
AAAGCGTATGTGGGTATGGATATTAAGTTAATTTATTCCGTAAAATGGTATTAATACGAACGCCTCTGCCATTGAGGGAGGCATATAGAATTTGGTTGTGCGCACGGTTTGCACATTAATTATTTGCAGTTGAACTTTTATAGATATCCAGATCGAGTTCGGGCATGACAACGTGGGGGGATGGAAAATGACGATGAGGATGCAAGATAACAATCAGGGGAATGTGCATGCTATAATCCCGCGCGCCTGCTTAAAAAAGAATCCAAAAACAGAGATGCATTGACGCATATATCATTAACTTTAAACGGATTGAGAGAGGGGGGTGGTGCCTGCAGCCAGACTTGAACTGGCACGAGCGTTCGCTCGACAGATTTTAAATCTGTTGTGTCTACCGATTTCACCATGCAGGCTGAATTTACATCAATTCAAAAAACACACCGTATGGTGCATATATTTCTTTGAATCAACGCTAAATTCAATATATATAATCTAGACCATTTTTGGTCTGAATGGCAAGGGGATATATACGTATAACTTGAAAAAGTTTTAAATAAGGCTTCCCATCACAGAATAAAATGTTAAACGGTGAATGGCCCGACAAGCTTTCCATTGATAAATTGATCAACATACGGGTTATTTGTCTCATCCATTTGTTGAATGGTGCCTTGCCATATGAATTGCCCTTTATACAGAAGGCCAACGCGATCACCAATTTTACGTAAACTATTAATATCGTGTGTAATTGTAATTGCGCTTGCGCCAATATCACGCACACACCGAAGAATAAGTTCGTTAATAGTACCGCTTATAATAGGATCAAGCCCTGTTGTTGGTTCATCAAAAAAGATAATGTCCGGATTTGTTGCAATTGCGCGCGCTAGCGCCACACGTTTTTGCATGCCCCCTGATAATTCAGCTGGATATACATCCGCTACCTTGACAGATAAATCAACAGCGTCTAATTTTTCAAGTGCAATTTTTCGTGCTTGAACCTTATCCATACCAAGCCCTTGAACCAAGCCAAAAGCAATATTTTCGGCGATCGTCATGCTGTCAAAGAGCGCTCCGCCTTGAAACAACACGCCAAAACTCATAAGTACCTTTTGTCGTTCGCGCGTTGATAACGTTTGTATGTCTACATTATTAACGCGTATTTCACCCGCATCAGGTGCCAGTAAACCCAAGATGCATTTGATAAGAACAGATTTTCCGGTTCCAGAGCCGCCAATAATAACAAATGATTCACCTTTGTTCACTGTTAGCGA
>JAZKAK010000008.1:1275-18704 GCA_040389165.1 Pseudomonadota bacterium
TTCAACACTTTGTTCTCGCCAAAAGCTTTTGTGAGATTACGTACGTCAATAAATGGAGCCGCAGAAAGAGACGTAACAGAAAGTGATTCTGCAACAGGTGTGCCGTTGTTGGTAATGATGGAGTTAGTCATAAAAACCTTGATGTTTTTTAAATTTTATTATCTTGTAAATCGTAGCAAGTTTATGCGCAATACTCAACTAAAACGCCTGTCCGACACTGATGTAAAACTGATAAGGTGAGTCAATGCGCTTTCCATACGGATCTTTACGTCGTGTAAAAGGGAACGCTACATCAAAACGTATAGGGCCGAATCCACTGAAATAACGTACACCAAAACCGGCGCCATAGAGACTGTTCTTTGTGCCAAATTCAGGTGCACGTTTTGTGGTGACGGCAGCCGCTTCGAAAAATGTCGCAAGGCCAATTGATTCACTTACGCGCGCCCGTAATTCAGCACCACATTCGGCCATTGATCGTCCGCCTAAGGGAACACTGCTCGCATCAAGTGGCCCAACCATTTGATAACTGTAGGCGCGAATAGAGGCGGCACCACCACTATAAAAACGTTTGTTTGGAGGCGTTTTCGTAAAATCATTTATAAACAAGGTTCCTGCTTTAGCGTACCCTGCCAAGACAAGTTTACCCTCGCCAAGTTCATTTTGCTTTAGCGGAATGTAAACATTCAGGTTTCCTGTTGCTTTTGTAAATTGCCCTCTATTATCGCCCAGTTTTCCCCAATATGGCGTTCCTTGAATGGCTAAACGCATTCCTTGAGACGGATCTAGAAAATTATTACTTGTATCTATTTTTGCAATAATGGGAATACCCGTTAAATGACTATTGAAAACCGTATTTTGTGCATACAAATGGCTTGCATCATTTAAAATACCTACGGATGTGTGAATCGTATCTTGAATTGGAATATCATATGACATGCCTCCTGTGAGTGTGCGACCACTATACGCACGTGTTTTTTCGCGTAATAAAATACCTTGAAATGAAAGAATATTTTCAGCACCGCCAAGGTCAGGAATATCGTATGAGATTTTTCCGCGTTGTTCTCGTTTCGATGATTTGATGGACGCACCAAGGTGTTCACCGTTACCAAACACATTGTTGTGATGCCAGAAAATCCGCCCACCAATTCCTTCAGATGTAGAGTACCGCGCACCAGTTCCAATGATTCTTGGTCGTGCTTCGGATGCCTTGGCATGCATAATAATTTTTTGTGTATTTGTTGCATCATCCGAAGAATTTGGAATTGGTTCAGCTGTCACATGAAAATTTGAAATCACATTTGACATGATGAGTTTCTTTTGTGTGCGTTTTACTTCTTTCTCGTTATAAGGATCGCCTTCTTTCCAGGTAATACGATTTTTAACAAATGAAGGGCTTATTTGCGTCAGTCCTTCGATTTTGGTACCAGCAATGATCGCATGATATTTTATAGAGACAGGAAATGTTACATAAAGCGATCGGTTTTCTGTGTTCAAAATGCCTTGAGGGGTGTGAACGTCAACGAATGGATAGCCTTTTTCAAGAAAATAGTTCTTAATTTTTCTTCGTGCATCTTCCAGTTTTTCAAGCTCCACAGGTTCACCAGCTTTAAGACCAACAATATCTTCAGTTAAACGTAGGGTCTGTTTTTGCTTGAAATCTGACGCAGAATCTGTGTTAATGGTTATTCCGCCGATGGTAAAGCGATCTCCTGGAATAATTTTGAAATCAATGATTATTCGTGGCTTTTCTGGCCCCAATAACGTTGATTTAGGTGCATCTTTTTCAGCAGATGTGTTCTCTTTATAGCCTGTTTCATCATGTGCATGAAAATTTACAGTTCCTTCAAAGTAACCATTCTCATGTAAAATATGTAGAAAAAGTTCTTGATCTTTAGCTGCGCGTTTTAAAAGAGCACTTTTTGAAGATGGTTGATTTATAGCAAGCCGTAATAATTTTGATGAACGTTTAATGCTTGTTTCAAGTGCGCCTGTTAGTTCGGGCGTAAATGTAACGTCATAGTGAATTCCTTCAGATGAAAATAAATCCTTTGTGGGATCTTCCTCATCTTTATGAAACCAATCGCAACTTGTAAGGAGACCAAGTGTGCAAATACCAAATAGATATTTCTTCCAATAAGAATGCACACTTTTTCTCCATTGCACATGATATCGTAAGTGTATCAGCAGACTTTATACAACAAAAGGATAAGTGTGCTAAATTTTATATAAAATTATTAAACTGTGCTAATATCCGGCGCATCGACAGCTTTCATACCAACAACATGATAGCCTGAATCCACATGATGAATTTCACCAGTGACACCTGATGATAAATGGCTAAGCAAGTAAAGCCCAGCGCCACCTAAATCGTCTTGTGAGGTGTTGCGCTTAAGCGGTGAGTTATAGAGATTCCATTTCAGAATGTGATGAAAATCACCTATGCCAGATGCTGCTAGCGTTTTGACAGGACCTGCTGAGATAGCATTCACGCGGATGTTACGTCCACCTAAATCTACAGCAAGGTAGCGCACACTTGCTTCTAGAGCAGCTTTTGCAACACCCATTACATTGTAATGTGGCATTACTTTTTCAGCACCATAATAGGATAGGGTTAAGAAAGCACCGCCTTCATTCATAATAGCAGAACCTTCACGACAAACCTCGGTGAAGGAATAGCACGATATATCAAGTGAATTAATAAAATTAGCGCGTGAGGTGCTTAGATATTGTCCTTTTAGTTCATCTTTGTCTGAAAAAGCAAGTGAATGTACGACAAAATCAATAGTGCCCCATTTTTCTTTAAGTGTGTCAAAAGTTGCCTTAATGTGTCCTTCCTTTGATACATCGCACTCAATAAGAAATTCTGAACCAAACAAGGCGGCAATAGGTGCCACACGCTTTGCAAGCGTTTCTGATTGGTAGGTAAACGCAAGTTCTGCGCCATGTTCAGCAAGCGCTTTTGTGATGCCGTACGCTAATGAATGGTCGTTGGCAAGACCCATAATAACGCCGCGTTTGCCGGCCATTAATTTCTGCATATTTGGTATCCTATTAAAAAAATGACGAAACTGTCATTATGTAATTATTTGCTTGATGTGGTTCTGATGGCATTAAGACCATTATGAAAAATATCATGGTATAAATTTATAACTATATCTTCATTATTGTAAACGAAAAAATAGGTTTTTTCGCATTTATGCAGCTTCTTGACCATTGGTTGCAATGGCCGCGAGCGTGCGCGAAACAACACGTATTTCGTTTCGTATGTCTTGTGTAGAACGACTGCGCCCTTCAATAAGTTCTTCAAGCATTTTTGTTAAGGTAGCATCAAGGCTGCGCACATGTGTTTTAATGATTTCTTCATTGCGCCCTTGTGGACCTTCTTTTGATTGAGTCATCATCATCTCTTGCAGTTCAACCTGATTCTGAGCCAAACGCTGAGAAAAGTTCTGATGAGCAATCATGTGTTCACTCATTTCACTTAATTTCTCACTGAATACCTGTAAGGATTTAACCATGGATAAGCGGGTGTCTTCTGTTTTTTTCATTTGTTGGTGTAGAGATGAAAGACCTTCAATTGTCTGCTCAAGCAGTCCTTGACTGAAAGCAGGACCCGACGAAGTATCTGCGCTTGATGAATAGCGTGTGCTACAAGCAAGACGTTCTTCAAGGCTATTATAGAACGTTGAAAATGAACGACCTACTTGTAAATCCAAAAAACCAACGATAAGTGATCCTGCTAAACCAAACATTGAACAACTAAAGGCTGTCCCCATACCCGCAAGAGCTGATGTGATGCCTTCTTGCATTGGTTGTAATTCTTTTGCAGAACCTATACTGCCAATGACGCCTGCTACGCCATTAATCGTTTGCGACAACCCCCAGAGGGTACCTAAAAGGCCCAAGAAAACAAGCAACCCAATGATGTATCGGCAAATATCACGTGATTCATCAAGGCGCCCTTCAATACTTGATAAAATGGATTTTGCAGCAATCGGTGTAAGACTTGTTAATGGATGATCATCATTCATTAAAATAACAATAGGTGCTAGAATCTTAACCTTTGGCGTGCCTGGAAACCGTTCACGACCTAAGTCAAAGCGATTAAGCCATTTTTGCTCTTGCATCAAACCAAAGATAAGGTAAAAGCAATATACTATGCCAAATATGGAAACGCCAAAAATAGCACTATTTAACCAAATATTATGAATGAATATATTTACAAGAGGTTGAAGCATGTAAATAATAGCAACGACAACGAGTGCCGTGAGTAGCCCCATGCGTATTAGGGATTTTATGATGAAAGACATAATTTTAAATCCTTTAAGGTTGGTTCATTCCCATCATTATAAAAATAATGGGCGACGTCGAGATACTGTACCATGTTTCCTTTATATTGGTACAGTGAGGAATAATTTCAAGGGGCTGCATTCATTTTTTTAAGAAAACTTAATTAAATAAAAATATTTGACGAACCATATGCCAAGCATCAAGAAAATAATGGACAATAGAACAGAGGCAATTAAATACAAAGCTCCCCATCCAAAATCACCACGTTGTAATAAATGTATGCAATCGTTGGTGAAACTAGAGAATGTTGTGAATCCTCCTAGAAAGCCAATAATAATAAAGCTATTCCATAAAGAATGTGTCGCAAAAGAATTAAATGCGCCAAGCGTAGTCCCCATCAAAAAACACCCCAATACATTAACGGTGAGAATGCCCACGGGAAATGTAGTATCAACAGTTTTTGATAATAAATGCGTTATGAAAAAGCGAAGGCATGAACCAAGTCCTCCACCAAGAAAGATAAGAAGCGTTTTATGTACCATTAATCAGCTTCCGTTCGCATCCGGGGGATAACGAAAATACCATCCCTTTTATTCACTTTTATTCACTTTTATTCACTTTTATTGTCACTAACGCCACAAGAAGCGCCCGATTTCAACGCAGAAAATCGCTTTTTTTGTTCATCATCAAGGGTTTCTTTTGCCAATATTTTGACTTGAGCGCATGCATCTTCTTTATTATTTTTAGCGAGAAGAGTTTCACCATAACCAAGGCGTGCACGAATTGCATTTTGTACATCTAATGGTTTTGTTATCGCCATCTTATATGATTTTTGAGCTTCATCTACATTACCCAGTTTATAATGTGCATCGCCACCATGCACAAATGCTTTGTTCGCATACGTTTCATCTGGGTATGTTTTTGTAATAAGTTCAAAGGCTTCTGCAGCATTTTTCAGGTCTTCCTTGCTATCATTCTTTAGTCCTGCATTCAACAAAGCCATTGCTTGATTGAATTGGGCTAGGGAAGGGCTTTTTGTGTCAAGTGATGGAGCTGGACCTGCTTCAGCTTGCTCTGTTGCAAGCGTGTCTACTGCATGTTTAGTCGGAGTTCCCGCAGAAACAGATGTTACAGCTGCAGTAGTTGTTGGAATGATAGAGGATGGATCTTGAGGTTTTGCTTGATTCTGCGGGTTCTTTGCATCAAGTAAAGCGGCGACAGTTTTCTCAAGTTCATCCAAACGTCGCTCGTGCTCTTTCAATCGATGCGCAATAGCTTCTTCGGGAGTTTGATCAATATTTGCTGATATGTCTTCTTTTTGTTCGATTGAAGCATTTTCCTGTACGAGTTTATTATATTCAGAAACTAACTCTTGAAGTTTTTTCGCATTATGGCTCTGTTCTTGTTCTTCTTTTCTAATTTTTTCATCAATTGCTTTAATTTTCGATTCCAAAGACACACCACAAAAAGCGTTCGTTGCTGTTAAGGCTGAGATAGTTACGTAAAAGAGAGTTTTTTTCATTTAATTATCCACATATATGAATTCGTCTAATCTTCATTAAAATAGCACAGCTGAAGAAATATAAAAGATACTTTCTTTCATATTGTTATTTTTTGCACGTCAATTGTGTGTTTTATGAAATAACGAGTGTAATGCAAAGCCTAGAAACCATTTTGTTTTTTATTTACCCCATGTTTTAGATCGAGCGCTGCGTGCACGTTCTTTTAATTCAACATCAATATAGCGGTCGGTGATTGCGCTGGAACTATGCCCAGCATCATCTCGCACATGTTCACGCGGGCGATGTTTTATATCATCAGATATTCCTGTGTGACGCAACCAATGTACGGTGGCTGACCTTAACATCTCAGCTTCTTCATGTTCATTTTTTTCCTGTAATTGCTCAACAGCCGCATCAAAACACGTCTGTATTAATTGGCGTATAACACGCGTACTTTCAATGCCTCCCTGACCTCTCTCTTTTTGCACAAGCGGCGCTTGATCACTAGGAGAAGGAAGAGGGGAGTAGCCAAGATATACTCTGTATTCTTTCAAGGCCTCAAGCATCTCTAAACTTACCGCAATTTGACGCATTTTGTTGCCTTTACCCACGGTTCTAAACCACCAATCGTCATTGTTATCACGAAAAAAATCGGCCATTTTTGGATTCCAACGCGGAGTTGAAGCAAGTTCTGATATACGTAAATACATGCTATAAAGCATTTGCAGCATAAAAAGTGTACGTTTATGTTTTTTTGGATTGCCTTCAGCCAACTGCTTTGTAATTGTTAGAACCATCTGCCATTGCTGCTCGGATAAACGGCGAATCATAGGCGTTGTTGATTGCGTACGTATAAACTTACTCTTTTGACGTATTTGCATAACAGGATTGCTTGAGATTATTTCTTCTTGAATCAGTGCGTTATAAAAAGATCCTAAAATAGCAAAGAGCTGCTTGATGCCTTGTTGCGATTTTTCGAAGGATGCCTTATTTGGTTTTTTACCATCTTGAAAGGCTTTTTTTGAGACTTTAACGACAAATGGGCGCCATTCTGGGTTTGGTATTCTTATACCGTCTTCGCATATAAAACGACTGACTGTTTTAAGACTAATCCAACGTTTTGGTGGTTTTTGACAAAATTCGACAAACTCCTCTATATCAAGGTTTTTAAGTTCTAAAATGGATTTTTGCTGAACAAACCAACTCCATTGCATAAGACGATCAATTTCACGTCGATAGGAATTAAAGGTATCTAAACTACCGCGGTAATTGTAGAGAAAACGTAAGGCATGCACATATTCATTACGAGCATTTGATGGAAGCGCTGTTGTTGTGCCTACCAGACAGATATCAAGCCAATTCTTGATAGTAATACTGGAGTTTTCAATTTGATTGCGTTTATAGAGCTCACATGTATGTTCAAGCGTATCAAACAAAGGTCGTGGCATAGCATTCGAGGGTGAGATTTTATGTGGCATTTAATGGGACTGCATCCTATATCCTGTAATAAAAGTTACAGGATATAGTGAGCGAATGCAAAAGAAAAAGTAGTTTCTGCAGAGAGAAAATAATACTAACTTTCTCTCTTCATTTTTGCCGAAAAGTTAGGCTAACTTCCTTGAATTAATTCTGCTTCAGTGAAACCAAGATTTTTATGTCCTGGGCAAAGTTTTGCTATTTCAGCCCGTAATTCTTCAATACCCAAGCGCTTTTCTGAACTTGTCACGCCTAAAACAGGAAAAGCTGCTCCGTGTTTAGTGATTTTTGACTGTGTTTCTTCGCGGACCTTAATGAGAGCTGCAGCGCTAATTTTATCTGTTTTTGTAAGTACAATCTGATAAGAAACGGCAGTTTCATCAAGCATCTTCATCATTTCTATGTCATTCACTTTTATACCGTGGCGACTATCTATCAATACATACACACGTTTTAGTGTAGGACGCCCAAGTAAATATTGACGAACAAGTTTCTGCCATTGCGCAACAAGTGCCTTAGGTGCTTCTGCATAGCCATAACCTGGCATATCAACTAGAATTAATTCTTGATGAAGCTGAAAAAAGTTAAGCATTTGCGTACGTCCGGGCGTATTAGATGCACGTGCCAGTGTTTTTCGCGCGGTAAGTGCATTAATTAAGCTTGATTTGCCAACATTTGAACGACCAGCAAAAGCAATCTCAGGCAAGGAATACTCAGGTAGATCTTCTATTTTTTGCACACTTCTTAGAAAAGGACACTCTTGTGCAAAAAGCCAATTAGCCCATTCCTGGGGATTCGCCCATCTCATGATTTTATTCTCATTAATAACTACCAATCTAAACTCTTGTCATTCTCGGGCCTGATCCGAGTATGACTACTATTTGTAAATGCATCTGTTTGCTAAGCATCATCTATATTTTATTTATTAATCTACACAGAACCTCAGATCAAGCCAGAGGATTACAAAGAAGTATTTTTTATCTTTTTTTACGTGTATTTACAGCGCGCTTAGCCTTATCAAGTGTCGAGCTGTGGTTAATATAAAGCTGCTGCAAAATTGTCAGAATATTGCTCCATGCCCAATAAATTACCAAACCAGCAGGAAATGATGCAAACAGATACGTAAACATAACAGGCATAATCATCATAATTTTTGCTTGCTGTGGATCTGCTGGCTGCGGCCCCAGTTTTTGTTGCAGAACCATTGTTGCACCCATAATGAGAGGCCAAGCGCCAATCATCAAAAATGCAGGTGGCGTCCATGGAATTAAACCAAAAAGGTTAAAGACAGTTGTTGGATCTATCGCTGCTAAGTCATGTATCCAACCAAAGAATGGTGCATGCCGCATTTCGATGGTTACAAAAAATACTTTGTATAAACAAAAGAAAATCGGTGCTTGAACCAACATTGGCAAACAGCCAGACATTGGATTTGCATTTTCTGATTTATATAGATTCATCAGCTCTTGATTCATACGCGTTTTATCATGGGCATAAAGTACTTTAAGTTTCTCCATCTTTGGTTGAAGATCTTTCATACGTGCCATAGAACGGTGTGATTTATTAGCAAGTGGAAACAACATTGCTTTAAACAAAATGGTTAGCAATAAAATAGCCAAACCAAAGTTACCTAGAATTTTATGAAAGAAATCAAGCACATAAAATAAAGGCTTTGTTAGAAAATAGAACCACCCAAAATCAACAGCAAGATCAAAACGATCAAACCCTTGTGTTTTCTCATAAGCATCTAAAAGACTTAATACTTTTGCGCCTGCATACAGATGGTGCACTGTTTCTGTTGCTTTGCCAGCAGTCAATGTAATTTGGGGCGTCATAACTTTCGTCTGATATATCTTTAGATGCTCGGGTAGTGGAAAATCACTTTTTGGTGACACGTCATCATAAGAACATTGAGTGGCGGTCGTTTGCGAAGGAATTAAGGCCACAAGCCAATATTTATCAGTAAAGCCAATCCAGCCACCTGTTGTCGATTCTTGAATATGTGCTTTTTTTTCTATATCACTATAGGAAACTTCAGACAAAGCCTGATTAAACACCCCCACTCCGCCTTCATGAAGCACAAAGAACCCACTTGTTTTAGGCGTTCCATAACGCGTTACTTGACCAACTTGTTGTATAACAACATCAGAAGAGCTTGTATTGATCACATTGTCTGTGATAGTAAATAGATAGTTTTCATCAACCTTAATTGTGCGCTTGAAATGAAGCCCCTTACCATTATCAAAGATTAGGTTTAATGGTTTTGATGGCGTTAACTCAGCAGATTTATCTCCACCCTCGACTTTCCAAACGGTGTCTTTATTAGGGCAAACAGCATTTCCGTGCCCAACCCAATCAAAAGCGGCTGTGTAGGCCCCTTTTGTTTTATGTGGCGTTAACAAAACAACATTAGCACTATTCTTTTCTGTAGTTTCTTGGTATTGCGTTAGCTCAACATCATCAATGAGTGCACCTTTGAGACGAATAGAACCTTTTATATGTGGAGTATTGATAGCAATGCGTACATCTTCGCGTAGCGCAGTTTCACGAGGCAATTCAATGTCAGATGCACCTATCAGTGTATTGAGGGGCGCTAGAGATGCACTTGATTGCGCAGTAGACGATGATATATGTTGAGGGGTTGGCTGTATTTTCTTACTTGTATAAAAATAATCAAACCCCCAGAAAATAGCGATACTCGCAACGACAGCAATTATTAAATTTTTTTGATCATTCATGGGATGTAAACACTTAAACGTTGAACTGTTGAAATTAAGAAAAGAACTATAATAACATCGCTTATTTGATGAATAAAGTTATTTTGTGAGAGATGTCGAAGTTGGCAAATTAATTGCATTGGCAATATTCTGCGTAACTTCTGGCACTGGATCATACCCAAAAGTAGGTCCCAATTGCTTAGCAAGTTTTTCATATGGGTGGCATCTAAGCAGGCGTTTCACAAAAAATAATAAACCACGACTTAAACCATGGGTTTCAATTGCGTGAATAGCGTACCTAGAACAGGTGGGTTCGAAACGACAACGTGGAGGAAAGAGCGGAGAGACAACCCAGCGATACACATGAATTAAGTTAATAATTAAACGCGCCATCAGGGCTCCTATTAGAAAAATAAAACAACTTGTTTATCAGCGAGCTTTTAAGCGCCGTAGGCAATTTCGAACAGCATCTTTAAAGTCTTTAATCAGTTCAGTATAGCCACACGTGACAGTAGCCGGAATAGCTATTAACACAAAATCACCAGAAAAATTTGGAAATTCAGATAAGACGAGTGGTAACTCATTGCGAACTAATTCACGCATTCGTCGTTTTCCACGATTACGACAAACTGCATTACCTGTCTTCTTACTCGCAGTATAACCTGCACGAACGTGTTTAATATTCTCTGACTTATTAGAAAAACACTGCACCCAAATAGTATTCGTACGGGTGGTATTTCTGACCTGCGCCGCCCTTACAAACTCGGATCGCTTCTTAAGGGTAGCGTATGTCATAGCAGATACTTAAGCTGATAAACGCTTACGTCCTTGTGCACGGCGTCTGTTGATCACATTGCGACCGCCTGGAGTTGCCATACGTGCACGAAAACCGTGACGGCGTTTGCGAACGAGATTGCTTGGTTGATATGTACGTTTCATAAGATAGATCCTCTTTTGATCATAATTTTGTTTGAACTATAACATGGCTTGCGTGTTAATGGAATCATAAAAGTAAGGAAAATGTATGAATTCAACACGAAAAGGCCTTATTGGTTTGATGAAGCTGCTGTTTTTTTGAGTCTTTTTTGTATATTTGTTAAATGGGTGAGCGCAAAATCTCTGAACATACGAAAAATCTTAGAATTGACCAACCTTCCTTCCGACCAACTAACGTGCTTTAAAAGGCAAGGCAGCAGAGAGTTTTGTGGGTTTATATTTGGTCGTCTGTGATGCCATTCTAGAAATTTACCAAAAGCTTTTGAAGGCATAGCATAAACACCATTGGGGTATTTATAAGCTGTCAATCCCAATAATACCTGTTCTCCTTGGGGCTGCCTAATTAACTGCTTTTGCTCGCAATAACCCAGCCATTTCTCTATAAATGCTCGAGCATTTGCATTGTTTTTAATGGCTATAAATCCAGCAGCAAGTGGCTTTATATGCTCTCCTTCATTCAGAGATATTTCGATTTCTTTTATGTACTTTTTATCTATCATATCTTCAAGATGAGGTTTTTGAGACATTGCAGAATCATCTGAAATTACCACATCCATTTTTTGAAAAACTTCAAAAAGCGTAAGAAGATCCTCTTACAAAGTATACCCAACATCCAAATAAATTATAATGCTATCTTCTGGCATCATCTTCATCGTTTGAAGAATGATCTGTGGCTTCCACAACCAATACCCAACGCCATATTTTTCTTTAAGAATATGCTCATTCTTTTTGTAAAAATCAGGATCAATCATATCTCGTCTATATAAAATGAACTGATCAATGCCTTTATTCAAAGCTGAAAAAGTTTGAAAATTTTGATTCTTATAAAAAATTTCATGACCATCTGCATATGATATTAAGGTCACCGGTAATCTTGGTTTGAATTCCGTACTGTTTATCTCTACGCAGCTTTCTTTATCAATAGATTCCATTGATATGTCAGTAAAGACAACCCAAATAGCAAGGCTGTACACTAACTTCAGCATTAAGGCAAAAATACCTATGAGAAAAACTTTTAGCGCAATAGCTTTATAATTCACAACAAATCTTCTTTCTTTAAAGAATTGTTAACAATTATCGTTTGGTAACAACAGTTTTAACTTACGTCCCGAAACTTCTTGAATCTCACCAATTTTCAAAGCATCAAGTAAAAATGGTCCGTAGCTAAGGCGAATCAAGCGATTAACAGACAAACCTAAATGATTCATAACTTTGCGAATCTCACGGTTTTTACCTTCTGTAAGAGTTACTAACAGCCACGTATTGCGTCCGCCAACATCACGCGGATCAAAATCAACATCAATGCTGTCGTAATGCATCCCTTCGATAGTAATACCATTCTTAAGCGCAATCAGCTGATTAACTGGTAACGTGTCACCGTACACGCGAACGCGATAGCAGCGTTTCCAACCCGTTTGAGGCGCTTCTGCATAATGCGCAAAACTTCCTTGATTTGTCAGTAGGATCAGACCTTCTGAATTCAAGTCAAGCCGGCCTACAGAAACAACATGTGGCAACCGTGCTGCCTTTGCAGCATCAAATACCGTTGGCCGTCCTTCGGGGTCTCGATGCGTTGTAATAACGCCTGGAGGTTTGTAATAAAGCCAAATACGAAGGCGATCAGGTAGATCAATCGGTTTGTTATCGACGGTAACGTGATCTTTGTCTAAATCAACAAACGTTGTTACTTCTGTTGCAAGTTTACCATTAACAGCAACGTGACCAGACTGAATAAGCACTTCAGCTTGACGGCGTGACGCGATGCCACATTGCGCAAGAACTTTTGCAAGTCTTGTGCCGGTTTCTTTCGTTGTTTCTGTCATGAGCGTGATGATTCGATAAATGATTTAAAAATGTTAATATCCACTTCACTGAGTAAAAATTCGGGATGCCATTGAATGCCAACCACAAAAGGGTGTTCTGTTGATTCGAACGCTTCGATAAGTGTATCATCTGCGAGTGCGCTTGCCTTTAAATCAGAGCCAAGACGATCAACGGCTTGATGATGCACGCTGTTAACGCCGCAACTCTCTGTTGAACAAAGTGCTGCTAATTTAGTACCTGCAACAAAATTGACGTTATGCGCTGTTAGAAAAGCGCGCATCTTAGGACTATGATTAATATCAGGTGTATTTTGATTAACAAAGGTATCTGGTAAATGCTGGTGCAGCGTTCCGCCAAAGACAACATTCAGTAACTGCATCCCACCACAAATACCCAAAATAGGTTTTCCAGCTGCTAAAAAGGCTTTGCAAAGCGCTACTTCAAAGGCTGTGCGTGAATGTTTTACTAAAACAGAAGGATGTATATCTTTAGCGCCATACAAAGTAGGATCCACATCAAAGCCGCCGCCTGTGATCAACAAACCATCCAGTAATGCGGCATAATCATCCACAAGATTCATATGGTATGAAAGATTTAGAGGTAAACCCCCAGCCATTTCAATAGCGGATGCATAACGGTAGCGAAGTGCATACCATGGCTCTAAATTAAACCATGCCCCCTGCTCTTCCTGGGATGGATCAACAAAATCAAGTGTGATACCAATACGAGGTTTATTTTTCATGAGAAGTTACTGTGCTTGTATTGGGGTATGTACGCGGATATGAATCATGCACTTCGGGAGTTGGATCTGATATTCGACCGCAGCCAACCAGAAAAAAAATAGCAAGGACTAAACTAACAAGACTATTCATGGTTTTTTTCTGAAAAATGGTGGGTGATGAAGGGATTGAACCTCCGACCCTCTCGGTGTAAACGAGACGCTCTACCGCTGAGCTAATCACCCATTTTTATGTGTAAAAAGAAGCCCTGCTAACAGGACTCCCTATATTTAGCACTGTTTTTTTTTGGATGCAAGAACTTTATTAAAGTCCAACAGCATCTTTTAGTTGTTTACCAGGACGGAATTTTGGAATTGCTTTTTCAGCAATTTGAATTTTCTCCCCCGTACGTGGGTTGCGACCTTCACCAGCAGGACGCTTGGTGACACCGAATGTTCCAAAACCAAGCAAACGAACCTCGTCACCTGACTTAAGAGCATGCGTGATAGATGCAAGTACAGCATCAACTGCGCGTTCTGAATCTGGGGTCTTAAGACCTGTTGAGGCAGCAACGCTATTTATAAGATCAACTCTGTTCACAACTGAACCTTTCATATGTGGATGTTATACACAAAGTGTACAAAGTGCCATTTTTACAGGTCAACAAGTTTTCTTGGGGAAATACTAATAAATGGTTTATTTCTGCACTTTTCCGACAAAACAGGTAGGTATTGTTGCACAAAAAGCACAAATGATTTCATCAAGTGTGGCGGTTAAGCCAATATCACGTAATGAAGTTACCCCAAAATCAGAAATTCCACATGGAACAATGTTGTTGTAATGAGTGAGATTTGGTTCAATATTAAACGATAAGCCGTGCCAAGTTATACCATGTGTCACACGAACGCCAATCGCCGCAATTTTAGATTCTTTTTTGGTTTCAGGGGGCCGAACCCATACGCCAATTCTATCGGCGTATAATGCACCTTCAACTCCATGGATTTTTAGTACACTTAGAATCCAGTATTCAAGCGTTTTTACGTATTTACGCACATCCAGTGAAATTTTTCTAAGGTCTACCAAACAATAAATTATCAATTGTCCTGGCCCATGATACGTGTATTGCCCCCCCCTTCCCGCTTCGTACACAGGAAATTCATCTGGCTTTAATAAATCCTTTTCCTTTGCACTTGTGCCAGCCGTATAAAGTGAAGGATGTTCTAAAAACCACAAAAGCCCTGAAGCTTTTTCTTCATGTATTGCGGCGATACGCATTTGCATTTTTTCAATAGCAAATTGATAGTTCACAGGTTCCTTGGCTATTTCTATTTCAAGTGGAAAATGCGGAACAATTGATTTATGTAGCATTAGATGCTACCCGTCAGTTTTTTGAAATAGTCCTTGTCATTCCCGCGGAGGCAGAAATCCAGAAAAAGCGTTTTCAAAAACGTTAAGTTTGCGGCAGATTTAAGCAGCCTGGATCCCCGCCTTCGTGAGGATGACGTTGAGAAGAATAAAAATGTCGGGTAGCGTGGTAACATTATTCACACGTAATTTCAGTTTTGCCTATCATAGCACTTCCTATATCCATTGCATTTTAAAATGTTGAAAATCATAGCACCCGCATTTACAGTTCTTTCATACAAATGCTGCATACTCAAAATTGGTACAAAAAACAAAAAGGCTTCTTCTGTTTTGAAAGACATATCATCCTACCAAGAGCAAGCTTTGGCCAAAACACTACTTTCAAAAAACTATATTACCTCGGATCAATTACATGTTGCTCTAAGTGAACAAAAAACAACAAATCAGCCATTTGATGGAATTCTCATCGACATGGGGTACATCTGCCCGTTGGTATTGCAAAAATTAAAATCTGAAAATAGTGGGATCCCTTTTATTGATCTTAGAAGTCCCCCGCCGGAGCAAAAACAAGCTATTATTCCATTTCAGCTTTGTTTTGATCTGCTTGCATATCCTTTTAATTTTGATGAAACGCATATTTCGATTGCGATGCATGATCCAGAAGACCTCAAGGCCGTGGATGCCCTGCGTCATTATATTAATCAAAACTACCCTAAAATAACGACTATTGAATTTTTTCATGCCGATCAAAAACAAATCCGCTCACAATTAAAGAATCTTTTACCTAAAAGCACTGTTGAGTCTGCTGATACGCCACTTTTATTGCTGGAGCACATTATTGACGACGCAATCCACCGTGATGCATCCGACATTCATTTTCAACCCGATGAGCGTGATATCACTGTGCGTTTTCGTATAGATGGCGTTCTTGAAACAATTTGTGTGGTTCATCCATCAAAGTGGCCACAGATGCTTAATCGCCTCAAGGTGTGTGCACACCTCGATATAGCGGAAGCCAGGCGTCCTCAAAGTGGGCATTTTTTAAAATCCATTCACAGTCGTGAAATTGATCTTCGTGTAAGCACGCATCCCACATTGTATGGAGAGAACGTTGTGCTACGTCTCCTTAATCGTGAAAAACGTGTGCTAACGCTTGATGAACTTGGGTTTCCAGCTGATATTGCTGCTGAACTGCGTCGGATTACAAAAGCGCCACAAGGGTTGATTATTTTAACGGGTCCAACCGGTGCTGGAAAAACCACGACATTATATGCATTGCTCTCGACCATTGATACGACAACACGGAACGTTATGACGCTTGAGGCACCTATTGAATCGGTGCTGCCAGGTATTCGTCAAACCGAAATTCGTGATCATCATGTGCTAACCTATGGAGATGGAATCAGGTCACTGTTGCGACAAGATCCAGATGTCATTTTGATTGGTGAAATACGTGATGAAGAAACGGCGAGCATGGCATTAAGAGCGGTGCTGACGGGGCATTTAGTTCTATCGACGTTGCATACACAAGATGTGCTCGGTGTGCCGGGCCGTCTTATTGATTTAGGCTTATCGTCTGTCTTATTGGCTGGATCGTTGCAAGCCGTGATCGCGCAACGACTTGTGCGACGGTTGTGCCAGACATGTTTTGGAGATCTTAAATCAACCTGCAAATCGTGTGTACATGGATACAAAGGTCGCACCATCGTTATGGAACATCTCACTTTTGACGAGGAATTCAATGATGTTATAACTAAGGGTGGCGATCGTTCGGATTTAGCACGGTTACGGTCGCAGCGGCAATTTCCGACGCTATGGGATCATGGGGTGATTTTGGTGAAAGATCGCGTCACAACGATGGAGGAACTTACCCGTGTTTTGGGCAGCCCCCCCGAGTTAAACAAAGCCTAAGCTAAATCAGATAGATTTATCTTCAAATTCCAAAATATCACCCGGCTGGCAGGCCAATTCTCTGCAAATTGCCTCTAGCGTTGAAAAGCGAATCGCCTTAGCCTTACCCGTTTTAAGAATAGATAAGTTCTGCGCTGTTATGCCGACAGCCTCGGCCAGGTCTTGTAATTTCATTTTGCGTTTGGCCAGCATCACATCAAGATTTACGATAATAGACATATATATTTCTTCCTATATCGTGAGTTCTTGTTCAGATTGCAAACGGTGACCCTCGATCATGACCCATGAAATAATAATTAATATTACTCCACAGAAAATGGATTCTAAATTAGGCGTCCCAAAATTCAAGGTGATACAACGATGACCAGGTGGATTTGATAGGGTTGCAACTAAGATCATACCCATTTCAGAAAGTGGTTTAAATAATAGTGCATTTAAAAAGAATAACCATCCCAGCTTTTGATATGCCTTTGCATTCTCAAAAATAAATATGTGCCCATGTTTATAACTTTTAAAAACGGTACGCAAAAGAAAAAGTCCAAGCCAGATTGGTAGATTGCAAACCAATGAGGTTAAAATGCCAATCCATTTCGCAAGTGAAGTTAACATTATGGTGCCAATATTGACAG
>JAZKAK010000008.1:18714-55281 GCA_040389165.1 Pseudomonadota bacterium
TCTGGTGTTATAATTGGATTAAAAAAAAACCCATCGATAACAAGTTGCTTAAACGGAGCCCAATCGAGGAGAAGCCACTGCAAAATAATTACAACAGGGTAAATGATAAGTAATACGTTTAATAAAGCACACATATATGTGCTGATAGTTTCAATACGATGCATTGGAATAATCTTTCAGTTAGATTGCTTTTAATAACGTCAATTTAGAACGGAAAATCGTGCATGTCAACTATTTTTTATTGTTTATCAATAAAAAATGATTGTTATAAAAATAATCTGTCAGATTAAATTACGGCTCACAAAAATGGAAATCTTAATCATTATGCCTTGATTCCTAGAGAATCAGCATTGTTTATAATATGCGGATCTCCCTTTAAGGCCTTGCATCCTTTTTATAAAAAAAGTATAAATAAAGAGGTGTTTGGGGTCGTAGCTCAGTTGGGAGAGCGCTACAATGGCATTGTAGAGGTCAGGGGTTCGATTCCCCTCGGCTCCACCAAATTCCTTTCTTATTAATTATATTTATCCATTAAGGCTTCTTGTATGCGTGAAAATAGTCCTTATGATGTTGCACGCGATGTGGAACGCCCAATAAGCAATAAATCCGTTAGTGATAGTTTAAAAAAAATAACATTGTTTTATAAATATGCGAATCCCTATCGCATGCGTGTGCTTTTAGCATTTTCGTCTGTTCTTGGTGCCGGAGGAATCGTTCTCGCATTCGGTCATGTAATTAAAACAATTATCGATCAAGGATTCCTATTTGAGAAAAATGCAGAGCTTATCGCGACCCTGGGAGGAATTTTCTGTGTTGTGCTTTTGCTTTCGCTTTTTAGTTTTGGGCGCTGTTATTTTGTATCGTGGTTAAGTGAACGAATCGTTGCAACTGTTAGGCAAGACGCATTTGATCATTTATTAACCCTGGATGTAAGTTATTACGAAAACGTGCGACAAGGTGAACTTGTATCACGGCTAACAACAGATACTAGTTTGTTGCAAATTGTACTTGGCACAGCGCTTCCAATCGCACTACGTAACCTTGTCTTACTTGCAGGTGGGTTTGTGTTGATGGTCGTTACATCACCAAAGCTGGCTGTTTATACGCTTATCCTAGTACCTGTGATTATATTTCCATCAATGATCTTTGGTCAAAAAGTCCGGCATCTGTCAAAATCTGCACAAGAACGTTTAGGTGATCTAAGTGGATTTTTGGATGAAACACTTTCTAATATCCGTACCTGTCAGGCATTCACACATGAAGCTATTGATAAAGATATTTTTCATAAACACACAACAAGCGCTTTTCAAGCAGCTGTAAAACGCGGATTGCAGCGATCATTGCTGACGAGCTTTGTAATGGCCGTTGCTTTCGGTGCAGTTGGCATGTTGCTATGGCTTGGTGTACATGATGTGCAAAGTGGCACTTTGACTTCAGGGACTCTTTCCGCATTTTTATTTTATGCAGTTTTAGTAGCAGGAACGGCTGGCTCATTCAGTGAAGTTTTTGCTGATCTTAAACGTGCATCAGGTGCAGCTGACCGTCTTATTGAGATTTTTCATATAAAATCTTCGCTAACGCACAAACGACCAAAAAAGATGAATCATTTACCCTCGCACGGCACCATTGCCATGCACAATGTTGATTTTGCGTATCCATCCAAATTAGAACGTCCAGCACTTAGTCGAATTACTTTATCTGTTAATCCCGGCGAGCGCGTTGCCATAGTTGGGCCTTCCGGCGCTGGAAAAACAACTATTTTCTCATTATTAATGCGATTTTATGAGCCACAAAGCGGATCAATTTATATTGATGGACACGATTATCGTGATTTATCTCTCTTTGAATTACGACACCGTATTGGTATTGTGTCTCAGGAACCTGCTTTGTTTAGTGCAACACTATTTGATAATATTATGTATGGAAGACCGGATGCTAACGTAAAAGATCTATGGAAAGCCATACAAATTGCACAATTAGAAGAAGTAATTGAGAGCTTGCCTTATGGCATACATACACACATTGGCACACGGGGAGTGCAATTATCAGGTGGTCAGAAACAACGTGTATCGATTGCACGTGCGATTCTTCGCAATCCCAAAATTTTGCTATTAGATGAAGCAACGAGTGCGCTTGATGCTGAAAATGAAAAAGCCGTCCAAGAAGGACTGAAATATCTAACATCAACGCGTACAACGCTTGTTATTGCTCATCGCTTGGCAACCGTTTTGCATGCAGAAAAGATTGTTGTACTCGATCGAGGTTCCATACAAGCCATTGGTACACATGCCGAATTGTGTGATCAGAATGCATTTTATAGACGTCTTGCTACATTGCAATTTGCAGATAGTTTGAATTTAAAACCTGTAACGCGTAACGATGTTGCGCAAAATAGATAGAGCTTTCACATTGATCCAATGAATTGTATGTGTTTTTTTACAGCATGGGACTGCCCTAATTTTATTGAGTATATAACGCCATCATGATAAAATTTAATTAAAATTACGAACATTGAGCCTTTCATGTCACGTCTTGCACTCATTACTGGCGGAACACGCGGCATTGGCGCCGCCATTGCCCGGGAATTTCATAACAACGGCTATAGAGTGATTTCTGCGTATGCTAAAAATAAAGATGCAGCACACGCATTTCATACAGAAACCGGCATTGCCACCATTGCATTTGATGTGTCGGATGAGAAAGCCTGTATTGACGGCATCAAGCAAATTAACGATGAACATGGCATTATTGATGTCTTAGTACATAACGCTGGCATTACAGCTGATACTACATTAATAAAAATGACCTCTGATCAATGGCATCGTGTGATTCAGACCAACCTCAATTCATGTTTTTATTTAACACAAGCAGTGCTGGAGGGGATGATTCAATCAAATTTTGGACGATTGATTTATGTGTCATCCGTAAATGCACTTAAAGGGCAACGAGGACAAACTAATTATGCTGCTGCAAAAGCTGGCCTTATTGGTTTTGCCAAATCAATTGCCCTTGAAATGGCGAGTAAAGGAATAACCGCAAATGTCGTTGCACCAGGTTATATCGATACAGAAATGGTGCGCGCCATCCCCATAACAGTACTTGATAAGATCATAGCAACTATCCCTGTTGGAAGGCTTGGAGAAGCTGATGAAATTGCTCACTGCGTGTCATTTTTAGCGAATGAACGTTCAGGATTTATAACAGGATCAGTACTAAATGCTAATGGCGGAATGTATTAATTTTATGCTTATGAAGGCATAAAAAACCAAAATCTGATGATAAAATGCCACGTTTTCAGTTTTTTATAATCATCTTCTGACTAAAAATTCAATTAAGACTTGAAATTTTAACGTTATCATCTTATTTAAGAGGTAACAGCACACACGATGAGATTTTATCTATGACGGTTTCAAACACGACACCCGAATCTCCCGATGAAACCGTGCATGTAGAACACGAAGCTATTACACGTGAATCTCCAAAAAAAGAGAAAATCCCCCAGACAGTTTGGATTCTGGGTTGCTCCATGTTTTTACTGAATCTTTCTTTTGTTATGACATTTAGCTTTTCTGGGCTTTATCTTGAAATGCTTGGTGTCGGCCTTGTTGGCATTGGGTTTCTTGAAGGTTTAGCTGAATTCGCTTCTTTCGTTATGAAATTTGCATCAGGCTTGATCAGTGACGCGCTTCGTCGTCGAAAACCAATTATGATTATCGGTTATTTTTTAACATTTATTGCGCGTCCTTTAATGGCATTAGCTTCGGGTGTTGGTTTATTTTACTCGGGTAAAATAATGGAACGCTTTGGCAACGGCATTCAGGGCGCACCACGTGACGCTATTGTTGCCGATATCACACCAGCCACTCGTATTGGCAGTGCGTACGGACTTAAACGCAGTCTTGCAACCGCGGGTTCTTTTATGGGTGCAGTCTGTGGGTATCTTGTTATGTGCAATTTTGATGACAATATTAGAACTGTCTTTTTGTTTGCGTGTATCCCAACAACAATAGCTTTTGTATTGCTGATTGTATTTGTCAAAGAGCCTAAGCAGTATAAACACTCTGCTGTATCCTCGGAAATTCCGCTACCTGCTGAAAAACGGAGACATCGCGTTAAATGGTCCAATTTACGCTTGCTTGGCTCATCATTTTGGTTGCTCATGCTCGTAAATAGTATTTTTATGTTATCGCGTGTAAGCGAACAATTTATTGTGCTCCATGCAAAAACAAATTTCGGTCTTTTGCCACGTTATGCGCCTGTTATATTCATGATTTTCAACGCAGGCTGGTGTGCCACGTCCTATCCTATTGGCGTAATTGCTGATCGCATGAATCGTTACTGGCTTCTCGCAATTGGTATTATATTTCTTGTCTTGGCAGACATTATTTTAGCAACAGCGGGTGATCTTTGGATTTTATACATCGGAGTTTTAATTTGGGGATTCCAGTACGGAATTACGATGAATATTTTCTCATCCCTTATTGCCGAAATTATCCCTGAAAACCTACGCGGAACTGGTTTTGGCTTTTTTTACATAATTAATGCGACGGCTGTTATCATAGCAGAGCCACTCGTTGGCGGCTGGGTGTCTAAGAATTATGGTTTCCATAATTCATTTATCGTAAGCGCCATTATAGGGCTTGTTTCATTGATAACCTTGATATTGATTATGGGAACACGTAGCCCACATCGTAGAGCAGGCATATAGAATTGCTTCTTTTCGGCAATGACAACTTCGTACGAAAGAAGCTGTCATTTTTCATTCGTTCTTTAATGCTTATAAATACTGATAATATTTTTAACCATAACCAGCGCCTCATCACGCGGGCGTTTAAAGCAATTTCGACCAATAATAGACCCATTGCCTCCACCGTCATGAATCGCCTGCGCCTCAGCCAGTACTGAATCAACATCATGTGCTTCACCACCAGAAAAGACAACGATGCGTTTACCATTAAAGCAGCACTGCACTACATGACGCACACGATCAGTGAGTGTATCAATTGGCACGTTATGTGCAATATATTGTGCCTTGGCATCCGCTTGTTCTAAATGTGCACTTGGCAATTTTACTTTAATGATATGCGCGCCAAGCATGCATGCGATGTGTGCACCATAGGCGACAACGTCAATGGCCGTTTCACCCGCTTTTGAAATATTTCCACGCGGATATGACCAAATAATGACTGCAAGGCCGCACGATTTAGCTTCTTCGGTAAGCTCTCTAATTTCTTCAAACATATCAAGTGATAGATCCGATCCCGGATAGATGGTAAAGCCAATAGCGCTGCATCCAAGACGCAATGCATCCGAGATGGAAGCCGTCACAGCTTGATCGCCTGCGAGATCTTTACTCATCAGAGAATTACTACTATTCATTTTTAAGATCGTTGGTACTGCCCCCGCGAACGTAGCTGCTCCAGTTTCAATCATACCGAGCGGAGCAGCATAGGCCGAGAACCCCGCGTCAACAGCCATTTGGTAATGAAAATAGGGATCGTACGCATCTGGGTTCCCTGCAAAACAACGCGCTGGCCCATGTTCAAAACCTTGGTCGATGGGCAAAATAACCAGGCGACCCGTGCCAGCAAGTTCTCCATGCATCAACATGCGTGCTAAATTTGTTTTAACACCAGGGTTGTCTGACTCATAATGACCTAAAATTTTTGTGACAGCAGAAGTGATGCGCATTCTATTTTACCTTAAATCTATCTAAATTTACAAAGGTAGTATAGCCTGTGTTCGAATCACAATTCCAATGAAATCAAATTCAAAGCGATGAATCACACCATAACTGTTCGATAAGCTGCAACTGACTTTTCTGTTGTGTCATGAGCATGGTATAGAGACCTTCACCTATTTTCAGTCGTTCTTCAGGTGCATTAAATAAACAGGTTAGTTTTTGAATTAAGTGATTTTCGCCATTAATTGAACATCCACCAGCTGTAGCCAGTAGCTCACATACTTCGCGAAAATTATGCATATGAGGGCCATAAAGAACAGGTTTTTTAAAGTGAGTGGCCTCAATTGGATTATGTCCACCATGCGGAACAAGGCTGCCGCCCATGAAGACAACATCACTTAATTTATAAAAGGTTCCTAATTGGCCTATTTCATCGATGATAATGCCGTCACTGTTTTGATCGAATTCTGTTAATGCAGCTGTTAATGTCTGGAAAAAGAGCCCTTGTGATAGTGCTTTCTTTATAAGAGTATCCGCTCTGTGGGGATGGCGTGGCGCACAAATTGTAATCAATTGAGGAAATTGATTCTTTAATGCATGATGCACATTATAGATGAACTCTTCCTCGCCTGGGTGCGTACTGGCAGCAATCCAAATGGGCCTATCGGTAAATAATGGTTTGAAATATTCAATATAAGGTTCATTAACAGGTAAAGGAGGAGCCGAAAATTTCAAATTTGCCATTACGCCTACATTCTTAGCACCAAGTGCTTTAAGGCGCATTTCTGTCTCAGCTCCTGGAGCTAGACATAGTTTGAACTGGTTAAGCAATGCGCTAGCCAGGGTCGGAAAACACTTCCAGCGATTATAACTACGATCCGAAAGACGCGCGTTTAAAAGCACGAGGGGAATATTCTTCTTTTTGCATGCGTGGATACTATTTGGCCAAAGTTCAGAATCGACGAAAAAAGCTTGGTCTGGCTTCCAGTAATTTAAAAAACGATTCACCCATACTATGATATCAAAAGGGACAAATTGATGAAATGCAACACCTTTGAATTGATCGCGAACAATTTTAGAAGCAGTAATGGTTGTTGTTGTAATAAGAATATTATCGTCTGGATAGCGTTCATGCCAACCATTTACAAATGATCTTAACGATAATGTTTCACCAACACTTGCGCTGTGAAACCATATCAATCGACCTTTCGGACGCATAAGAGATGTGTATCCAAAACGCTCTCTAAAACGCATTTTATCATCCAAGCCTTTAAAACGACGATAATGAACATAAAGCCAAAGTAGAGGCGAAAGTGCGATTGATAACGCTGCGTACATAAACTCTCCATATATGTCGCGATTGTAAAGTATTTTGTGTTTCAATTCATCAAAAAAGGTGTTAAAATCTGACCTATTCAATTGGGAGGAATGCCAGAGCGGTTGAATGGGACGGTCTCGAAAACCGTTGTGCACGCAAGTGTACCGTGGGTTCGAATCCCACTTCCTCCTCCACATTGTTTTTTAAATGCATTTAATTGTCCGATTTCACATCACATAAAAGCTTATTTGGTTGTTGTAATCACACCACGTACAAGCAATTGATCTTCAATTGTCTCCATCAA
Source organism: Pseudomonadota bacterium (assembly GCA_040389165.1). Taxonomy (GTDB): domain Bacteria; phylum Pseudomonadota; class Alphaproteobacteria; order Paracaedibacterales; family CAIOTO01; genus CAIOTO01. Next base: position 26,020 of record JAZKAK010000008.1, read on the forward strand.
AGCATGCCCAGCTGTGATATGAACCTCTTGCACGCGTCCTGTATTCATCGATGGAACGACAAATGCTAAATCACAGTGTGCTCGTGCAGGATCACCAGTTCCACCTAAGAAACCAACAGTTTTAATGCCCATCTCACGTGCCTTTTCAAACGCTTTAATTACATTCGGTGATCGTCCAGACGTCGTAATGCCAAGCAACACATCCCCTGCCCGTCCCAAGCCAGCTAAAGGGCGCGCAAAGATATCATCAAAACCATAATCATTGCCACACGCTGTAACGCTGGACATATCTGTTGCTAACGTTAAGGCAGGCAAAGAATCGCGATTAACACTAGACCTCAATCGGATAAGCAATTCGGCAGCAAGGTGTTGGGCATCCGCGGCTGAGCCACCATTTCCACACAAATAAAGCCTTCCACCGTTTGCTATGGAATCAGCAATCATATTTGCAATTTCTGATAATGTTTCTAGTACGTCCGTTTCTAAAATTTTTTGCTTTAAAGCAATTGATTCTACAAACAAAGTACGAATGGAGTTTAACTGAGTCATGTGAAGAGGCTCTATATAATTTTAAATTCATGATACATTGCAGTTGCCTAAATGCAATGAAAAAATCAGAGACTACTGAATTATTACTTTTTCTTTGATGATTTTTTCTTCGCAGACTCAGACTCAGGTCAGCAGCAGTCGTCATTGTTACCGCATCTGCATGTTGTCTCCACAGTAACAGCCGTAGCGGCAACAGTAGCGGCGGGGACAGCGACATCAGTACTCCTTGCTGCAGATGTTAATTTTTTATTATCATCGATTTCATTTTCTTTATTATTTTTATGACGAGTCTCTTTTTCTTGATCTTGATCTTCCTCGTCTAGCGTCGATAAATCTTTTTCTTGATCGAAGCCTAATACTTCTTTTTTTGCAATTCTGTTGGCGAATTCTGTTGTGATACTGATTCAAATCAGAGAGTTGTTTTAGGTTTTATTTGAACGTTCTCACTCGGATTCTCATCTTCTGGTTCAATACAAAGTATTATTGGTCGTGACAATACATCTGGCTCCTCATCCATAATCAAAAATCCTATTAAGATCTTATTTATCAACCTTGAGAATAAGGCGAATAGAATTCGTTCCCATACACCTACTACAAGAAAAGTTCCTAAACAAATCGTTAATAAACTGCTATGCTAAAGAAAATACAAATTTAGAGGCATTTTATGGATTTATCGACATTTGACGTTGTTGTTATTGGAGCAGGTCCCGGCGGATACGTTGCAGCTATTCGTGCAAGTCAACTTGGACTTAAGGTGGCAATTGTCGATAAAAATAAAAATCCAGGTGGAACATGCCTTAATGTTGGCTGCATTCCATCAAAATGCTTACTCGATGCTTCTCAAAAATATTGGCAAGCACAACATCATTTCAAAGAAATAGGCATTGATGTTGGCGATATTAAACTCAATCTCTCTCAAATGATGTCACATAAAGAAACGGTGATTGAGGATCTAACGCGTGGCATTGCACACCTATTTAAGAAAAATAAGATTCATTTTATACATGGCATAGCAAAATTATTAAATACACATGACATTGAAATTACAGGTGAAGATGGTAAAGTAAAAACAATAAGTGCAAAGGCAATTATAATTGCTGCAGGAGCGGCTCCGTATGCGCTACCCCATTTGCCTTTTGATGGGAAAGAGATTTTTTCTTCTACCGAAGCACTTTCTTTTGACAGAGTGCCAAAACATCTTGTTATTGTTGGCGGTGGTTACATTGGCCTGGAGATGGGGTCCGTATGGTTGCGTTTAGGAGCACTCGTCACCGTTATTGAATTCGGCGACACGATCCTTGCGCAAGCAGATGATGATGTACGTACCGCCTTGCAGCACTCACTTGAAAAACAAGGGATGATTTTCAAAACAAATAGAAATGTTGTTGGCATGACAAAAAAAGGCAAGGATAAAGAATTATGCCTGCAGGTGCTTGATACGAAAGCAAAAGAAGGTGAATTGCCTGACCTTGTCACGTGTGATGCCGTTCTGGTGGCCACTGGTCGCAAGCCTGACGTAAGCGCACTGGGACTTGAGGCGCTTGGAATTTCAGTTGATGAACGTGGTTATATCAATGTGAATCATCAATATCAAACAACAATTCCGAGTATTTTTGCCATTGGCGATTGCATCAAAGGTCCTATGCTTGCACATAAAGCAATGGATGAAGGTGTTGCTGTTGCTGAACTATTAGCGGGACAAGCAGGTAGTGTCAATTATGATATTATTCCAGCTGTTGTCTTTACACATCCTGAAATAGCTACTGTTGGAAAAACCGAGAATGACCTAAAGGCAAGTAGTTGCGCCTATAAAGTTGGAAAATTCTCTTTTTCGGCTAATGGTCGCGCTAAAACCATTGGTGATACAACAGGTTTTGTCAAAATCCTAACAGATGCAAAGACGGATCGTGTACTTGGTTGCGCTATCGTTGGTGCTGAGGCCGGAAGCCTAATCAGTCAAGTGGCTGCTATCATGGAATTTGGTGGTTCGGCTGAAGATATTGCACGCACATGCCATGCTCATCCCACGCTAAATGAAGCCATCAAAGAAGCTGCGTGGAGCGCCTTTGATCACGCCATACATTCATGATACATCGATTTATGCCATGCCATACCTTATTTTAGCAGGACCAACAGCATCTGGTAAAAGCGCCCTCGCACTTGAATTAGCAAAGGCACATAATGCTGTTATTATAAACGCCGACAGCATGCAATGGTATCAAGATCTACCTACGTTAACAGCACAACCAACAGTTGCCGAAAAAGCTATTGTTCCTCACTATTTATACAGCACATTGGATAATAACGCCGAGGGATCTGTTGCACGCTGGCAAAGAATGGCTTTGGATGCCGTGAAAGAGGCAGGCGAACGTCTAGTAATTGTTGTCGGTGGATCCGGTCTTTATCTTCACTCGCTCACCCATGGCATGTCACCCGTTATTGATATTCCAAGCACCATTCGTAACGAGGTGCGAGAACTATCAACAAATATGCCTATGAACGAATTTTATGCACGTGTATTAGCAGAAGATCCGGAGCTCGCCGGCAATCCACCTGTGGACCGTCAACGTTTAGCCCGTGCGCTTGAGGTAAAACGTGCCACAGGGAAATCCATTCGAACGCACCAAGGAAAAGCCGAGCCTCCCCTTCCCGCTCCCTTGGCGTATATCGTATTAGTGCCCAATCGAGCTGAACTATGCGAGCGCATTAATCAGCGCGTACTACGCATGTTAGAAGAGAATGTATTGGATGAAATACGAACATTCTGGGCAAAGAATCCACCTATAAGCTGCTTGCTACGCAAAGCAATCGGACTTGCACCGTTAACAGCCTATCTAAATGATGAATTAACACGAACCGAAGCTATTGAATTGATGCAAATACAAACACGCCAATATGCGAAACGTCAAGCAACCTGGTTTAAAGGGCAATCACCCGATTATGCATGGATCAATCCAACGTTTGATGAGGTGTCAGTGCGCATAGAAGAATTTTCACGGCTTTATCGCAACTGTTAGAGTAAAGCGTTTACCCCAGCGTTGCAGTGTTGAATGATCAATGTTTTTTCAACGGATGCGATAGAACCCTCGATCCACCCACTATCAATCAGCTTGAAATTTAATTTAATTTTTAATTAAATGTTAATTATTTACATCGTAACGTAGACATTATCAAGGTTAATTTTGGTTAATGTCATCTTATGTTTTTTGCTATAAAGGTAAAACAGCTATTAATTATAGTAACAACTATCAGTGCCATGAGCATTTTTGCAAATGCTTCAAGTAATTTCCAATTTAACGGCAATGCATCCGCATTAACCAGTAACGTTATGCAACTTACAGCTGATACAACCAGTCAAGCAGGCACGGCTATGTTAAAAACCAAAGTGGATTTAACACAGTCATTAAATATTTCATTTTCGTTATATTTTGGCAATCATGATTCTGGTGGCGCTGATGGTCTTGGTTTTATTTTGCATAATGATCCACGAGGAATAAGTGCTATTGGTGATTGCGGGGGGACTGTTGGCTTTGGAAGCAGCACGCAATACGTTGCTCCGATAATTACGAATTCAATCGCTATTCGTTGGTTAACTTATACGGATATGGGGGCTCCACAATATACACAAATTGATCAACCTGTGCATTTTGCAAATGACTGGAACACAAATACAAATGGTGAAAATACTGGAACTATAACAGGTGGAAGCGCTGTTGAATTATCAAATACGCCTTATAATTATAATTTAAAGAATGGTGCATCGTATCCTGTGCGCTTGGCGTGGGACCCAGCAACTACTACTTTAACGCATTATTTTAATGGCCTGCTTATGCATAGCTGTAATTTGGGTGCATCTTATGCAACAGATTATTTTGGCGGTAGCTCTAATGTATATTTAGGTTTCGGTGGCGGCACGGGCGGTGCAACAAATCAGCAGACTGTCACTCTTGCTCCATTGGATATGAATGGTACAACACAAACGATTACAGAAACAAATTTCCCTTTTCATGTCATTAGTTCAACGGGCACACCTGATCTTACAATTAATCTTCAAAATAATGATGAAACAGTATTTGCCGGTATTTTTTCACCTGTTAGAAATGTTACAAAAACAGGGTCATATACAGTTACTTTAAATGGAACCAATACATATACAGGTACAACGACGATTTCACAAGGTAAGTTAATTGGTGACATTCATAATTCCAGCCAAGTTGAAGTTGATGGAACTTATGATTTAAATGGAACACCACGCACAGTGACTGATTTGAGCGGAACAGGTACAGTCCAAAGCTCGAATGGTTCAGCAGCACTTACTGTTAATTCCGTAAATGGTTCAACCTTTAATGGAATCATTGCAAGCACTATTACTAATTTGACAATAAATGGTTCTGAGACGTTTAACATGCTTGGCACTAATAATAGCACAGGAACAACAACCATTAATGGCGGCACATTTGTTGGAAATGCATCGCAATCTATTACACTTGTTACATCAAGTTCAGCCTATTATTTGGGTACACAAAATCAAACTCTAGGAACAATTAACGATATAGCTGGATCTGTGATTGGTTTGCAGCAAGCTGCAACGACAACAACAGCACGAACATTAACACTTAACAATACAGCGCCTATAACAATAAATAGCAATATAATAGGAACAGGCAATTTAGTGATAAATGGTACATCATCTGTGACGTTGACAGGTGCTAATACCTATACTGGTTCAACAACCGTTAATTCAGGCACATTAAACATTCAATCTTCAAATAATTTGGGCACCGTGTTGTTGAATGGTGGAACATTGGGCCTTGGCGGAGGCGGTACTACTACCAACATAACAACACTCGATTGGAATGGCGGTAATATTGATGTTCTTTATAGTAGTGGTAGTTTTGGTAATACACACATTAATAATCTTAATATCACAACCCCAACAACAGTAACCTTAAGTGACACAAATGGTGGTGTTGATCTGGCATCCATAACAAATTCGAAAACGTTGTTTACATTTGATAACATCACAGGTGACCCTTCTCAGATAACGCTTGTCAATACACATTCACTTATTGAAGTTACCGGCGAATCCGGATCCAGCGGCATTACATACAATGGTAATAGCGCTACTATTAATATTGCTTCGGCGGCAAGTGCTCACAATCCAGCTGATGTTGAAACAGTTCAATCGCCCACAGACATACCAATGACTATTGCTACGACAGAAGTTGCAAGTCAATTCGCGCCTACCCCATATCAAAACGCAGAAGCTGGGACGCGTATTCAAAAAGCTCTTCAGCAACAAAGAGGAGGAGATCCTTTTGAAAATCTTGTAACAGCCCTTTCTGAAGGTGGAGATACAACTAAATTTGTTAAGATTAAAGGGAAATATCGTGTTTTTGCTGCGCCTTATACAACGGTTACTCGTAATAATGGTAGTGGTAATTCGCTTAATGGTTCCTCTTCCAAATATTACGGTATGATTATGGGATTGACACATTATGTGAAATCCATTGATACGAACTTCTTTTTCACATTAGTTGCAGGCGCTTCTAAAACTCAAATGAGTCGTAGTGTTAATAGTTGTACGAATGGCAAGAACGCGACTTTGGGCGTTAATGCGCGTAAAACGTTTATCAAGCATCTTGATGTTGATTCAGGGCTTAATCTTACCATTGTTAAAAGTAATCAATGGAGGCAAGGTAATCCAACACCAGCAACAGGATATGTTGCAAAATCAAACTTTAATACATATGCGGCATCCTGGCGGAATGAAACAGGCTATATTTTTGAATTGCCCAATAAACAATCCATTAAACCAGATATTGGTTTGCAGCTTAATCATACACAGCAAACAAAAATTAATGAACAGGATGCTGGTATTTATGCACAGAACTTTAAATCGAAAACAACACAAAACGGAGAGTTATACGGAGGTATTGGATATCGTGCAGAATGGAAGGACGAGCAATATGAAGGTAAATTGACCTTAAAATATGAAATAGGGCGCAAAAGTGGTAACGGAAAAATAAAAACAACGGTATATACGGCTAGCACCCCAGATGGTTTCACGTCCACAAGTACAGGGTCAGATCTTGTAACACATTACATTGGTTTATATGGTTCAATTTTAGATAAGAAGAGTAATTGGAAAATTGTTCCAGGCATAATGGTTAATCTTCAGAGACATCAAAAAAGTGGAACAGCAATGATTAAATTCGAACGACGGTTTTAAGAGAACGCCCATTCAACATTAAAATCATTTATCATTTTTCAAAATGGCTCTGTATCTGCATATGAATAAATATTATTTTCAAACAAAGGTGAAAACCCTAATCTATGGTAGAGAGGAAGCCCATAATCAGATGCCTCAAGAAAACAGTGTGTAGCACCTAATTTATAAGCTTCTGATAATGCATATTTCACTAGCTTCGATGCGTATCCTTTGCGTTGGAAGCTAGGTAATGTTGCCACATCGTCAATTCGAGCAAACGTATTATGAAGTGATAAGGTCATTGATGAGACGATCTCTCCATTTTCATATAAGCTAAAATGCCGTAGATCTGCTCCGATTTCAGTCGCATTATTATGTGCTTTTACATAACGCGAGGTAATATTAAGTGTTGATACAAATGCCTCTACAAGTGGGATCATCCAATTGGTTAAATCAGCACCATGCTGACAAATCGTTAGGCCCTGATCCAGTTGATTCTCAGCTGCTGATTTTAGTTCAGCAACCATAGCAATTGAGTTGCCAGCTTGATAGTAGCCTGCATTCCAGGTAGCTTGTTTTATTTCGGGCGTACAAAATTCTTTCGGAATAAGAACGGTAAACAAAAGATTTTCTTGGTCATAGAATTCTTTGCATCTCGTTAAAAGTGCATCTATTAAATCAATAGGTTTTCTAACGTATACAAAATTATGATCTCGTGTAGGAACCCCTGTCATGTAGGCTGTTGCTATCTGTGTAGTATCCAAACATTGCGTAGAGAGCGCGCGAAAGAAATAATCCTCTGCTTGATGATATGAATTAATCATATGGTTTGATTCAATTGATTTTAGTTGATTTATATCTAGCATGTGTAAATTCAATTTCATATTTATACGCCCAAAGCGTGCATGCTATTTAAGGTAAAGTCAATCGCTTTTGGCGCTTTCTTATCTTTGTATATCAAGGCTTTTATGCTGCTTTTCTATCAATGCAATTAACCTCAATATTCGATGTATCTCTGTTTTTTGACACCCAAACAAATGTGATGCAATTCATAACAATACCGATAAGTGAACCTTCAATGTGTAAGTTACTTGCTATATAGACATTCCAAAGTAATGTACTTAGTATGCCCAATGCGCTGCCCAACCAGAATGCCTGCGCAGGTGCTTTGTATCCAAAAATTCCCGCAATTAATGGCACCAACACAACTGGTGTCCAAAAATTATAAGCCATTAATAATACATCAAGCGCACTTGTTTGCCCGATCGAAAAGATAATACCTGCAATTCCAACGCATAATGTGGCTATTCGCGTCCATTGTATCTCAGATTCTTGGGTGAAGAATGTACGTTTTCGTGCGTTTTGTAATGGTTTTAATACGTCATGTACAATGGAAACAGAAGCCGCATTTAAGAAAGAATCTGCTGATGACATGATGACAGCCATCATGCCCGCAATTGCAAAACCTTTAAGCCCAGCTGGCATAACCGTTTGAATCACATACGGAAGTGCAAGATTAGGAGCAATATCTGGTGAAATGGAAAAAGCAATAAGACCGATAATGCCTATTAAGAGGAAAAATGGTATTGATAAAAGTCCACTCCACAGTGTTCCGCGTATTGTTTCTTGAATTGTTTTACCGATGAGTAAACGTTGCATATAAGGTGGAACCAGTGTTTCACCAAAGAACAGACTCAATGCGGCTGCAGATAACGTTAAAACTGATCCCATTGACCATGTAAAAGCTGTTACTGGCGTATGTGTAAAAAGCGCATTAACACCACCAATCTGATAAATACCGAATATAAGCACAAGTGGCAGTGCAATGATCAGTACACAAAAATGGATTGTGTCATTGGTAACAACTGCTTTCATGCCACCAAGCGTTGAATAACACACCACAATAAATGCACCTATAAGCAAGCCGGTTACAGGTGGAATATCCATAAAAATATGAACAATGTAGCCAAAAGCACTAAATTGCGCGCCAGCAATGCCAGCACAAACAAGGGCGCCTGCTATTCCTGTTATAATACGAACTTTCTCTCCATAAATGCTCCCCATAATTTCACCAACGGAATACATTGATGAAAATGGTTGCATTCTTGGTGCAATATATTTTGCCACCAGGATTTCTTTAAGGCTAAATCCCCAGAGAGCAACCACATAAAATAGGCCAAGGGTATATGTTTTCTCGGCAAGACCTGTGGTGAACCCTCCTCCGATAAACGAGGAAGATAACGTAGCAAAGACAAAAAAAGCTGAATAAGACTTTCCGCCAATAGCATAATCTTTTAAGTCTTTTACCGAACGGCTAACCCACAAACCTGTTCCTAAAATAACAACAAGGTATGACCAAAAAATAATATAATCAACTGTTTGCATACGATAAAAACTCTAACGAAAATATATATATCAAATCTACAATGTTGCCAAAAATGTGTCAACCCTAAGATAATTTAAAAATAACATACCCTCAAAACGTATTTTTTTGGAATTTTCTAATATTTGATCTTTACAGGACTTTCCTTTAATATAGCCATTAACATCATAAAATCGTGTAGGGTAAAAAACCATGACAACAGCATTAATGCCTCAGAATTTCGAAGATGGAATGAGCGAACTTGAAATACTTGTAAAAAAATTAGAAGAAGGTCGAATGCCGCTAGAAGAAGCTATTGAAGCCTTTGAACGTGGTAGCATGCTCCGTAAATTCTGCGAAGAAAAACTGTTAAAGGCTAAACTAAAGGTTGATCAAATTTTGATCGATGCTGAAGGAAGTATCAGAACAGAATCCTTTGATACTCAACAAAGTTAAAGCGAGAACACGTTCAATGCTCGGATCTTTCCCTTCCACACGCCATCGTCGTCTGCGTCAAGCACCATGGGTTCGCAACCTTGTTGCGGAAACGCATTTATCTATTAATGATCTGATTTTACCCATTTTTATACGTGAAGATTCATTGCAAGCAGACCCAATTCCTTATGCACCATTTTATCGTTATACCTTGGCTGAATTGCCGAGCATTGTTGAAAAAATAATTGCGTGCGGAATTCCTGCGATCATGCTATTTCCCGCGCTTGAAGCCGATAAAAAAGATGATTCTGCCTCCGAAGCACGCAACCCAAACACGCTGGTAGCAAAAGCCCTCCGTCTCATTCGAAGCAAAGATTTACCAATTGGAATCTTTGTAGATATTGCACTTGATCCTTATACAGCGCACGGTCACGATGGTGTGATAATCAACGAAAAAGTTAACAATGATGTGACAGTTGAACGCTTAGTTCAATTAGCACTTGTGTTAGCCGAAGCCGGCGCAGATGCATTATGCCCATCCGACATGATGGATGGCAGAGTCGGTGCTATTAGAAACGCATTGGACGCACATGGTTTTGACGATCGATTAATCATCAGCTATACAGCTAAATATGCCTCTAGTTTTTACGGGCCATTCAGGGTTGCTGTTGGCGCAAAAGCACTTATAGGCCTATCAGATAAAAAAACGTATCAAATGGATTTTCGTAATATACGCGAGGCTCTGCACGAAGCTGCCTTTGATGTTAACGAGGGTGCCGATATGCTGATTGTAAAACCTGGATTGCCTTATTTAGACGTTATAGCTGAGCTTACAAAACAAACCTATACGCCTGTTCTGGCGTATCATGTTAGCGGTGAATATATTATGGTCAAAACAGCAGCCGAAGCTGGTTACATGGATGAGAAGAATGCGTTCATGGAATCATGCATGGCTTTTAAACGCGCAGGCGCACGCGGCATTATAACGTATGCAGCACTTGAAATTGCCGAGTGGTTGAAAGAAAGTTAAGCTTGATTTTTTCCCCTGAATTATGTGACATATAGAAATAAGAAACATTAATTGTATTGCAACTTTCATATGTCAAATCAGATAATCAATCCTGTCACACAAGAGCAAACCGAATTTCAGCCCAAAAGTTGGCCTTTTGAGGAAGCACGTCGCATTCTCAATCGAATTCATAACAAGACACCAGAAAAAGGTTTTGTGTTGCTTGAAACTGGTTATGGTCCGTCGGGCTTGCCTCACATCGGCACATTTGGTGAAGTTGCACGTACATCCATGGTGCGTAAAGCGTTTGCTGAATTATCAGATATTCCAACACGTTTATTTGCGTTTTCAGATGATATGGATGGATTGCGCAAAGTCCCTGATAATGTGCCACAACAAGAAATGCTAAAATTGCACGTTGGAAAACCATTGATGCAAGTGCCAGATCCATTTGGAAAGTATGAAAGTTTTGGACAGCATAATAATGCAATGCTGTGTGATTTTTTAGATTCATTCGGCTTTGATTACGAATTCCAAAGCAGCACTGACTGGTACAAAAATGGTCGTTTTGACGATGCGTTACGCCTTGTGCTTAGTCATTATCAGGAAATCATGTCTTTAATATTACCATCACTGAGAGACGAACGTCGCGCGACCTACAGCCCTTTTCTACCCATATGCCCTCGAACAGGTGTGGTGTTGCAGGTTAAAATGGAAGAATTGCGTCCAGAGAGCGATACAATCATATACCGTGATCCTGAAACTGGTATCTTGACTGAAACTCTGATTACAGGCGGACATTGCAAACTTCAGTGGAAGGTAGACTGGGGAATGCGCTGGAAAGCTTTTGACGTTGATTATGAAATGTCAGGTAAGGATTTGATTGATTCAGTTAAACTTTCGAGTCAGATTTGCCGTACATTAGGCGGACGTGCGCCTGAAAACTTAACGTACGAACATTTTCTTGACGAACAAGGCCAGAAAATTTCGAAGTCTAAAGGTAATGGTATTACCATTGACGATTGGCTTAAGTATGCTCCACATGAAAGTCTGAGCTACTATATGTATCAATCACCGAAAAGGGCTAAACGACTTTATTTTGATACGATTCCTAAAGCAGTTGATGAATATCTAACGCACATGCAAAAATTTCATAGTCAATCGGCAGACAATCAAAAAGATAATCCTGTTTACCACGTGCATGCGGGCAATCCCCCAACAGAACAATCAGTTGGCCTCACGTTTAATATATTGCTCAATCTTGCTTCCGTTTGTAATGCTGAAGATAAATCCATTCTTTGGGGATTTGTGCAAAAATATGTCGATAGTTCCTGTCCACAATCACACGAGATGCTAGATCGTTTGATTACCTTTGCAATTCGTTATTATCATGATTTTATTGCTCCCCATAAAGAGTATCGAACACCAACAGATCAAGAACGTGCTGCATTAATCGAACTTGCTGAAAAACTCCATGCATTTCCATCAACAGCGTCCGCAGAGGATCTTCAAATGGAAGTCTTCGAAGTTGGAAAACGCCATGATTTTACTGATTTGCGGAGTTGGTTTGGTACGATGTATGAAGTATTGCTTGGGCAAAAAGAAGGGCCTCGCATGGGATCCTTTATCGCCCTTTATGGTGTTGAAAACACACGAATTTTAATACATGAAAAATTGGGATTGTAGAGCCTTGCAAAAGGGAGTACGTTGTTAGCGTGACTTCTATGAAGTATCTTTAAGACAGCACGACACAATCCGTATATGCGTATTGCATCTTTGAAATCACAAGGAAAGCGAAAGGCATAGTTGTAAAAGGCAAGCAAAGCATTAATGTCTGAACTTTCAAGCGTTACTGAGCAAATTAAGAATCGCATCATGATGACCGATGTCTTGTCGCCATTCGTGCAATTGCAACGTCGTGGGGGAAGGATTGTGGCCCTTTGTCCTTTTCACAACGAAAAATCACCTTCCTTTAATATTGATAATGTTAAAGGAACCTATCATTGCTTTGGGTGTGGTCAACATGGTGATCACTTCACATTTTTAACAGAACACCAGGGCATGACTTTTAGCGAAGCCCTCAAACATCTTGCAGATCGAGCAGGTGTTCAACTTCCTGAAAAAACGCGACTATCAACGCATGCGTTCCATGAAGGTGAAGCTAGCGATTCTGATATTCAACAAAGCAAGGATTCGCAGCAGAATAAATATCTAGAGCTTATGGAGCAAGCATGCACGTGGTATCAAGAGAAGTTTTTGACGCCAGCAGCGCAAAGTGTACGTGATTATTTGATAACTCGTTCTTTAACCGATGAAATGATACAACGCTTCCGTATTGGTTTTGCACCTGCGCATGAAAGCCTTGGGGATACACTTCGTAAAAAAGGTGCGCAACAAGCAGATTTAATTGCTGTTGGGCTAGTCACCGAAAACGGAGCCGATCGTTTTAAGGGTCGTTTAATGTTCCCTATATGTGATGCAAAAGGACGCGTAATTGCATTTGGAGGCCGAGCGCTTTCGAAAGAGCAAATGCCAAAGTATCTTAATTCACCAGAAACCCCGTTGTTTCATAAAAGTTCTGTTTTATACGCACAACACCAAGCCTTTAAAGCAGTATCACGCGATAAAGCACCCTTAGTGGTCGAAGGCTACATGGATGTGATTACATTACATCAATTTGGTTTTGAAACTGCCGTGGCACCACTCGGAACAGCCTTTTCAGATGAACATATAAAACGCCTTTGGCAGCGACATCCCTCTCCCATCTTTTGTTTCGATGGAGATGAAGCTGGAGAAAAGGCTGCTTTTCGCGTAGCACAACGATTATTTCCTTTATTGAAACCACATTTTTCTGTTCAGTTCTGTTTTTTGCCAAAGGGTGAAGATCCAGATACCTATCTTAAAACGTATGGAAAACATGATTTCACTAAATTCCTACAACGCTCATCATCGCTTGCGGATGCTGTGTGGACAGGGTATTTAAAAAAGCTCACTATCACTTCAAAAGCCACACCAGAAGAAAAAACTGTTTTCAAGAAAGCGCTTGCTGAACATGTTGATGCAATCGTTGATGCAGATTTAAAACAGTTTTTCCGACGTGATTTTAGTGATAGATTTTATCAATACTTTAATACGTTTATCAAACAAGCAAGGATCCAAACGAACAAACGTGTAGGAGATAGTAACTTTTCACCTATTTTGACGTCTGAAATTGTGCAAATATTAAAAAAAGTTAAAAAAAATCACTTACCAGCAAAGATTTTGTTGGCAACTTTAAAAAACAACCCCACATTAGTAACAAGGGTATACGAAGCAATGGTCGTTTTAGACGATTTGCCTCATGATCTTGCTACATTTCGTGATTTTTTATGTGAACAAACATTCAGTAGCGTGGAAAATCTAACTAACGAAGCTACTAATAAAGGGCTTTCTGATACATTATTTCAGTTGGATATTATTGATTTAAAGTCGATAGCGCCTTTTGCGATGATTGGTGTGGATAGCGAGCTTGCTTTCCAAGGATGGATGGACGTGTGGCATCAACATTATTTTAGATTACGGATTCAAAAAGAAACAATCATGATGAAAGCGCGCTTAAAGTCTTCTTTGAATGAAAAAAGCTGGGAACAATGGCAGCAGATTAAAACGGTACTAAATCATGATACGAAAAACTAATAATTTTAAACTTTTAATAAGGAGAAACTTTAAAAATGGCAAGTCGACCTATGCGAAAAGTTGAACATAATGCATCAGATGAATCAACGGATGTTCCATTGATTGAACTAAGCAAAGCTAATCCAACTCTAAAGCGATTAATCGCAAAGGGTAAAGAGCGCGGTTATGTCACTTATGATGAACTAAATGAGGCTTTGCCTCAAGACCAGTTATCATCTGATCAAATTGACGAAACCATGACAATGATTGCTGAAATTGGCATTAGCATTGTTGATAGCGATGAAGAAGCCGAAGAAGCGCTCACTGGCGATGAAACAGCAGTTAAACCTGATTTATCAGATTTTGATTTTACTGACAATGCAGAAGAAACAGAAGAAGAAGTAACCGGCCGCACAGACGATCCTGTTCGTATGTATCTTCGTGAAATGGGGAACGTTGAGCTTTTGTCTCGTGAAGGGGAAATAGCGATTGCCAAACGCATTGAATCTGGTGTTATTTCAATGATTGGCGGTTTGTGTGAAAGTCCGGTCACAACACAACTTATCACTGCATGGTGCGATCTTCTTGTTCAAGGTAAATTAATGACACGCGATTTAATTAGCGTAGATACGTCATCAAACTTTGAAGAAGAGCCGGCAGAGGATGATAACGAGCTTGCAGAAGACGTGCAGATTGAAGAAGTTGTCGTTGTATTATCTGACGCAGATGAAGCAGCACGCAATAAATTAAAGCTTTTATTTGATAAGTACTTAAGTTTGTTTGATGAACTTCGCCCAATGCAAGCTGCACTCATTGCAAAAAAGAAGTCGTTGTCAACAGGGGATGCAAAATATATTGCGACTCGCGATAAGTTAGTTGAAGTGTTTCAAGAAATTAAATTTAATGCTCAGCGCATCGAAGATCTTGTTGAACATCACTCGCTACTCAATAAATCTGTTATGTTTTACGAGCGTCATTTATTATGCGCTGCGGAAGCAAAAGGGATTAAACGCGACAAGGCTCAACCTCGGTTGGTAAATCAAGCATACAGCGAAGCATGGCTAGAAGGCCTAAAAACAGTAAAAGATAAAGGTTGGGCTGATTTTTTACTTGCTGAAGATGAAACCTTAAATGAAATTATTGCTGCTACAGCTGAGATCGAAGCAAAATATGGATTACCATTCAATGATTTCCGTCAGACGATTAATTCAATTCAACGTGGCGAACGTGAATCTTCACGTGCAAAGAAAGAAATGATTGAAGCAAACCTTCGTTTGGTTATTTCAATTGCAAAGAAGTATACAAATCGTGGTTTGCAATTCTTGGATCTTATTCAAGAAGGAAATATTGGTTTGATGAAAGCTGTTGATAAATTTGAATATCAACGTGGTTATAAGTTTTCAACGTATGCTACATGGTGGATCAGACAGGCTATTACACGATCGATTGCTGACCAAGCACGTACTATTCGTATTCCAGTACATATGATTGAAACGATCAATAAATTGGTTCGCACATCACGTCAAATGATGAATGATATTGGACGCGAGCCTACGCCTGAGGAACTCGCAGAAAAACTTATGATGCCGCTTGATAAAGTGCGTAAGGTCATGAAAATTGCGAAAGAACCAATCAGTTTGGAAACACCAATTGGTGATGAAGAAGATAGCCACCTTGGTGACTTTATCGAAGATAAGAATGCTGTATTGCCAATCGATTCGGCAATTCATGCAAACCTACGTGAGACAACAACGCGCATCTTATCAACACTGACAGCACGTGAAGAACGTGTCCTACGTATGCGTTTTGGCATCGGCATGAACACGGATCATACACTTGAAGAAGTTGGTCAACAGTTTGCCGTCACACGTGAGCGTATTCGTCAGATTGAAGCGAAGGCGTTGCGCAAGCTAAAGCACCCAAGTCGTTCACGTAAATTGCGTAGTTTCTTGGATACGTAGTCTCTGTTAAAACATTATCCATATATTATTAAGGCTGTCTCCACCATGTGTGGGGATAGCCTTAGCGCGGAAACATATACCCACTATACAGATCATCTTGCGAACGTTACCGTCATTTTGATCCTAAAGGGCGCTGCCGTCCAGGGTTGTTGAAAAGATATGGATTGCTTTAAGCGACAAGGCTTTTTTGCAATGACGGGAAACGGGAATAATAGAGAATACCAACACCTATTTTTCGTGAAATGAGTTGAAAATAGGTATATACGTTCAATTTTATCTATGTATGTGTCTTTTTTCTTTTGCTAAGACATATTTTCTACGAGTAGTTGCCAATTTCGCCTAACTACCCCCGTTCATCTAGCCAGGCCATCTGAATCGCTTCTAAAATACGCTCATTACTTCGTTCAGCCTGATCATCAAAATCTGGAAGTACTTGTACCCATTTCCACAAATCTGTGAACTTTACGGCTAAGATATCAACCGTTGGGTACGCTTCTTCCAGTGCAATAGCAATATCGTAAATATCAGTCCAACGCATTATTTTATTTGCATATTACGCGTACCAGATGGCACACGGACGGTGAGCCCATCTAATTCATCTGTCATTGTTATTTGACAGCCAAGGCGTGAGGTGTGCGTAAGGCCAAACGCTAAATCTAACATATCTTCTTCATCTTCAGTAGCCTCTGTCAATAAATCGTACCATTCTGATTCAACGACGACATGACATGTAGAGCAAGCCAACGATCCTTCGCAAGCACCTTCAAGGTCTATTTTATTTCGGTGCGCTATCTCTAGAACAGATAGCCCTAAAGGTGCATCAACTTCGTGTGTCTCACCATCAACTGTTATAAATTTCATACGTGCCATATTTTTTCCTTAGTTTAGCTAAATTTTATTTCCTATAAGTTTCTTTTGAATTGCATGATTCATTCGAATCGCTGCAAATACTGACGTAGCTTGTTTCAAAGCTTCGCTTTGTTCGCGAATTAGTTCTTTATTATCTGTTTGTAGTACATTTTCCATAGTGGATAAAATTATAACAATTGATGCTAATTCATCCTCATTTAATAAATGTCCGTCAACTTCAATGGCCGATTGACAATAACGTAAAAGACGTTCTGCATCAACCTTTGCTTCTATTAATAAACGTTTTTGCATGTCTTCAAGGCCATGCATTTGACTTTGACACAGCATACATCGAAGTTCTTCTTCTGACAAACCATAACTTGGTTTAACCATAATCGTTTGCTTCTTTTGTGTTGTTGATTCAAAGGCTTCAACAGATAGCAAACCATCTGCATCAAGCTGAAATGTAACAGAAATCCGTGCTACACCTGCCGGCATAGGTGGAATACCTTCTAACGTGAATTGTGCAAGTGAACGACAATCAGCGACTAATTCGCGCTCTCCTTGAACAATATGACATTTAAGAGCTGTTTGATTATTTTCATAAGTGGTAAATTCTTGACTAACACATGTTGGAATAGCTGTATTTCGTGGTATTAGCTTTTCAACGAGCCCACCCATCGTTTCAATTCCAAGCGATAAGGGGGTCACATCTAAAAGAAGAGTTCCCTGCCCTTGCGTAAGCATAAAAGCCTGAAGTGCCGCGCCACGTGAAACCACCTGATCAGGATCAAGATTAGTTAGTGGTGTCTGTTTGAATATTGTAGAAACAAGAGATTGAACAAGAGGCATACGTGTTGCGCCACCAACAAGAACGACACCTTGAATAGCCTCAACAGACAACTTTGCATCATTAAGGACGCCTTCAACTACGACAATAGTTTTTTCTATAATTGGCTTAGAGAGCAATTCCAACTCAACACGTGTTAGTTGGACATCTTCATAACTCCACGAATCATTTGTGGAAAGTGCTTCTTTCGCGGTGCGTGCCATTTTTGTATAGTGAGTACCTGTTTTTTTCCAATGATTGACAATAGCATCATCAATATCATCACCCCCTAGATGTACGTCACCACCGGTAGCAAGCACTTGAAAGACTCCCCTAGTCATCTTTAAAAGTGAAATATCAAACGTACCACCACCTAAGTCATAGATAGCATAAATGCCCTCAGTTTGTTGCTTAAGCGCCTGCTGATCAAGACCGTAAGCTAATGCAGCAGCAGTAGGTTCATTTAGTAACCGTAAAACTTCAATTCCAGCGAGGGAAGCTGCATCTTTCGTCGCTTGACGCGCCGTATCATCAAAATAAGCCGGCACAGTGATAACAGCTTTTGTGACTGGCTTTTTTAAAATAATTTCAGCATCACTGCGAAGTTTTCTAAGCAGTTCAGCCGATAAAATAATTGGTGATTTATCATCACGGATGAAAGCGGCGGGATTAGTCATAAAACGTTTAAACGATGAAAAACCACCAGGTAGAGTGGTCGCTTTAGTGCCAACCAGAGGCGTACCATCAACGTATGCTATAACAGAAGGAACCAAAGGGCTGCCATCAATAACAAGGACGTTGACTTCTGTCTGTGAATGCGCGATTGACACAACCGAATGAGTCGTACCAAGATCAATGCCAATTGCATATGACATAGGCTCACTTGTCACGGCGCGTTTTGCTTGTGTTGGTTCAGTTAATTGCAAGAATATATCACTTCCCCTTGTTTTCAAAACAAAATGCCTTCGCATCATTTAGCGTCTTAAGACAAAAAGAAAGGCGAATATAAGTCTTCTTCATCTTAATTTCATCGTTGTTTAGGAATGCGTTATTAAAGTGATCTTCAAGAAGCTTTTGTTGTTCATTTAAACTTTTAATGAATAGATCAATCTGTCCTTTTATACATGCCTCATCTAAGGATTCTTTTAATAAAAACGCCTCGTCCATCATCAACGGATCATTAATTGTTTGGCCATTTTTACCAGGTATCGGTATGTTTCTTACGTCAAACAAAGCTCTTATGCGTTGAATCGGATCTTTTAATACACTATAAGCATTGTTGATCAAGCTTAACGTTACATCCGCAAGTTCGCGTTCGTGTGATCCAAGAGGGTAACAATCAGGATGAAGTGTTTCTTGCAAAATAGATAAATTATGATCCACCACGAGCCAATCAATAGTATATGTCGGTAAAACTGACAATAATGCAAAGGGGGTCACGCCTAGTCCTATGGCATTTTGATTTTTATGTAATAAATTATTCATCAAAATTGTTACCACAAATTAAGTGTTTTTTGTTTAAACATGGAATGACTTTCCGCAGCCACAACGACCTTTTTCATTGGGATTGTTAAATGTAAAACCAGATTGCATTTTATCTTCAACGAAATCCATTTCTGTTCCTAAAATAAACAAGGTCGCTTTAGGGTCAATAAAAACAGTAATATCGTCAACAGTTAAGGACTCATCAAATTGGTTCAACTCATCTGCAAATTCCAATGTATACGATAATCCCGAACAGCCCTTAGTATTCACACCGATGCGAATTCCAAGAGATGGCTTTCCACGTCCATCAAGAAGCATCCGGACACGGTTTACCGCTTGTTCAGTAAGAGTAATAGGCGATCTCATCTATTTATGCTGCTTCAAAAGATTGCTGTGAATTCTTTGATTTGTAATCTTCGATTGCTGCTTTAATGGCCTCTTCAGCTAAAACCGAGCAATGAATTTTCACAGGTGGTAGTGCTAAGTAACTAGCTATTTCATGATTCTTAATTTCAAGTGCTTCGTCCAATTTTTTGCCTTTTATCCATTCAGTAACCACGGATGAAGACGCAATCGCTGAACCACACCCAAACGTCTTGAATTTAGCATCTTCAATAAAGCCAGCAGGGCTTACTTTTATTTGAAGACGCATCACATCACCGCAAGCCGGCGCGCCGACAAGGCCTGTTCCAACTGTCGGATCTTCTTTATTAAGAGTTCCAACATTGCTTGGATTCTCGTAGTGTTCAATAACTTTGCTGCTGTATGCCATGACTCTCTCCCTATTCTTTTTATATCTTTTTAATGTGTAGCCCATTTGATTGATTTAACATCAATCCCATCTTGTGCCATTTCCCAAAGAGGACTCATTTGGCGTAAGCGCTCGACAGCTTTTATAATTTTTTCAATTGCACGATCGACTTCGTTTAGTGTTGTAAAACGCCCAATACCAAAGCGAATTGAGGTATGCGCAAGACCTTCTTCTACACCAATTGCACGCAAAACGTACGAAGGCTCAAGTGACGCCGATGTGCACGCCGAACCAGACGATACAGATAATTCTTTAATCCCCATCATCAGGCCCTCACCTTCAACATGTGCAAAACTTAAATTCAAATTACCTGGAGCACGTTTAACAGCGTCCCCGTTCAAATACACTTCCGGCAATTTTTCTTGAATCTCTGTTAATATACGATCTGTTAGGGCTTTAACACGTTTTGATTCTTCTTCCATTTCATTTTTTGCAATAAAAGCAGCATGCCCAAGCCCAACACACAATGGCGTTGGCAATGTGCCCGATCGCATTCCACGCTCTTGCCCGCCACCTGTGATAAGTGCATTTAAACGTACACGTGGTTTTCTCCTGACATAAAGCGCACCTATACCTTTTGGAGCATACATTTTGTGGCCAGATATACTCAATAAATCAATATTCATGGCTTCAACATCAATTGCTATTTTACCAACAGCTTGTGCAGCATCTGTATGAAAAAAGATGTTTCGTTTGCGGCACAAGGCACCTATTTCAGCAATTGGCTGAATTATACCAATTTCATTGTTTACCGCCATGATAGACACAAGAAGCGTATCTTCACACAGGCTTGCTTCTAAATGTTCAATGTCAATGAGTCCATTTGGCTGTACAGGTAAGTACGTTACACTGAAACCTTGTTTTTCAAGAGCACGGCATGATTCTAGGACACATTTATGCTCAGTCACACACGTTACGATGTGGCGACGTTGGTCTCCATAAAAGCTTGCTACGCCTTTAATGGCTAAATTATTTGATTCTGTTGCACCACTCGTAAAAATAATTTCACGTTCATCAGCATTGATTAATTCTGCTATTTGGTGGCGCGCTAATTCAATTGCCTCCTCAGCGAGCCAGCCATAAACGTGATTTCGTGAATGTGGATTTCCATAAACACCACAAAAATAAGGCATCATTCGTTCAAGCACGCGAGGATCACACGGTGTTGACGCTTGATAATCCATGTAAATATGACCCTGAGGGATGAGATGATTTTGGGGCAATTTTACAGGTGGCGTCAAATTCATTATGTTTCTCATGCTGCATTTACCTTTTTATCGTCATTGTGATTAATGGAACGATATATATCATTCCAAATTGAAATAAATCTCTTAATATCTTGTTTGGTTGTTTTTGGTGATAAGCTCACACGAATGGCTGTTTTAGCAATACTTTCAGGAACTCCCATGGCTGCCAATACACGTGATTTTTTTATTTTTCCAGATGAGCAAGCAGAGCCAGCGCTGACGGCAATTCCTTCAAGATCAAAACGCATAACTTGGGTTTCAGCTTTAAGATTAGGCATCGTTATACAGGTAGTATTGGCAAGACGCAGAGCATTTTTTCCGATGATTCTTACGTCATCACATACAGTCATTAATTCGGCTTCAAGCATAATACGGAGCTCTTCAACATTTCGCCAATTATTAAGTTCCTCAATACTCATTGCTTCTTCCACTGCAGCCGAAAATGCACAAATACCAACAATATTTTCTGTCCCTGAACGATAAGAGCGTTCTTGTCCACCACCTCTTAACAAAGCATTTAATGGAAAACTCTCTTTGATAATAACACAACCAACTCCGGACAAGCCGCCAAGTTTGTGAGCCGACAATGAAATACAGTCAAAGTGCGCTAAATTCAAAGGAATCCGACCAACAGCTTGTACAGCATCACTATGAAAAGAAGCACCAGTACGTTTACACAATGCATAAATTTCATCAACTGGCTGCACAACACCCGTCTCATTATTGGCAGCCATAACAGACACAAGTGAATGTCCTTGGTGTTCTTGTAGCCATTTCTCAATAAAACTAACAAGCACCACGCCATTTTCATCAACTGGTGCCAATGTTACATCATCCCGTGCTTCCAAGAGTGAGCTATGTTCAATAGCGGAAACTAAAATTGGCCCTTTAAAGCCACGTATCACCATGGCATTTGATTCTGTGGCGCCGCTTGTAAAAACAATCTGTTTTGATTCAATTGAAAGCGCTTCCGCAATCCGTGTTCGTGCGTTTTCAAGCATACTTCGTGCATTACGGCCAAAGCTGTGGACAGAAGAAGGATTACCTTTGGCCATGTCCATTGCTTGCAAGGCTTCAGCACGCGCAATGGATCGCAGAGGCGCCGTTGCGTTGTAATCTAAATTAAGACATTCTACTATTTTCATCATGCAGCTTTTGTGTCTATTTCTTTTACGTTAGCTTTATGTCGCATTAAAAAGACCATATTACAAACATCACGGTCAATCACATGCCTCAGCGTCAAGTTTTTGAAGAACTCTTCTATAACATCGTCTAGTTTTGCCCATAAATCATGTGTTAAACAGCGTGCACCGTTTGGCTGGCATCCCATCGTGGCATTGTGGCAACGCTTGGATTTAAAAGCCTTGTCTACAGAAAGCAGAACATCAAATAATGTTATGTCACCCGGATCACGTGCAAATACATATCCACCTTGTGCACCGCGTGTGCTTTGCACGAGATTGCTTTTTCTTAATTTAAGAAAGATTTGCTCTAAATAAGGCAATGGAAGTGACTGACGTTCTGCGATAGAAACCAACGAAACTGGTTTTTCCTTACCTTCCTTGAGCATATCAAGTAATGCCATTACCGCATAACGCGCCTTTGTGCTTAATTTCATTTGATAGAACTCAAAAAGATAATAGAATTTTGGATTAAAAACATGCTAACATTCCGTTAATGCATTTGACATAAGCTACTTTATGTATTTTAGTAGATTATAGAGCTTATCTCTCAAAATAGGTATCCTGACTAAAAAAGTCAAGTTTCTTTTTTTGAAAAATATGTACAACAAATAACATTATATTCATTTGCATGACAGGCAATTGTCACGCACCAAAAATACGGGAGATTCGTATGCCAGATGTAATATTCAACGGTCCTGCAGGCCGCATCGAAGGACACTATCATCCAGGTCAAACGAAGAGTTCACCTATTGCGTTGCTTTTACACCCCGATCCAAAAGCAGGCGGCAACATGAACAATAAAATTGTATACGCTTTATACAGATCATTTATTGATCGTGGTTTTGGTGCGCTTCGCTTCAATTTTCGTGGTGTTGGCCGTTCTGAAGGATCTTTTGATAATGGTGAAGGTGAATTAAGTGATGCAGCAGCAGCACTTGATTGGTTGCAATCGACATACCCTCTTGCTGCTCATTTCTGGGTGGGCGGTTTTTCTTTTGGTGCATGGATTGGCATGCAATTGCTTATGCGTCGTCCTGAGCTTGAAGGTTTTGTCGTAGTAAGTCCGCCGGCCAATCGTTGCGATTTTAATTTCCTGGCACCTTGCCCTGTTTCTGGACAAATCATTCAAGGCACACAAGACACAATTGTTCCTCAGCCAGCTGTTGATGCCTTGGTAACTAAATTACGTAACCAACGCGGTATTAAAATTGATTATCAACTTATAGAAGGCGCAGATCATTTCTTTGAAAATAAAACGCCTGATATAGCACGTTGCGCGTCGACCTATTTAAAACAGCGTTTTCCAGAACAACAAAAGATTCTCATCCAAGCTTAATACACCAACAACTGATTGCTAGTTTCGTTTGTTCAAGAAACCCTTTGGTTTACTAGGTCCTCATGGCTCAGTCGTAATGGCTGCGGCATTTCAATTATGGCTGCAGGCCACCTCCCCTCCTCACTGCCATTAAGTTAAGACGTTCCTGCTATCGTCATGGCGAATCCCGCAGGGGTGTGGCCATCCAGTTGGCTGTTTTCCTGGATCACCATGGTCGTGATGACGGCGGATAGACTATGCAGTTCCTTGACTTAATGGCAGTGCCCCCCCCCTCCTATAAGCTTTGCTTTGACGCTTTTTTCGCGCATATGTTTCATTGAAAAAACCATAACTATTCCATACATTGTGCTTACCATGGCGTGATTCGGACATCTCAAAATGTCTGTAAATTTAGAATCATCAAAGATCACTGTGTCACCTGGTGAATACACGAAAGGATATAGCTGTGTATTGCAATCAATTTATGCACAACTACTATAATTTTCAGCAACGTGGCTATTTAAAATAGATTGAATACATGTGTACGTGTGTGCTATATATTCACGTGTTAGAACATATCAATAATATAAAAGGATATTAAAATGAACTTAAATTTTTATTTAAAATCAATGCTGTTGGCGGCCTTTGTCACAACACATTGTTCAGCGATGATACTGCCTGCTGTCGTGCCTGCTGGAGCTGATAATACATTAACAACGGTGACTCTGAATGCAGCTACTGCACCAGTATTCGACGAAGCACCTGCTATTCAATTTTTGACGGAGACTGATACTGAACGTAGTCACATCTATAACGAGAGCGATCATCATGAAGATGCGACTCAGTACAAAGATACAACAACAAAACTTAACAACCTTATCACTACTAAGAATCTTGCCCATACACTGGCAGGAACTGAAACGATCGAAGCGATTATTGGTGCTGTTTTTGGTGAGAAAATAACACATCTTGCTGCAGGGACAGAAGCCGAATACAACTTAAAATATAAGCTTTCCAACGTAAAGTTAAAAGAAGGCGATTACCGCAGCAATCACTTTAAAGCGCTTAATCTTATCAATGAAATTGCAGATTTACTTGTTACAGATTTGATATTTTCTGATGGTTTTACCGCTGCAGCTATAATTACACCTACTGCTGGTGAATTAGCAGGTAAATTAGATGCAATCGCAGCTCTTAACAGAACGATTGACCGCGACATGTTTGTAAAGTGTTTTAATGCTGCACTTACAAAACATGCCGAAGGAATTGCTAAGGTTAAGCAATTTTTAATTATAAAAGAATCTGCAGCTTTATTTAAGGTGGCTGATGGCGCTGCAATAGATCCATTTACTGCAGCTGTAGTAGAGACACCTGTAGCGCAAGCTTTCTTTGCCGGTTCTGCTCAGGGCGTTTCTAATGGTGATGATTCTCCTGTAGCACGAGAACTCATTGTTTCTGGCGTTGTTTCAGCTACTGTTTTAACTGCTCCGAGCATAGTTGTACCAACTGCACCTTCAGCTGCACTTATTGCTACTACTCCAAGCACAGAATCTAGCGAAACGGGTGTTTCAGCTCCTGTAACAAGTGTTTTGAAGGTAATCCATAGTGTAGCAGCTGTAATATCAGAGCCTGTTAGTACTACAATTACAGATGTTGTGCCAGTAAATACTTCTGTTAAAACGTCTGCTGCAACCACTGATCTCTCCAGTTTTTCGATTAAGGGCCTGAAGGCTCTGATAGTAAAATTAAATGCAGACTTTAAGAATGCCTTTAAAAAGAATAGGCCCCCTATAAAAGTTGAATTAGATGCTGCTAAATTGGAGCTTAGGTCACGAACCGATACTTCAGCAAAAGTCGTTCCTACTGGCGGCGGCAAAAAAAGAAATAAAATAGCTAATAATCACCCCTAATTTCAACAAAAAAGGCAGTCCACTATGACTGCCTTTTTCTTATTAAACGTTGCGTATTGAACTGCCCCTTAAGACTCTCACGCATTCTTCAAATCATTCACACCAAATATCTCTCAGATAGTGCTCGGTACCACCCACTCACGCAGCAACCCGTGCCCCCATGTTCTTTAATGCACATCTCTGCCACAACCAAACAGGCACGCCTGCGACCAAAATAATAAATGACCACATCAACATAACAAGACTTGCTCCCCATAGCGTCCATAGTGAAAACGCCACCGAAAGCCCACCAATAATCACCGCCTTTGCATTCAGCTTATGATCGCGTTTTAAAATCACAAAATAGGCAGCAATACATGCCAGATAAATAACGAGAACCAACGTCAACGAAAAATCAATAATGAAATTAAACTGTTTTAACAAGCTTTCCGACATAGATAGTGCGACAAAGGGTATCGAACACAATGATGAAATGATAATCCCCCACAGCGGTGCACCGTGTTTTGTTGTGCCTTTGAATATCGCTGGAAACAACCCATCATTCGCAGCGCCCAGGGCAATGCGGCCCACAACCATTGTCCATCCATTAAGCGCACCAACGCAGCAAATGGCGGCGACAATTGCAACAGGAATGCCCCAGTAACCACCAAACAGTATTGCTGCCAAATCCGCATACGGTGCTTTTGCGTGCAATAGCTCTGCCCGTGGGACAACCCCCATAATGGCAACTGTACCAATGATATACACAAAGGCCGCAATTAAAGTGCCAATTAAAATTGCCCGTGGAATATTCTTTTTGGGATTCTCAACGTCCGTCCCAGGTACCGTACCTGTTTCAAGCCCAATAAAGGCCCATAACGCCAATAGTGCTGTCGCATTAATTGCTGAGAAATCAGAAAACGTGGATCCATTAAATGGCAAAAAATTATCAACGTTAAGGTAAAACATCGCAATCATAGGCACAACAACAAGTGGAACTAATTTCAGCACCGTAATAATGAATTCGAATCTACCAGCCACTTGCAAGCCATACAAATTAACGGCTGCTATACACGCAATTAATCCCGCCTCAAGCATAAACGTTGTCAACAGTGAAAGGCCACCAAAGATAGACGACGTATATCCAATGGCACCAACAACGAGTGCGGCATTGCTCACCCACGAAAGTACCCAATATCCCCAGGCAACGTAAAAACCTGCTGTTTTACCAAAAGCATCCTCGACATAGGTATGTGGGCCACCTATTTTAGGACGACGTGCGCTCAAAGCTGCAAATACAAGTGAAAGTACAATGGCCCCAAGTGAGGTAACAATCCAGCCGCCTATGCAAATTGACCCGAACGCAGCTAGTGTTGCCGGTAACATAAAGACACCAGAGCCAACCAAATTGCCGGTAACAAGTGTAACAAGGGTCCAAAGACCCATTTTCTGTGAAGAGGACGATGCCATATAAGCTCCGAGAATAATTTAAGGATGAAAATGAATAAAAAAGAAGGGTAGCAGCAAATGTGCTAGGAAGAATATGATGCCCCCAAGGGCTTTCGTTGTTTTTGGAACAATTCCACGTACTATTTTCCACGATGTATATTCGTTATTTTATAAAGGATTTTGTTAGTTATACGCAACACTTTTGTGGGATTTTTTAACATATAAGTGTTTTTACTGTGTTAAATATTCACAGAGTGAGAGCAGATATGTATACGTTATTTAGTGCATTCCTATCAATGTTTCACCCAACATCCAGAATTGGATTGTAAACATGGCTTGTTTCCTATATAGTCTGCACATACTGAGATTGGGAATAGGAATCAATGACGACAGAAGTAAAAGGCACTATTCTAGCCGTTCTTTCTGCTGTTTTATACGGGAGCCTTCCCATTATTGGACTTCAGATCACAGCAACGGGTTTATCTATTGAAGCGATGCTGTTCTGGCGCTTCTTGCTTTCATTTTTATTGCTTGCATGTTTATTCCCTAAAACTGTTTTTACCTTTAACAAAACAATGTTTTGGTATTTCTTATTGGCCATCCTTGGCTATGTTGTTTCATCATTCTTCTATTTTAAGTGCGCCGAATATATTGGCACCGGTCTTGCGATGACCGTATTCTTTATCTATCCTATGATTCTTGCGCTTATAAATTACGTTATATTGAAAGAAACATTACCTATTTCGCAAAAATTAGGCATGCTGCTTGCTTTTATTGCTTTATTATTTTTAACAGATTTTAAATTTCATTATCAAGGCGATGTATTTATCGGCTTCGTGCTTGGCATCATTGGCGGTGCTGGTTATGCTGTGTATGTATTTTTAACACGCGCAACAGAACTAAAGGCAATTACATTAACGGCCTGGGTATGCTTTGGTGCGGGATTATTTTTTGCCGTTCAAAGTTTTGCCTCAAACACATTTCAGGTGCCACCGCTAAGCGTAGTGATGCATTTGGCCGCGCTGCCAATCATTTGTACAGTACTGCCAATAATCTTCTTTATTAAAGCTGTAAACCTAATCGGTACGATCAAGACCTCGCTCATTTCAATTTTAGAGCCCGCCACAACACTCGCATTTGGTATGTTCTTTCTAGCTGAGCAAATCACATGGATTCAAGGAATTGGTCTAGTCTTTATGGTTGTATCCTTGTTGGTCATGGAAGGTCTGGATTTCTTTAATAATAAGCGTACAAAAAGAATAATAAATTGACGCTAGACTTACCTTATTATACTATTTTATAGTTTTCCCTCTTTTACGGTTATTACTCACCTTAGCTTTTGTTCGACGCAAGATATTTTGCCACAAGAAACATCGTTACAGGAATTGCTTTTAAGTAAACTGAATGTAAGGTGGACAATAATGGCAGATAATCCTGAATTGATATAATTGTTGGTAATTGCGGTAAATAACTATGCGATAATCTTAGACTATTTTCTCGCTCTAATAATGGTTCATAATAATTAATCTCAAATTCTGGTTGCACTCTTTTAAAATCAAAAGTGTTTTGTGTATTGTCACCAGGACTGCTTTGCATGCTCACACGCTTAAATGGAAGCAAATTTCGCGCATAAATCTGATTTATGCCTAACGAAATATTTTTCACTTCTTCGTATATATGCTTATACCCAAAACCCTTTTTTGATTCTCTTTTTTGCAGTCTGTTCCGAACCATATCAATATGTATATATCGCTCGCTTGGAAAAAAATAGAGTTCTTTATGTTGCATCATTTGAAATTTTTGATAAATGGCATATCCATCATCACAGGACACTACATGGTCCCTTTTGGAATGAAGAATTATAATTGGAATTGTTGTTGGTATTTTTTCGAGAACATCGATTGTCTGAATGCCGGTCGTATTATAGTGTGGGAACTTTGTCATGTGCGCGAGAGCAGAAATCCAATGGTAACTACCAAGGTCACCTTTAAAATCTAAAAAAATGTTGAAATTCCCCCATATT
>JAZKAK010000009.1:0-47921 GCA_040389165.1 Pseudomonadota bacterium
TTACGTGAAGGGGAGTTTTTGTATGCCTGTAAGAAGTCTATGTCCTCTCGTGAAGCGGAGTTTTTGTATGCCTGTAAGAAGTCTGTGTCTTCACGTGATTCTTTTCTCTCTGCTTTAAGCAGACTATACGTACATTCTTTCGCGTGAAAGGGAGGGCTTATAGTCTATGTTAATTTTCATAGAACCTCTCCCCGCCGGACGCAGCGGGCAAGTGGGCATCATTTTACGGATGGGCTTACTCGTGAAGACAGTTCGCCGCAAGCAGCGGGGGATTTAGCCCTTCCGGGATTAAAATATTAACGTTAAAAATCCTCATTTTGAAATGTAATGGGTATATTATACCATTTTCACTAACTTTCAATTAGTGCAGTCCTCTGCAATATCTCTGTTGCTCATGTACAAGTGTACACTGCGCACCTCGAATTTTGATGTCTTACTACTCAAAACTTTTTAAAACGGTATAACGATTCCAGTGCATTAATTTTTCTTTTATTAATAAAATTTTAATTAAATAATGCCAATCTGAAATTGAAGCTAAAAGCAAGATGCGCAGATTGCATTAAGTTGAGTTGATAAGTAGAGATTAAGAGCTTGGGGCATGATTCATGGTTAAAATAATCATTCTATGTGTGATAGCAGTTGTTGTCATCGCTGGAGGTGTGGCGGCTGTGTTTTTAACACCGCTTAAAGACAAAATATTTGGTGAGAACCATGAAAAAACAGAAGAACATAAGGCAGAGGAAAGTCTTGTGAATCTTATGGAAATCACATATCTGGCTCTTCCTGATGTGCTTATAAATCTTAAAGCTACAAACTCACGCCCTGCCACACTGAAGGCTTCATTTGTTATTGAACTTGTAAAAGGAAAAGATAAAGAAGCTATTGATCACATGAAACCGTTAATTATAGATCAATTTCAAACTTATTTGCGCGAACTTGAAGTGAGCGATACTGAAGGTGCCGTAGGTGTGGAACGTGTGCGGCAAGAGCTTAAAAATCGAATTTCCAACCTTATTGCGCCTCTGCAAATTCGTCAGGTTTTAATTAAAGAATTTCTCATACAGTAGGTGCTTTTATAATGAATGACGATACTGATGACAACGATAGCACCTTGGATTCCTTGCATGCTGGTGAACTGGCAGCTGGCGCTGATGATGCTAAAAAATTGACAGATCTTAACGTAAATGAGAATTCTGAAAATGCATTATTGAACCTGGATGCATTTAAGGATGATATTCTTTCTGACATTCAAAAAGAAGTGGGCGATAGGACACTGAACCTGGATGCGTTTAAAGATGATATCCTTTCTGACATTCAAAAGGAAGTGGGCGATGGGACACTTAACCTGGATGCGTTTAATGACGATATCCTCTCTGACATTCAGGGGGAATTGACGGGGAGTAAACCCACTGCTGCACCTCTTCCTCAGTCTTCTCAGTCTACCCCACAAGAAGAGGGCCGAGTGGTTTCAAAGGCACCAATTTCGGATAGTGACATTGATGCGTTACTTTTCGGTGGTGAAAATGAAAAAAATAAGGACTTAAGTGATAATCCAAGCGACATAGAGGCATTATTAGGATTTGATTTAGGTTCGAAGGGGTCGCACACAGCACGAAAAGGAATGGAGGCGATTCTCAAGAAAACAATGATTTATTATGAGCGCCTTCCCATGTTGGAAGTTGTTTTTGATCGTCTAATTCGTTTGCTGTCGACAAATCTTCGTAATTTTACATCTGATAATGTGGAAATTAAAATGGAATCGTCAAAATCAACACGTTTTGGAGATTATTTAAACTCTATTCCTTTGCCGGCGATGTTGGGTGTATTTAAGGCCAATGAGTGGGATAACCAAGGCCTAATCGTTGTTGATAGCGCATTAATATATTCTATCGTTGATGTATTGCTTGGTGGAAGACATAGCAGTTCAGGATTGTCTTTGGATGGTCGCATGTACACAACCATTGAATGCAATCTTATTGAGAAATTAATGTATGTATTTTTGGAAGATCTTAGTGCAGCATTCGAACCTGTTAGTCCAGTTCAATTCGTATTTGAACGTCTGGAAGTCAATCCGCACTTTGCCTTAATTTCGCGCGCATCAAATGCGGGGATACTTGTCAAATTAAGCGTTGAAATTGACGATCGTTTTGGAAAAATATCCTTGTTTTTACCATATGCCACAATCGAGCCTATTCGGGAACTTCTTTTGCAGAATTTTATGGGTGAGAAATTTGGCAGAGACTCCATTTGGGAACATCATTTGATATCAGAGCTTAAAGAAACTGAGATCACATTTGATATACACCTTTTAAGTGAAATGATGCAGCTATCTAAGGTATTAAACTTGAAGGTCGGGGATAGCATTTATTTTGCCTCAAATCCTCAAACACAAGTGACTGCAAAAAGCGGTGAGCATTCGTTGTTTAGAGGAATTGTTGGCCATAAAAACGGAAAAGTGGCAATTAAAATACAAGAAAATTTATTAGACCTAGTGGAATATGAAGCAGGAGATGCAGGATGTTAAATTTATTTTTCGATGTGATTATGGTTGGTCTTTTGCTGGCGGCCATTGTTTTTTGTTTGAAATTAAGCGGACGGCTTAAAACAATGCGTGACCTAGGGGCAGAGCTATCACCCTTTATGAAAAACATGTCAGGTTATTTGGGGCAAATTTCAAACTCTATTGATACGCTAAAGAAAGTAGCTGATCTTGGAAATCAGGGTCTTAATGAACATATTCCTGTGGCAATAAATTTAAAAGAAGATTTCGATCTTTTGCTTGAGCATAGCGATAAAATGGCAAAGCGCCTGGATGAAATAATTGAAAAAGCACGTGAAATGGATCAACGTTTACAGCAGACAGTGCGTATTGCCGAAGGCGCGCGTTCATTAGATCGTCGTGCTGAGCCTGTTTTGCAGAGAGATCTTGCTCGGCCAGCGCAAAATGCACAACAGACGCAGACACAAAAACAAGCGCCCTTTACGAAAAATAATTTCGTTGATGAGAGAGAGGATTCTGCATCGAGATCTTTCATACTTCCGTCTTCCAGGTCAGTTGACGATGATGTCGATTTCTTTGTACCAAGTCAAGCACGGCAGCGAGCTGAACAAAAATCCAATGCTGAATATGAGGGGGAGATGCAAAAACGGCGTCCTAATCCTGTTGAGCGTGGAATAATGGCAAAACTTAGAGGGCTACGCTAAATAATTATTAATGTTAGGAACATCTTAGTTAGGTACGAAAATGGCAATTCCAAAGGCATATCAGGTGATAAATCGGAGTGGGGCTGAGGCTCAGAAGGAGAATAACATTCGGGGGAACCATGCTGAAAATCAGAAATGTATGTCGCAAAATCGTTCAATGAACGCATCAAGAAAACCATTTTGTTTGAACAAAAAGAAAAAATATTTATGGTTATTTCTTATCTATCTGACTATTTTCTGCATTGCCAAATGTGACAAAGTCATTGAGAAATGGGAAATTGGCGCCTATGACGTAAATGTGTTGGGTGTGTCCTTTTCTGTTGGTAAAAAAGCAACAGCGGGAACAGATAAGCCAGCACTTATGGTTCCAGGGAAGGATGATGTGGTAGCCGAAAAGAAAAATAGTGCTAGCACGTCAAATGAGCCGGCTAATGGAGCCACTAACGCGCCCGACACACGCAAACAGGCTCAGCCTAAGCAGACGTCAGTTGTCACAAAATTAGCGACAGATGTTGCTGGGTTTGATCCATTGTCTACGAGTTCGCCGAAAGAGGTAGAGCTGTTAATGAAGTTATACACACGAAGGCAAGATCTTGAAAAGAGAGAAGCGCATTTAAAAGAACGTGAATCGGCAATACTGATTGTGGAAAAACAACAAAAAGATAAAGTTGAAGAGCTTGCAAAACTCAAAGAATCTATTGAGTCACTGCTCATGAAGACAGATAAAACAGCACACGATCAATTTGCTAACTTGGTTAAGGTATACGAAGGCATGAAGCCTAAGAGTGCGGCGCAGGTTTTTGAAAAACTTGATATTGCCGTGCTTAAAAACCTAATCCCATTAATGGGGCAACGTAAAGTATCAAGCATTTTGGAACAGATGAATGTGGGTAAGGCAAAAGAATTGTCGCTGGTTCTGATTAGTGATAAAAATCCATTTGCGAGTTCTGCAAAGAAGTAGTAATACGAGAGTACCATGCACTTAAAAAGTGATGAGTCGAGTGCATGTTTCTTCGCCCTCTTCTCACCATTGACATGCTCTGCCTTTCTTGCACGCTAAACCGTAGGGAATCCATCCGACCCTTCTTTTTTACTTAGTTTTATCGCTTTTAAAAACGACGTTAGTTTTGGTAGCTGCATGCCTTCGAGATAGGCATAATGATTCGTTGCCCATAGGTAGCCGCCAACAATTGGTAGCATAATAATCCAAAGGCCGAATGTTCCAAAGAAATTCGTTAGATAAATAAGGCCAAACGATGTTATTGGGTACATAAGTGCTCTGGCAAGCGCATACAAAAAGCTTGTGGCAGTTACACGTTTTAAGACAGGAAATTGTTTTATGAAGATTGACGCCGATGGGGTGTCCGACAAAAAGAGCAATAGAAACAGTGATTGTAAGGCAAACAATTGGTTAGAGTGCGTTATGTGAGGAATTATAATTGGCAGCATAAGCACCAGACCAATAAGACATGAAATTCCAAATTTCATTATTTTTAAAGGATGAATTTTGTAGCTCATAAAAGAGAAAAGTATGCATGCAGACACCTGTACGAGCGATAAAATAAAATTATGAAAAATAATGTTTTCAGACGTGTAACCAAATGCCTGTTTTAACAGAGGATTGAAATGCATGTACACAATGTAAAATGTTAAAGGTCCACCACAAGAGGTTATGAAAAAGGCAAACATCGTCCTTTTTTTAATATGCGTGAGAGCCGGCTCACTGTCATCTTTTTTGATTTTGTTCTTTTTTTCATACATTTTTTTCAAAAATTCAGGTGTTTCACGCAACCTCGTTCGTGCTATTGAGCCAATGACTGCAATGCCTGCGCCTAACCAGAAAGCAATTCGCCAATTAAAACTAGTCGTAGTGACAAGCGTGGCTATGCCAAGTGCGGCTACGGCGCCCAGTGATGAAGCGATCGTAATCATCGAAACAGCTGGATATTGTTCTGGCGCTTTAGTTATTTCAGTTAAATAGACTTTTGCGCACATGATTTCGCCCATGGATGACAAGCCTTGC
This sequence comes from Pseudomonadota bacterium, assembly GCA_040389165.1. GTDB lineage: Bacteria > Pseudomonadota > Alphaproteobacteria > Paracaedibacterales > CAIOTO01 > CAIOTO01. The sequence goes on from JAZKAK010000009.1 coordinate 5,228, forward strand.
ACAATGCGACATATCGTTATAATCCATGTTGCTGTGATGCCAATTTGCGCATACGTTGGCAAATTTGCCATGACGGCGCACGACACCGACATCATTATTGTTGTGATAATAACGGTTGTTTTTCGCCCAATATTGTCGCCAATGTAGCCAAATAAAAGGGCGCCAAAAGGACGCAAGACATAGGTTGAGCAAAAGGCAAAAGCAGCGATAAGCGACGCTGTATGCGGGTCAGTTTTTGGAAAAAAGATATCGTTCAGTAGTACAGCCATGTGTACGTACAGCATTAAATCAAAATATTCGAGGAATGTGCCTATTTGAAGGAGGCCGACGGCTTCTTTTTGTTCGCGCGTGAATGATTTGAAAATTCGCATAATAAAGTTTCCATTTAGCGGATCTGATCCTCTTATTTACAGCCAGTTATGAAAAATATGAAAGTTGAAAACAGAAGTGATTATCTACTTAGCATGCTTAAAGATGAGCATAGTCAAAAGTGATTTTGCTCCATCAACATGTAGCCATATAAAGTTGGATTAAACCTGGCAAGCAAGACATATCATTAAATACAATCTCAACTCCTGCTTTTTCAAGTGTCTCTGCGTAGTTGGAAGTGTGGTGGCTGCCGCCAAAAAAACCAAAAACATGCATGCCTGCATCTCTTGCCGCTTTTACACCAGCTGCACTGTCTTCAATTACGAGACACTTTTCGGGGGCTGCACCCATTTCACGCGCGGCCAATTCATAAATATCGGGATACGGTTTTGGGTGGTCAACAAGATCGGCGCTGTAAACATGTCCATTAAAATAAGGTAGCAAATTGTTTACCTTTAACAATGTATGTAATTTTTCATTATAGGCGTTTGACACGACCGCTTTTGGTAGCGTGATTTCCTCTAAGGCTTGTCTAACTCCAGGAATACAAATCGATTCTTTTTCAAGCAAGGATAAGGTTTGTTTCTCAACTAATTTAACAAAGCCTGGATGAAAAATTACATCATTTTCAGCGGCTAATGTCTGAAAGACATCTTTGGTCGTTTTTCCTAAGAAGCGATCATTGTATTCTTCGACGCTGATGGAACAGCCATGGCTGTTTAGCGCAGCTACTTCGATTTGTTTGCCACTTTCTTCGCTATCGATGAGAACACCATCGCAATCAAAGAAGATAGCGTCTAAGCAATTTCTTTGATTAAGTGATTCGTATGGTTTTAGAGGATATGTGAGCATAGATGACGTGATATTCATGGGAAAACCTCCGCAATGATTGCGTGTCCAGCTGAGCAAGAGCTAAAATCTCTAGACCATATCTCACCGTAATCACGAGGAGCCGCGGGCGGCATGGTGATTTTGTGAATCACGCAAGGAAACAATGCTTATTGCTTAACGTACCATGCGTTGTGGGTGGAATGAATGCGCAATATTGAATTGATTTAACTTTTCTGTTGAATGATATACACATCTGCCGTCACCACAAGGAACGCAGTGACTTAGGTGTCCAGTCTGTTTCCCTGGATAGCCGCGCTTCGCTCGCCATGATGGTAGACGTTCGTAAAATCACTTGAAAGGGATGTGCCTGCTAAATCTGCCCTAAGTTACGAAGCTTAATCTTTGGGTGAACTTCTGCTTGTGAAATAATGATCGTCGATGGTCGCGCGCGATCCAAGATGCTGCGCACAAAGGGCCGCACACTAGCGCTGGTGACTAACACGGGTGTCTCGCCCATCATGGCTACGCGATCAAATCCTTGGCGAACTTTATTGATAAAGTCTTGGATCACGGATGGGGGCATGGCAAGCTGCCGGCTCTCAAAATCACCGACGAGGTTTTCGGTGAAGTTTTGTTCCCATAGGGGCGATAACGTAAATATTGTTAGCTGCCCATTTTGATCGGCATTTGCAAAGCTTATTTGGCGCATCAATCGTAATCGTACATGTTCGGTGATCATTGTCATATTACGTGTCATAGAGCTACCTTCGGCGATGCCTTCAAGGATTGTGTTTAAGTCACGAATGGACACACGTTCACTAATCAGATTCTGGAAGATACGTTGAATGCCGCCAACAGTAATTTGTCCTGGCACAATGTCATTAAGTAGTTTTTTATACCCTTCACTTAGATTTTCTAAGATATGTTGCGTATCTGCGTATGAAAATAGCTCAGTAATATTATCTTTTGCAATTTCAGATAAATGGGTGGTAAGAACGGTCGGTGCCTCGACGAGGGTGTACCCCAGTTGTTCAGCCTGTGTGCGTTTGTCTTCGGTTATCCACATTGCTTTAAGGCCAAAGCTTGGCTCAATTGTATCTTCGCCTGATAACGCAATGGGATTCCCACGAGGATCCATAACAAGAATTTGGTTGCAACGCAAATCGCCACGACCTGCTTCCATTTCTTTAATGCGAATAATGTACGAGTTTGCTCCTAATTGCATATTATCTTGCAAACGTATGGATGGTAAAATGATACCCATATCATTAGCTAGCGTTTGACGCAGAACCTTGATTTGATCCGTCAAGCGATTTCCCTTTTCTTGATTCACAAGGGATAGTAATCCAAGACCTAGTTCAATTCGTATTGTGTCGATAGCAGGTGCTTTTGTGAGCGTTTCTGCAGCTTTTGCTGTTGTTTTTTCTTGCAACGTGCGATCCAGAATATCTTTATCATCTTTTGTTTTCTGCATTATTTTGTTCTGCTGTCCCTTGTAGGTGAACCAGCTTCCAGCGCCAGCAAGTGACGCAAGTGCTAAAAATGGGAGCATTGGAATGCCAGGTAGCAATGCCATTGAGCCGGATAAAAAGGCACTCATGCCAAGTGCCGATGGATAAGCACTTAACTGCCCAAACAATGCTTTGTCTGTCGTTCCTTCAACGCCGCCTTTAGATACCAAAAGACCAGCAGCGGTTGATACAATAAGTGCTGGAATTTGAGTAACTAGGCCATCACCAATGGTGAGTAATGTATATGTGCGTGTGGCATCCATAAAATCCATATTGTTTTGCACAACGCCAATAATAACGCCACCGATGATATTGATAAATGTGATTAAAAGACCAGCAATGGCATCACCACGCACAAATTTAGCCGCACCATCCATGGACCCATAAAAATTACTTTCGCTTTCAAGTTCTTTACGGCGTGCTTTGGCTTCGGCTTCATTAATCAGGCCTGCCGATAAATCTGCATCAATTGCCATTTGCTTGCCTGGCATTGCATCTAAACTAAAACGTGCGGAAACTTCAGCAATACGGCCAGAACCTTTTGTGATAACGACAAAATTAACGATAATCAAAATTGCAAAGACGATAAGTCCAATAACAAAGTTCCCACCCATGGCGAATTCACCAAAAGCGGCGATTACCTTTCCGGCGGCGTGTCCTCCTTCGTGTCCATGGGAAAGAATTAATCGAGTGGAGGCCACGTTAAGCGATAGCCGTATCATTGTTGACACCAAGAGAACCGTCGGAAATGAACTGAATTCAAGCGGCTTTACAATAAAGAGTGATGTCATAAGGATAAGAACCGAAAGCGTGATCGATATAGAGAAGCATAAATCCATCAAAGCACTTGGCATTGGCATGATCAAAATGACCATAATGAGAATGATACCAAAAGCAAATGCGATATCAGTATGTTGTGTTAAAATTCTCAGATTAAATCCAAGTCCAAGAGGACCTGCAGTGTTTCCTGTTTTTGTTTTAACGAGATCTGCCATGTTACATCCACTTTGTTGGTAGCAAAATAATTAAACTATCCGTCATTTCTTGTTATCTTCGGACCCGATCCGAAGATCTCTATACGTAAAGAGGCATACAGTTTTGATTTTTAATTCTAACTATTTGCCGTTGAGACTTTATAGATCCTCGGATCAAGTCCGAGGATGACACTTAAGAAGAATTTTTAAAAAGTGACAAGGACTAATCATGCCTACATTGCCTTGTGTTCTTGCATTTTGTGCATTAACGGAGGATTCCTTAAATTATTTTCAATTTCATTGATACTTTCGTTGTATTCTTTTAATTTATTGCGAAGTGTGCGAATAGAAATGCCTAATATGGTTGCTGCATGCGTTCGGTTTCCTAAACAATGAGTAAGCGTCCCGATGATCAAATCACGTTCCATGTCGGCCACGGTTCGCCCAACGTAAATTTGCGCCCCATTCTTGTTGGCAATATTATAATCGACATCTATTATTGCATTGGTTGCAGACGCATTGCTTTTAAGCATATGGGCATCAAGGTTTGCAAGATTAGGACCAAAAATATCTTCGGGTTCAATCACATCTTGGCTTAGCAAAACTGCGCGATGCATAATATTTTCAAGTTCTCGCACATTTCCGCGCCAACTATGTTTTGTCATCAAGTCTGCGGATTGATCTGACATTTTTTTGAGTGAGACATGATTTTGTTCGCAATATTTTGCAATGAAGTGTTCCGCTAGGGGGATGATATCTTGAAGTCGTTCCTTAAGTTGAGGGATATGTAGATTGACAACATTAAGCCTAAAATAAAGATCTTCACGAAAATCACCTTTATTAATAGCCTCAAGCATATCACGATTTGATGTTGCTAAAATGCGAATATTGACTGATACAGGTTGGGTCCCGCCCACGCGATCAATAACACGCTCTTGAATTGCACGTAGTAATTTCGCCTGTAAACGTGGATGCATTTCGCTAATTTCATCAAGTAGTAATGTGCCGCCACTGGCTTCTTCAAATTTACCGATACGACGTGCGATTGCGCCTGTGAATGCGCCTTTTTCGTGCCCAAAGAGTTCTGATTCGAGTAGATTTTCAGGGATTGCCGCACAATTAATCGTCACAAATGCTTTCTCAGCACGTTTTGAATGCAAATGAATGTATTTGGCCATAACTTCTTTGCCAGTACCTGATTCACCTGTCAGGAAAACGGAAGCTTCGCTCGGTGCAATTTTGTCAGCAAGTGTAAGCAATGACTTCATTATTGGATCATTAAAGATAAAAGCGGATTTCACTTCGGCAGCGGCACTGATAACTGCTGCAATTAATTCAGGATCAGGTGGCAAGGGAAGGTATTCTTTCGCGCCTGCTTCTATTGCCTCTCCCGCTAATTTTGGATTTGCATTAACACCACATGCAACGACAGGGGTGCAAATACGTTCATTTTCCATAGCTCGTAGAAAGTGCGGCACATTTAAAAGAACATCCACCAAAACGAGATCTGTTCCTTTTCCAGCTCGCAATGCGTTCAGACCTTCGTCAAGTGTCAGTGCTTGTGTAACATTTGCTCCCTTTTTAATGGCGATATGAGCTGCAATTGTTGCATGACCTTGGAGTGAGCCAATGATGAGTATGCGCATAGATTTAGCTCCGATCCGATTTAATGATTTCAGTCATAGTGACACCAAGATGATCGTCAACTACTACCACCTCGCCGCGCGCAATCAAACGATTGTTAACATAGATGTCAATGGCTTCGCCCACGCGACGATCGAGCTCAACAACGGCGCCTCGACCAAGTTTAAGAAGTTGATGGACAGGCATTGTGCTGCGACCAAGAACTGCCGAGATTTGAACAGGCACATCATAGACGGCTTCAAGCTCTTTCGCGATAAACGGTCGTTCTTTTGTTGATGATTCATTTTTAGTACCCACGTCTTTGTTATTCGCATCATTCTCGTATGAATTTCCTTTTCCATCGATCTGCGATAGAAGCTCATTCATTTGTGTATTTGACGTTCCGTTTGTGCCATTGTTTTCTGTGTCATCAATCATTTGCTTATTTCCTTATTTGATTCATTTGAGTCTGTTGACAGTGCGAGACGTGCGCATAATTCATGAATAGTGTTAAGTAGATCTGGTTGATTCCACCTTGCCCCGCCGCCTTTCCATTCAACACGGCATTCCCATTCTTTTAGGTCATCATCGATATGTAATGTTATTTTGTTTGTATGATGGCTTTGGATATCCATAATGCATTCGCGAATATCATCCGTCGTATTAGCAGCTAGAAAAATAGAAATGTCTTGATGGTCAAGTAATGTTGATAAGATGTAGCGAACGGCATGTTCCATTTCATCCCCTCCATATTTACTTAAATAATGCGGAAATACTTTTTTGAGTATACTTGCCGATAATCTCATGACGGTCTGTATTAATTCGATTTCATATGTGCGTTCATGTTGAACCAACGTTCCTATATCTTTGTATATGTTAATAAATGCAGTTTGTAGATGTTGTTGATTTTTTGTGAGAGCATTAAGTTCGCCGTGAACAGAGCCTTCTTCAAAACCACGTGCGAATCCTGTTAAGTGCCCCTCAGAGCGTGCGTTTTTAAGCTCATCCTCTGTATAAGACTTTGTTATGTGAGCTTCCTTTGTTTGCACATTAATAGGAACTTCAGCTAAATTGAAATCTACATTAAAAATAAAATCACGGTTTTTCATATCTATTTATCCTATTAATTGATCGCCGCCATCTTGGCCAGAAGCGATGAATATTAAATTCTGTGAAGCAAGATTTTTAGCTGTAAGCACAATCAGGCTCTGCGCTTCTTCTACATCTCGAAGGCGCACCATTCCGAGTTGTTTTATGTCATCTTCCATTAATTTAGATGCTCTTTCCGACATATTTGAGAAGAACAAGCTTTTGATGTGGTCGCCGCTTCCTTTAAGAGCAAGCACAAGTTTTGTTTTGTCTACATTGCGTATTAATGTTTGTACGCTTGCGTGATCTAATTTAGAGAGATCATCAAATGTAAACATGAGTGACCGTATACGTTCAGCAGCCTCAACATTCTTTGTTTCTAATGATCTTAGAAAGCGTGTTTCGTTCGTTTTGTCAAAATTGTTGAAGATTTCCGCAACCATTTCGTGCGTATCACGTTTCGTCCCACGTGCCAAATTGCTCATAAATTCATGACGGAGTGTGTCTTCAACAGTGACCATGATTTCTTTTCGTACAGATTCCATTTTGAGCATGCGTTGTACGACTTCAGTAGAGAAACTGTCGGGTAAAAGTGTTAAAATACGAGAAGCATTGATTGGTTTGATGCGTGACAACACAACCGCTACTGTTTGTGGGTATTCATTTTTAAGAAAACTTGCGAGCAATTCTTCGCTTACATTATTTAATTTATCCCAAAGTGTGCGTCCCGCAGGCCCTCTGATTTCTTCCATAATGGCGTCAGCTCTTTCTTTTGATAAAGCTGCGGCAAGTAGGCGTTCTGTGCTATCAATTGAGCCAATAAGAGAGCCAGTGGAAGACATTTCATTCGCAAAATCAATCAGTGTCGCATCAACATACATTGCTTTTATTGCGCCAAGATTTATCATAATAGTTGAAAGTTCACGAATTTCATCGGAATCTAGCATGGCAAGAATCTTTAATGTGAGTTCATTCGGTAATGACAACATCATAATTGCTGCTTTTTCAATTCCAGTAAAAACTCGATCGCGTGCGCGTTCTGCCATGATCTAAAACTTTCTTATGCTATTCAGCATGAATCCAGGTGCGCATAATCGCAACTGCTTCATCTGGGTGCTTTTCTATGATTTCACTAATTCTTTTAATAGAAGATGTGTTCACGCGGCCTTCGATATTTTCCATATCAATCATATTTTGCTTCGTTCCTCTTTGGATTCCATTAGGAAAGTCTTCTTCACCGTATATGTCATCGTTTTCTGCCGTAATTGTCTGTGAGGCATTTTTTGATCCGCTGCTGATTCCGGCAAGTTTTAGAACCATTGGTCGTATTACACCAAAGAACAAAAGCATGCCAATACCTGCTAAAAGTAAAAGATCCATTGTTTTGGGTTGAGAAACAGTATTTGTTATTTTTGTCATAAGTGTTAGTTTTTTGTCAGGTTCTAGATTTTCGTTGAAGCGCATGTTGACAATTTTAACGGTATCGCCGCGGTCTTCTTTGAAACCGGCCGCTGTTCTAACAAGGTCTGTAATTTGAGTGATTTCTTCAGCCGTGCGTGGACTGTAAGCGTCTTTCCCATCGGCTCCTTTTTTATATGTGCCGTCAATTAGAACAGCAATGGATAGGCGTTTAATTGTGCCAGATTCTTTGATGTGCGTGCGTGTTGTATTTGAAATCTCGAAAGAAGTATTTTCATCCGTACGTGTTGCTTGATTCTTGCTTTGACTTCCTGTGCCTGCGGTTGCACCCGGATCAGGGAGAGCATTTTGAACCGTTATTGCATCGGCTGCTGATGCCTCGTTTCCATTAGAGCCTTCATTTGAATTTTGTATTGATCGTGCTACCTGACCGTCGGGATTGAATTCTACAGATGTCGACGTGATTTTATCAAAATCCAACTCAGCGCTGATTTCAGCGCGTGCACGACCAGGTCCCAGTGTTCGTTCAAGTAAGGATTCAATAGATCTTGATAATTTTCCTTCAAACGCTTGTCTGGTTTCTTGCTGGTTTATAGAAGAATCATTGCCATACTCGGTTCTGTCTTGTCCCTTTGCAAGCAGCGTTCCTTTATCATCAATGATGGATATTTTATCAAGCGTTAGATCTGGAATAGCTGATGCAACAAGATGTTGTATGGACAAAACTTGATTGACAGATAAACGAGAAACTCCTTTCATTTTAAGAATAATGGAGGCACTTGGTGTTGATTTTTCTTGGGAGAAAAGTTCACGTTTTGGAATAACAAGATGCACACGTGCTGATTGCACCCCTTGAATCGTTCGGACTGATTTTGCAAGCTCGCCTTCGGTAGCGCGTAGAAAGTTGATGTCCATGAGGGCATGTGTTGTTCCGAGAACGTCTGTTTTATCGAATATTTCATAACCGATCGTACCGCCGGCCGGAAGGCCATCTGTAGCTAGTTCCATTCGAAGTTTTGCAATATTTTCAAGGGGCACAAAAATCTGATTGCCTTCACCTCTTACTTCGGTTGGGATATTCATAGACCTGAGACGTTCAAGGATCTTTGCTCCATCACCTGGGTCCATTTGAGCAAAGAGAAGTCCCATTTCGGGTTCTTGCGTGCGAACAATGAGGAAAATAAAAAAGGCAGTGCTTGCAAGAATGGTGCCAGCAATGGATGCAGCACGTGCAAAGCCAATTTTTTCAATAAAATCCTTAATTATGTCCACAAACTCTGCCTTCTTACGTGTCCTTACTATTTAAAATACAACACAACTTTTAAACAAATAGTTAACGGACAGGCAAATTTTGCCGAAATAATTTGTTTTTAAGGAAAAAAATGCCGCATTAACATGTCATAAAAGAAAAGAGCGATAATAGTGCATAGTTGTGATATGACTTGAAACGTCAATTCAAGCTTGTGTGTTGTAAGAATTGACATTAATATGATGGTTTAAATAATCAAAAAAAATCTAACGATTTTGCCTAGTACACTGTAGGAGCTCTATTCTTATGCCAAACATGTTAACTTTTTGTAAAAGCCTTCCGGCTCAATTGATTTTATGTCTTATCGTAGGTCTTACATTGAGTGCACATATACCATTGGGAATTGTTGACCTGTTCTACACCATAAGTTGTTTGATCAAAGACTTGCTTATGTATGCGCTGCCGTTTGTGATTTTTAGCTATATGTGGGCAGCGCTTTCTGCGTTTGGTAATCGCGGTTTTGTTCTTATCATATTAACATTTCTGCTTATTGTTGCGGCCAACACCATAACCCTATTGACAGCCTATGGTATCGGATCCGTTATTTTGCCAACCATTATCGATGGATCGATCACGCGTCTTGCGACAGATGGTGTTGAAACTGTTTCCAGTTTATGGTCGTTACCAGATTGGCAATACATAAAGCCAGTTCATGGAATGGCAGCGGGGATATTCTTTGGCGTCCTAACGATGCTTACGCATTCGCCTGTGTTGCGCGATAAAAGTCTTCGCATGCGCGATTTTGCTACGGCCGGCCTTAAAAAAGGTTTCATCCCCGTGTTGCCGCTTTACGTGTTGGGATTTGTGATGAAGCTGTCACGCGATGGGCATCTAGGCAATTTAATGCATGGCTATGCGCATACGTTCTTATTCATCTGTGTCCTTATTATTGTATACCTTATGTTTTGGTATTACGTTGGCAGTTATTTTAATACCAGTAAATGTATCGCGAGCATTCGTGAGATGTTGCCCGCGGGTATTACGGGTCTTACAACGATGTCAAGCTCTGCTGCAATGCCTGTCACATTAGATGCGACTGAGAAAAACATTGATGATCGTGAATTTGCTGATTTTATTGTGCCAACGAGTGTGAATGCGCATCTTATGGGAGATGGTCTTAGTATAACGATAACAGCGATGGCGTTGTTGCTGATGTCAGGACATGGTTTGCCAGCTTGGCCTGTGTTTATGCTGTATACACTTCATTATTGCTTGGTTAAATTTTCTGCAGCAGGTGTTCCTGGCGGCGGTGTGATTGTTATTTTGCCTGTTGTGCGCGATTATTTGGGATTGGACGAGGCAACAACTTCGCTGCTTGCGACTATTTATTTGCTGCAGGATCCAATTTTAACGTCAGCAAATGTAATGGGGAATGGTGCTTTTGCTATGGTTACGCATCGTTTGTTGAAGCCAATGCTCAGAAAAGAGTCGGCGCGTGATGAGCACTTGAATCAAATCGTGCAAAACCCTACTTGACGTGTCGCGTATTTTGCTCGACAGTATGAATATAAAAACGAGCCATTGATTTTCAAAAATGACCTATTTCACATTTAATATCTTATCAACCACACACACCATTTTTACGGGTAAAATCAGGCAAATAACGTTGCCTGGGGTGAAGGGAAAGATGACCCTTTCAGCCGATCATATGCCTATTATTTCAGCGCTTAGCGCTGGTCATGTATCTGTTTGGTTGGATGAGTCAAAAGATTCATTAAAAGTATTTCCAATTCCTGGTGGATTTGTCGATATGAAAGATAACAAATGTATAGTTTTTGTTAACGATCAAGATGACTTGCTGTCGCTACTTTTGCAAGATCATGCAAAACGGGTCTGATTAGAGCAGCTTTGTGAAGTGGAAAATTACACCTAGTTTCTTAGTGTGCTTTTTAAATACGCAAGCTCTTCAACGGTAACGCCCGAACATTCAATAATTGTTTCATCATCTAAATTCCTAGAAAGCATTTTTAAGGCAGCTTCCGTTTTTCCTTGAGCTACTCCTTGAGCTACTCCTTGTACTACTCCTTGAGCTACTCCTTGAGCTACTCCTTGAGCTAGTCCTTGAGCCATTCCTTGAGCTAGTCCTTGAGATAGTCCTTGAGATAGTCCTTGTGCTATTCCATCTATGACCTTTTGCTCGAAATCGACTCGGCGTGTTTTTTCAGTACTCATTGCATCCCAGTATTGGTCATACGCTTCCAATTCGCCGCGTGTATAAGACGCTTCTTGTGCTAGCTCGATGGCTTTGCATAGTTCTGGTACATCTGAAAATTCAGATGGAATTTCCCTCATGTTAGCGATTTCATTTAAAAAGCGAAGCCATAAAATGCCGAGTTTCTTTTCCCAATGGGTTGTTGATTTAAACTTGGGAAGCTCTACAAAAATCAGCTGAAGCCCCTCTAGGTGCTTCTCTGTATTTTTAACATTCACTGTTTTGTAGTGGTGGTACCATTCTTCGGTCGCGGTATCGAAAATTTCACCAATAAGGCCCAAACCATACACAGGATGAATAGATGCATAATCTTGCCCTTTATCCAACTGTGATACATAGGCCTTGGCAGTGCCAAATTGCAGGCGCTTCATAAAGCTCGCACTCCAGTCCAGCTGCATTTCAACGATAAAAATACGACCTTTTTGATCAACGCATTTCACATCAACAATTGTCCGTCGCATCGATGGGATGGTCGGCACTTGCTCTGGGCTTAGATATTCAATGGTCTCAATAAGTGCATCATCTGCAAGGGGCAATAAGCTGTTGAGAAGACTTTTTACGAGATCTTTATGTTCCCCAAAAATCTTTTTAAAGACGAGGTCTGATTTAGGATCAAGGAAACGGCCGGGTTTAAGATTCATGGCGAGTATCTGCTATGTTTTTATATTTGCTTGAGTATAGCATGTTTACATGATGTGTGTAGTTTTAACGTATGCTTTCATGGATTTTGTTGATCTGGCTAAAACCAATTAAGCCATTGTTTGTCCTTAAGATTCTAAGGCTTATTTTTCGTGTAACGAATACATGTTGAACATGACGTATGAAATATGTTAAATGAATTGATGAAAGTAAATATTAAATAGGTTGAATGAAAATAAAATGAAATTAAAATTTTTCTTAAATGTCTTGATGCTATCGTTTGCGGTGGCTACACATAGTTTTTCGATGGACGTAACGGCATCAGTTTTAGATAGTACAAGCACTGAGTCTGATTCAGATAGAGATGTGGTGAAGACTTCCTCTGTTGTTAAGGCTGCAGTTTCTCCAACGTCTTCTCTGAAGGGTGAGAAAGCTGCGCTCAAACTAAAGCCTATACATATAATGTCTGAAGATGAAGTTTGCCCAGGGGCCAATATCATCCAAGGGCATTACACTACGCGTCGTAATGATTTTAACACTGGGCCTGCAAAGAACGATGAAACGTTAGCGTCAACGACTGCGATCATTAAGCACCTTTCAAATCCGAAGATGCTTGCTAGGCGCCTTGCGAACACAGCGGCAAAAGAAAAAATGGTAAAAGCGGTTATGGCAACGTCCTTTATTCATGGCGGGCAACAAAAGCTGAGTATTCCTGTGTTGGGGGAAGGCGATTATCGCTGTGCGCACTATCTGGTATTGGGGCAGATCGAAGCGCTTTCAGGAATATTGAGCACGGGGCTTCTTGGTGAGAGTAACAATCAGCTTGATGAGGCTATTCTTGATGCGCAATGGAGTGCTTATGCAGAAATTGAGACACTAGCTAAAATAGAAAAAGAAACATTTGCATTATGGTTTAACGCTGCGCTTGCTGAGCATAACGAAGGACTTTTTGCTAAGGCTAATTTTGTTAAAGAAGAGAGCGAGAGGCTGTTGCGAGAGGAAAACGTGAAAAGAGAGCGTGCTAAGCAAGGGCAAGTCCTGGCCGACACCCTTCATACCCTTGGTGATGGCAGTGCTGTTAAAAGTTCTGTGGAAAGACAGCTTTTCCCTCTAACACCGTTAGAGTCAGCTACACCTGAGTCTAAAAGCCAATCAGGCGCGGATCTTAGGCAAACAATGTCTGCATTCAAATCACCAGGGACTGCTGTCGCGCCTCACTCTGAGGGAGAGGTTTTGTCTATTATGCATGCTGCCAAAGAATTGAAATTTACATTCCATGAAGTTAATCAGAATAATATTGCTGAAGTTTTCGGGATGTCAACAGACTATTTTAATGAAGTATCTTCTGCTTTATTAGAGTCAGCTTCTGATGCTGGCACGTCTTCTTGTTCTGCTCAGGATCAAAAAATTGAGGCATTCAAAAATGCTATGATTGCGGAAATTCAAACAGCAGGAGAAGATGCGAAGTCTTTTGAATTAGGAGCTGCAAAAGAATATATTGAAGCGTTTTTAGCAGAACTATGCATTAATAAAGGTAAAATAATACTCGCTTCTTCTTGCTTGCCTGATGTGCCAATGTGTGTTTGGGAGAAAGAGGGGGGCGCTTATGTGCTGCGTGCTATTTATCAAAAAGGACAAAGCCTTGTGCAAACTCCTCCTGCAAATTCTAAAGGTAAAAAGAAAGAGACGGCATCGGAAGGAATATTAGGACTGATAACATCTAAACCAGAAACGCTTACTCATTTCTGTTTGTTTAAGGGTAATTATTATTCATTGACATTGGAGAAGGAAACGATTTTAAGCAAAATTTCTGCCGAAAATACAAGTAAGAAGAATACGTATTTCACTTATAAAAACTTCCGAAGCGGACTTTTTATTGGTGGCTTAAGTGTTTTTGGGGTCGCTGCTGCAGGAAAATTTATTCCAGGTGTATCTTCAGCGCTTTCTGCAGGTGTATCTCCAGCGTTTTCTACTATTGTATCTTCAGCGTTTTCTGCAGGTATGTATTCACTTGGTGCTTCTTTGGTTTCTGTTTTTACAAAAGCATTAACAAGCGTAAAATTGAAAAACTGATAGTACTCAATCACCTTTCTCACTGCGAGCCCCTCACCAGGGGCTCTCGCTTAACAGATATCCCCCAGACTTTATCTGCTCTTTGTCCCGTATGTGTTATCTTCGTGTGCCGTGCCTGTTGTCCTCTTAAGAGTGCAGCATTTTTTTAATCTTACAATGCTCGTTAAAAGGTTGCGCGCATAGCGTACGTTTCTTATGATCAGTTAACTAAATCCAGAGTCACTTAAACACATGACAAAATCCGTTCTCATTTTTAGCCATGGTGAACTTATCGGCGATGGCATGATGAAGCTCCCATTCATTAATGCGTTAAACACTGCTTTTCCAGATGCTGAAATCACATGGTTAAGCGGCAGGCATTCTACGATTTTTGCTTCGGCTCTTGCGCCGCTTGTGCATGGAAAAATACATAACATTATCAACCATACAAAGCTTGGCGATTCTATCGGTGACGCTGTGTTTCGTCGTTGGAAATCCGTGTTGCCCCAGCGTTCATACGATATCATCATCAATACCGATCAGCATCTTTTGCCCACCCTAATGCTTAAAACAATCCCACATAAGATGTTTATTTCGGCATCAATGAAATGGCTGCTGTCAGATCAAAAACCACCACTGACTGCTGAACAAGCACATTATGAAAAACCCATTTTATTACTGAATCGACTGATGGATCTTTTATGTGCTGCCACGCAAAAAACGATTGCGCCCATTTTTGGCATTACTATTCCACAATCCATGCTCGAGCTTGCGCAAAGTCTGCTACCAAAAGGCAGAAACGTATTACTTGCACCTGGTGCTGGCGGACGCTTTAAATGTTGGCCCTTACAGAATTTCATCGATCTTGGAAATCGTCTGATTGCGGATGGCATCAATGTAGGTTACATCTTAGGTCCCGCTGAAAAGGAATGGCAGCCTCAACTCGCACTGGGCGTCAAAACAGCATTTTTCCCCTTAGCTGAAACAACAGAGAAATCTGTTTTTGTGACAATTGCATTCGCGCGGCTTGCTGACCTGTCTATCGCAAACGATGGAGGCGTTGGGCATATCTTGGCATCAGCTGACCAGCCCCTAATTTCGATGTGGGGCCCAACAGATCCATACAAATCAACCCCAAATGGCGCACAGGTTCATGTAATCTATGCACGTGATTATGGAACCCCATCAATGGATACACTTACTGTTGATATGATTTACGAACACGCAAAGAAAATATTAACAACAAAAACGAAAGATTTGACCTGCTAGAACTTACGATCAATCTTAAACATGACTGTATGACTTTTAACGTTCTTATAGAGCGTTCCAGAATACGACAGTGAAAATTTAAGATTCGAGTCATGCTCTTTATACGACGTGCTAAATTGAATGTAATGTTTATTTTGCCTTGGCCCGGGAGGGCTGCTAAAGGTTGTCGGTGAAAGTGACTGTGTTATCCCCTTCATTGGCGATCCTTTTTGAAACGCTGCATAGCCATATTCATACACAAACGTCGATCTAATTGCCGCATTATCGACCTTCCAATCTTTGCGAAAACCGATGCCATTATAGAACTGAATAGACTCTGCAGAACTCTCTGATAGAGAAATACCATTTGTTCCAGCATTATATTCTGTAATTTTGCCTGTTTTTGTTCCCTGATAAGACAATCCTGTATTCAAGCGACATGTAGCACCAGCTTTAATAAGATCAAATATATAATTAAGCTGCGCATTTCCAATGTTCGTGATCGATTTATACGATGCAAGTGCGTAAAATGGTGCGTTTTTATGCGTGCTATCAAGGCCATAACGTTGTGCATCAACAAATGTATTAACTTGGGCAATCAAAAGCTCATGATGCCAATTTTCCGTGTAATTATGTTTATTAGACAGGCCAACAAGCATGCCTTTTGTCTTTGAAAACGTATTTGGATCGCCAAGCGTATGTGACCGCGACCCCATCAGACCTGTTAATAAGCCTGTAGACCCCTTATTATTTTTATGCTCAACACCGATCAACGATCCGCCAGACCATCCTTGATTACCCAAAGTGCTCTCTGTGCGAGCAGAGCGACTACGATTTACATAAGGCGCTATCCACACGCGCGTATCATTTTTTTCGTAGCTAACAGGGCCGTTTTTGGAAAGTGCTGTGATTAGGCTCTCTATCACATCCTTCTTGTTCGACGGCCTGCCCATTGCTGAGGTGGCTTTATTAAAATGAAACGTGTCTATGGTGGCAGCCGTACTAATATCCCCTCCCGATCCACCATCATTGAATACAAGATCCGTAATTTCTGGCAGATCCAAAACAACTGGCACTGAAGGAAGTGCCAGCCCACTATCCGCCGCAATAATATCATTTGCACCAATGGTGATATCAGCTGGGTCCGTCAAATCAACTTCATCGTACGTTGTGTCACGTGTTGTTGTGTCAACACTCGTTTGCCCCGCTGCGCCACCAACAGCAATTGTGAAAGGACGTGTCGCATTGTATTTCAAGACCAACGCTTGCCCATCATACTCGCCTCCAGGCTCATTAAGCACACCAGCAGTGAACGTTAAGCCATCAATAGACTGTGCATTCCACTTCACGTCTAACTGATCAACAGTTAAACTGCCACCTACCGTTAAGATGTTGAAATCTATCGTTCCAGCGGGATAATTTCCGTTATCCATTAACACGTTTAAACTAAATATGCCATTAAGCAGGGCATCGTTTTCGACGACAATTCGGTTTGATTCTCCAGCTGCATTGATTTCAACGTCATACGACGCACCGGACACAGTTGTAAAGCTATCGTGATATTGGGTGCCAATAGAGTTTCCAGGCTTAATCTTACCACTTAAGACCACGTCCCTCATTGTACCGTTGCCACCAAGAATTGCATCAGCACCAACAGACACGCTCGTATTCGGCATATTGCTATTCACAGATAGCTTTCCTGAATTTACGGTTAATGTGCCTGTATATGGCGATACACCTGTTCCCGTTAAGTTTGTTGAACCCGATCCATTAAACGTGAGCGCTTCAGTGCCTGTGATAGCACCTGATAAGGTTGCTGCAGAGTTTGATGTAAATGTCGCCGCTGCACCAGCAGATATTGGATTGCGCAATGTGACGGCACCCATGACAATCGTTGGGTCTGCGCCGCCATCAGATTTTTCCAGAGAAAGTGCGCCTGTACCAAGGTTGGATCCATCTGACACATGAGCTGTTGATGATGATAACTGAATCGGGCCGGACAATCTTGTGTTCACCGAATTAAAGATAGCCGTACCGCCGTTTGTGATAGAAACGGCACCTTGTCCTGCCAATGAACCATTTACAACGATCGAATTATTTACTGGCTGAAGTGTAATTGTCGTTCCGGCATCGGTCGTGACCGCATTGTTTAGGCTTGCACCATCTGCCAAATTCACCTGCGCCCCATTCGTAAGTGTCAAAGCGCCTGAGCCTAAGTTTGATTTTTGCTCCACATTAACCGTTGAACCATGAACGGCAACACCACCTTGTAACGTTGCGCCATTGTCACTCAAAAACGTAGTCACACCGCCACCCGTTAAATTTAACGTTGTTCCAATCGCACTGCTAATAGCAGTTGCAATAATTGTTTCAGAATTTGAATATGTACTAATCTCTGAGGTATCAACGAGATTAATGGCTGCGGTCAGCGTGTGTGGTGCGCCGCTCGTATTCGCAATTATTGCGCCGTTCAAATTAACAGGGGTGTTTGGTGTGAACATGGCAATATCACCTGACACGGCTGTGCTGTTATTATAGACTATTGGCGACAAGGGAGAGATCACGCTGTTGCTATCAATCATAATGGAATTCCCGCCGGGTACTGTATTACCTGCAAGAGCAAGGGTTGCGCCCGCCGTTCCCGTTATAATGGATTGCAATACAATTGATTTTCTGTCTTCAGATAAGCCGACGTTAAAAGCAAGATCAGTCTGGGGTGCCCACGTAAGTGCCGCAATATTTCCTGAAATCAATTCATTGGTTGCTAGAATAGTGTAATTACTGGTTCCAACAGGATAATTGCCAGGTGCCGTCAATATATCTACGGTGATAATATCTACGGTGATATTTGTTGAAAGGGTTGCCGTTCCATTCCCAACCACCGTGATTTGGCTTATTTGCCCCAAGGGATTGAGTTGAACCTGGTAATGCATCTCTGAACTGTTACCATTCACGGTTAAGCTTTTTACTTTTATTGTGCCGATTAAATCACTGTCATAATCGCCTGGTGCGATGATAGCGCCGTCTTCCAACGTAACATCGCCTACAAAACCCGTTCCACTAAGAACGCTACCCGTACCCGCTGTAAGAGACGAACCTATTGTTCCATTAACAAACAAATTTATATTGCTTGCATTAACGGCTCCTGTGTAATTAGGGCTGTATCCCTGAATTTTAACATTGCCATTGCTCCCTGAAATCGTAGAAATAGCTAGGCCTTCTCCCGAAAGAGGCCCAGAAAACACAGCCGATGCCTCTGAAATAACAGCAAACGTTGACGTATCTGCCATTGCAATTGCATTAAGCAACGTTGCATTACCCAATTTTAGCTCAGACCCATTGCTAAGCGTAATTTGGCCCGAACCCGCATTTGCAGCATTATCTACACTCAATATTGAATTATTAAGAGAAATCGTTCCGTTGAAATCAGGATTTGCGACTGTAAAAATAACTGTTCTTCCCGCCGTCAGATTCATGCTTGAATTCGCGCCACCGACTATGGGTGCATTAACGATTGTTTGTCCAGTTCCTGATAGATTTAATGCAGATCGAGGAAGTGTTATTGAATTTACAAACGTGATGGTGGGACTTGTACCGCTTATGTTTAACGTAGAATCAAGTGTTTGTGTGATTATCTGATCAAACGTAATTGCCTCTGCATTAGCAATCAAATTTGACGTACCTGATATGGTCAATAAATTGGAAAAACCACTTGCGTCTTCCAATACAAGTGTTGAATTGTTTAATGTTAGAGGGCCTGTGCCAATATCTGCCCCTGCGGCCAAATTGACCGTTGATGAATTAACATTAACAGCGCTTGAAAAATCAGGATTGCTGACCGAAATGGTCGTTGTGCCTCCGCCACTCAGTGTTAACGTTGCGTTTGAATTACCAATCAATTCTGCTGCAATTTGCGTTTCATATCCACTTGCTGTATTTATCGTTGAGCTTCCCACAACTGAGATTGGCACTGATATCGTTTGCGTGCCAGTCGCATTGCTAATTGTTCCTCCGATAAGTGATACATAATTATAGGATGCTAAATCTGAAAGTGATTCCGTTAAACCTGCATGTACAATTCCGCGCGTCGTTAAACCAACGGCCGTCTGATTTGCACTGATCGTAATGGGTGACGCGCATGTTGATAAAAGCGAAATCGTCTTACCATCAGGTGATAATTCGATATCAAAGACGAGTCCCGATTGAGCCGTCCACGTTAATGTGCGAACATTGCCCGTCAATAAGGCACCAGCAGTTAATATTGGATAGCTCGTTCCGGCCGTAATGGTGTACGTATCTTGATCCATAAGTACATCGACGGTAAAATTAGAACCCAAATTAATACGGCCAGATACGTCAATCGTATTTGATTGCCCATTATTCATTTCAAGTTGATAATGCGCCGAACCAACCGTTGTTAGGCGTGCATAGTTGGCATTAACGGCAGGTGAGCCAGGCTTAAGAATAGCCCCATCCATCGCGTTGACAACACCTACCGCACCAGAGCCACCAAAGATGCCGCCATTCTCAACATTGATTGAAGCCCCCGTTGCGCCATTAATAATCAAATTCACATCTGTTGCATTAATCGTGCCATGGAAATTAGTCATGTTAGAGCCAAATTCCACAGCTTTGTTGGCACCAGAACCAATTAGGTTGAGTTGGCTTGTGCTGACACCATCTACTTCGCCAGAAAACTCAATCGTTGAATAAGAAGCGGGCATTATGCTTGAAATTCCCGTAAATACAATCTTATTAGGGATATTTGTGATTAAGACTGCCCCTGATGTTCCTTCTGTGGATGTAATTACGCCTAGATTTTCCACATTAATTGCACCAGTCACGTCAGATAAAACAGAAACATCCACTGTTGTGTTAGCCACCGCGTAATTTACGCCGGTGAATGTTAACTGCAATTCAGGGCCTACATACACATAATTCATAATAAGATTCGTTGATGTGTTAATAGGCACAGGCCGTCCTATTAATGACGTTACTGTTAAAACCGTATACGTTGTAGAGGGAGGATAATAACCAGGCAAAGTTGTTATAAGAATCTCCCCATATGAAAGATCTGCTGTGCCGGAAACGATCATTTTGTCATGCGTACTTGGCGTTATGTGGAGATGTATTACTCCATTCGCAGTTTGCGTGAGACTACCTGTTACGTTCATCTGCGTGCCTACAGGGACAGGGACTCCATCTACACTTACACCTCCAGCGCTTGGGGATAGAGTTCCGCTGTTGTGAATGGCACCTGTAATAACACCGGATCCACCTAATGTTGCTCCATTTGCGATAGTGATTGCCGTTCCTGTTGCCGTCCCTAAAGAACCCATAGCAAACCAACGTCCTTCAGATATTGTTGTTGTTCCCGTATAAATAGATGTAATGGAAAGTAAATCACCCAAGCCAGTTTTTACAATTGGCACGCCGGGATTAAGTGGATTATCTTGTTGTTGTGCATGAACGGTCTGATCACCTGCAGCAACAATAATTTGCACTGGCGCAGATGAATAGGCCTTACTTAGCGTTAAAAAAACAAATAAAACGACGAATATAGGAATAGGCAGAAGACGGCATAGTTTTACTAACCCCATTTCTGTATGGACAATTTCCACATAAAAAGATTTTAGGTTATTTCTTTCAGTAAACATCGCCGTTAAGAAATACTTTGTTATTTACTAAAATTTTAAACACTTTTTATAAAAATACAACACAAACCGCACAAAGCTATTGCATCTCCCCTTCTGCTTAGGATAAAAGGCGTTTGAAATGTATCCAAGTTGCCTTTTGACGCACAATTCAAGCACAGAAGCTATTCTGGAAATAGCATTTCTCGATCAAAAAGCTAGACAAGATACTCCCATTTTTTGTAGCTTTAAGAATAAACACCCATTCTAGAAAAGCACAATAACGTTATGGGAGATAAACCAACAATGAAAGCACCTGTTTTCAGACTTTATGGTCGACAGAAAACGCGTGCGCTTAACGACAAGCAATGTGAATTGATGGAGCAGCTTCTGCCCAATCTTGACATTTCCATCCCTGACTTATCCAAAAAAACAAACCCAATTCTTGAAATTGGTTTCGGGTTTGGTGAACACTTAGCGCATATGGCAGAAAAAGATCCGGCGACATTTTTTGTAGGGTTCGAACCATTTGTGAATGGCGTTGCTTCACTTTTACAGTATATTGATGAGAAAGACCTTACCAATATTAGCCTTCATCAAGGCGACGTGCGTCATTTGTTCCCTGAAATGCCTGATCAATTATTTTCAGCTATCTATTTACTCTATCCTGATCCATGGCCCAAAAAACGCCACTTTAAACGACGTTTTGTGCAAACCGAGACGCTCGCAACACTTCACCGTCTACTCATGCCAAAGGGAAAACTTCATATTGCAAGCGACCATGATACGTATCAAACATGGATTGAAGAACATATAGAGTCCGAGCCTGTAGCAAAAACATTTGAATGGGCAAATAAAGCCACAAAAGCCACAGCTTGGGATGGTTGGATGACAACTCGTTATGAAGAAAAAGCCTTTCGCGAAGGCCGAACGCCACGTTATTATGTATTAACAAAAAAATAGAGGTTATTATGGATTTAAATAAAATATCCGTTGGTAAGAATGCACCATGGGACATCAACGTTATCATTGAAATTCCACAAGGTGAGACGAATGTAAAATATGAATTTGATAAAGATTCAGGCGCCATGTTCGTCGATCGTTTTTTAAGAACTCCAATGTATTACCCGGCTAACTACGGCTTCATTCCGCACACGTTAGCTGATGATGGCGACCCACTCGATGTGCTTGTTGTCGGAGAATGTGCTGTTGTGCCAGGCTCAGTCATGCGCGTTCGTCCTATTGGCGTAATGATCATGGAAGATGAAAAAGGAATGGACGAAAAAGTTGTGGCTGTTCCCGTTGCATCGCTCAATCCTTTTTATGACTTTGTAAAAGATATTAAAGATCTTCCTCCCATTATTTGTCAGCAAATAACGCATTTTTTTACACATTACAAAGACTTTGAAGATGGTAAATGGGTTAAAATTCAAGGATGGAAAGATGCGAAATTCGCAGCTAATTTGATTGAAGAAACAATTAAAAAGGCAGCGTAATTTAGGGCTTATGCACCCATTGCACAGGCCATCTGTCTTTTTATCATTTTCGGACTTCCTTTGTCATTCCCGCACTTCCTTTGTCATTCCCGCGTAGGCGGGAATCCAGCAAAAAGATAGAACATACAATTATATAGTGTGGTAATCTAAGAAAACCTGGATTTCCGCCCGTGCGGGAATGACAGAAAAGCAAGGTATGCGCACATGAAAAATACAACCCCGTTACCCAGAACAATCGCACCTTTTGTATGGCATTTTTTAAAACCGTATAAATGGTACATGACTGGCTTCATCGCATGTGCCATCATATCAGGGCTGTTTAATATTGTCTTTTCAACCTTGTTAAAAATTATAATTGATTCCGTTGAAATCAAAACAACATCCGCACAAGTGCCAACCTCATTACCATCAATTTTCTGGCCAAGCATCGGGTTCATCGTAAACTTTGAAATCCATAATTCCATGTGGCGCTTTATGAATTGCATTAATTACAAAGTGCAACCGCTCGTTAAAAATGCAATTATCAAGGAAACATTTGACTATGTTATGCGCCATTCGCATCAGTTCTTTCAAGATCAAATGGCCGGGAAGATTTCAAATAATATTACCGTTTTAGCGACAAGTATTGAACGCGCTGTCCATGATCTTTCACGTCATATTATACGTGGGGTTGTTATGATGTGCTCTGCATTCATTGCGCTTTATTGGGTGCATCCATATTTTTATTGGTGTTTTTTGATATGGGCCGTTTTATTTAGTGCAGGCAGCTTTTGGGGATCCTATAAAAGCATTTCACTAGTCGATTTTTTAGCATCAACTGAATCCGCTGTATCTGGAAACATTGTCGATAGCGTAAGCAATACCCAAAACATACGTTATTTTTCTGCGTTTAATTTTGAGTCTTCATATCTTTTAAAATTACTTTTAGCGATGAGAAAAGCTTTTCGTGTTAAAGAAAAATTTATGATCATTTATTGGAGCATACAAGGGATCTCACAAACAATTATGCTCGGCATTATGATGTATTTGCTTGTCGATTTAAGGCAGCAAGGGCTTGTAAGCGCAGGTGATTTTGCACTTATATTAACGCTTTGCATCGAAGTTGGTTTTATTGCCTGGTGGACAATGGAACAGATTGACCATTTCAATGATACAGTTGGCAAATGTAACCAAAGTTTAAAAGCGCTCCTTACACCGCTCGATCTTATTGATGCACCTGATGCAAAAGACATCATCATCACAAAAGGTGAAATTCAATTTGATCATGTTGATTTCACGTATAAAGGGACAAAACCTCTTTTTAAAAACAAATCAATTAGCATTGCGCCCGGTCAAAAAGTCGGACTTGTTGGTTATTCAGGCGGTGGAAAAACGACATTTGTAAATTTGATTTTACGCCTATATGACGTAGGCAACGGACGCATCTTAATCGATGGGCAAGACATTGCATCGATCACGCAAGATTCACTCCGTACAAACATTGGCATGATTCCGCAGGACTCATCCTTGTTTCATCGTACATTAATGGAAAACATACGGTATGGTCGAATTGATGCGTCAGATGAAGAAGCGATTGACGCTGCAAAACGTGCGCATGCACATGATTTTATTGAAAAACTTCCTGAAGGGTATGCTTCACTTGTTGGGGAACGCGGAATTAAGCTTTCAGGCGGGCAACGCCAACGCATCGCCATCGCGCGCGCCATGCTAAAAAATGCTCCCATTCTTATTCTTGATGAAGCAACCTCTGCGCTTGATTCTGTTACTGAACATCTTATTCAAGAATCACTCTGGAATTTAATGCGTGACAAAACAAGCTTAGTTATTGCACATCGTTTGTCAACGTTGCTGCATATGGATCGTATTTTAGTGTTTGATCAAGGCGAAATTGTGGAAGACGGCACGCACAATGAATTGTTGGAAAAATCAGGTCTGTATAAAACATTGTGGGAAGCGCAAGTTGGCGGATTTCTAGGGGATGGAACGAGTTCTTAAGCTGCATAATCAATTTATAATTGAAGTGCTATAATTATTTTCGTATCCGTCGTGCAATCCCATTACCAATGCTTTGAACCACGTGCACAAGCACAATCAACACAATCACAATCGCAATGACCAATGCCGTATCATACCGTTGATATCCGTATCGAATGGCAAGATCGCCCAATCCGCCGCCACCAACTGTTCCTGCCATCGCTGAAAAACCAATCAGATTTATAATGATTGTGGTGAGTTGAATCACTAAACCTGGCAACGCTTCTGGTAGCAATATTACCAAAAAAATGCGCAATGGTGTGGCGCCCATGCTCGTGCCAATCTCGGTGAATGTGCGGGGCAAATTAAGAAATGCTTCTTCTGATGCGCGCGCAATAAGCAAAATAGCAGCAAGTGTTAACGGAAAAATAGCAGCAATCGTGCCAATGGATGTTCCAATGCATAGCCGTGTAAGCGGGATCAGCAACACAGTTAATATGATATAGGGAATCGATCGAGCGGAATTGATAAAAAGGCTTAACCCTTCGAACAACGTGCGATTTGGACGAATGCCTTTTGGACTATAGGCAAACAATGCCATGCCAATAGGCAACCCGATAGCAATTCCAAGTACTGTTGATACCGTAACCATGCCAAGTGTTTCAATCAGACCATGCCAGAGCAAAGTCCCCTTAGCGCCCAAACAAACATCGCCCACACTTAAAAAGAAATCATTCATCATCAAATTACATCTCACTTTTAACACTAAAGCAGCGTGTCATCCCCGGGCTTGACCCGGGGATCTCTCTTACCTTAACATCGTTATTTATGGGTCTTTACTCTTTTGTAGATCCCCGGGTCAAGCCCGAGGATGACAGGTGGGTGCATTGAATTTACTGTTCCCACGATATGAACCCTAATGTTTCAACCCCAACGCCATGATCGGTCATGTAACGGATAGCATCTTCTAGTTTTCCGTCTGTTGGACACGAAACCCATAAATGCCCAAACATAGTGTTAGATTGCTTATCCGATAGGTTATCCAACGATCCTGCAATAATGCTAAAGCACACACCAAAGGTCGTAGCAACCGCCGCGATAATTGGTTTTGTTGATGACTCATTCGTGAAAATCAGCTTAAGAACAATATCTGAATGTGTAGCATTGGCATGAATTTGCGTCTGTTGAATTCGATCTGAAATAAAGGGTGGAAGCGCCCCGCCAGCCGTGGCTTCAATCAATTGACGCGTGATAGTATGTTTTGGTTTGATCAAGACATCGATAACAGACCCTTGCTCGACAATACGCCCGTCATCCATAACGCATACCGTATCTGCAACTTCTTTCACAACGTCCATATCATGCGTAACCAAAATAATTGTGACCCCATGATCTTTATTCACACGCTTCAATAACGCTAAAATTTCGATTGTCGTTTTGGGATCAAGTGCAGAGGTTAATTCATCACACAGCAAAAGCCCGGGATCAAGCATAAGCGCACGCGCAATGGCAACACGTTGACGTTGTCCACCACTTAAGTACGATGGGTAGCTATTCATTTTATCTGACAAGCCAACTTCACCAAGCAATTGTATTGCCTTTTGCATGTGCATATCGGTAAGCGTCACGCCCCGCAGGGTAATTGGCAAACATACATTCTGCAGCACGGTTTTTCGACTAAGCAACGTATACGCCTGAAAGATCATGGCAATACCTTGACGCTGCGGTATCACGCCATTTTCTGCAGAGATCAAAATCTGACCTGAATCAATCGTATCGAGACCATTCAAACAGCGCAGCAACGTGCTTTTTCCAGCGCCGCTACGCCCAATCAATGCCGTAATAGACGATGCACGCACATTAAGGGATACATTCGATAAAATGTCTCGCGATCCATTGCCGTCAGGAACGGATTTACATACATTTGTTGTTATGACGGATAAAGAAGACATGCCGTTTTATCCTTGCTGAAGCAACAATCGATCATCATCCATATTTTTACCAAACTGAGCGAGCAAATCTTTTACGGTAAGTGCAGCACGTTCTTCGCCACGTACATCAAAAATCACACGGCCTTCGTGCAACATGACTGTACGCGTTCCAACGTCTAGGGCTTGCTGTAAACTGTGCGTGACCATTAATGCCGTCAATTTGTGTTCACGAATAATTTGCTGGCTAAGTTCCATAACAAACGCTGCCGTTTTGGGATCAAGTGCAGAGGTATGTTCATCAAGTAGCAATATTTTAAGGGGACTTAGCGTTGCCATCAGCAAACTGACGGCTTGACGTTGTCCGCCAGACAAAGCAGCCATAGGAGTGTCTAAACGCAGCTCAAGACCTAGCTTCAAACCTGCCAACATATCACGAATTGATTCACGTCGCGTCTTTGATAATGCTTTTTTAAAACCACGAGTCTGCCCGCGTGCTGTTGCTAACGCCATATTTTCAGCGACGGTTAGATCACCGCAGGTTCCAGCCAATGGATCTTGAAACACACGTGCCACAAAATTTGCCCGGGAAAAGCTTTCTTTTTGACTGACATCATCATCGTCAATCATGATCGTACCGGATGTCGGCAAAATCTCGCCAGCGATTGTATTGAGCAGTGTTGATTTTCCTGCGCCATTGCTACCGATAACGGTAAGGAATTCACCCTCTTCAATAATCAACGAAAGGCCATTAAGCGCTTTTCGTTCACGAATTGTGCCCGGCGAAAAAACAACATGAATATCGGTTAGTGTAATCATGAAAAGGCCCCTAACTCATAACTTTAAAATGACGCTTAAGCGCCGGCACTTGCATTGCCAATACCATAATAACGGCTGTCACTAAATTCAAATCTGATGCTTGCAAACCAAATTCATGCGTATTAAGCGCTATTGAAATAACAAAACGATACAGAACAGCACCTAAAACACAGGCCAGCAATGCTTGTTTGATTGTTCGTGTCGGCAAAAGTGCTTCACCTAAAATCACCGCCGCTAAACCATAGACGATTGTTCCAGTACCCATGCTAACGTCTGCAAAACCTTGCGTTTGTGCAAACAAAGCACCTGCCAAGGCAACATACGCATTTGAAACACTCAGGCCAAGCTGAATCATGCGTTGATCATTAATTCCTTTTGCACGTGCCATCTTAGCGTTACTGCCCGCGGCCCTAAGACCAAGACCAAGTTCAGTCCTTAGAAATAACAACGCAACAAGCCCAACAATGGCCACAATGACAAGCAACGGTAGCAATAACGTTGAAACAGATGGAATAGCGAGGCTACTAAAGAATTCATTAAAAATTGTCTTCTCGCCAGAAAGCGCCATATTCGGACGCCCCATGATGCGTAAGTTAATGGAATACAAGGCTATCATTGTTAAAATACCTGCGAGTAAATTAAGCATTTTAAGGCGTGTTGCCATCAATGCCGTGATAAAACCGCTTAATGCTCCGCCGAGCATAGCCAATAACGTTGCCGTTAATGGGTGCATCCCGTACAAGATGCACGCCGCACAAATAGCAGCGCCCAATGGAAAACTGCCATCAACGGTCATGTCTGGAAATTGAAGCGTACGAAAGGATAGATAGATGCCCATCGCCACAATGCTGTAAATTAAACCAAGCTCAAGCGCGCCTGTAAGTTGAATAACGTTCATTTTTTTGTTCCAATCAGAATAACATCTTTATTAAGGCTTTGCGGTACTGAAATGCCCAACATTTTAAGTGTTTTTTCATTCACATAGACGTGCAAATCGTGCGTATTATCAATGTTCTTTTCCATCTTTTCATGCTTTAGAATACGCACAATAAGTGCGCCAGTCTTTTGCCCCAGTTGGAAACGATCATATCCACGGGTCGCAAGGGCGCCATTGTGAACGGATCCAGTATCACCAGCAAAAACAGCAAGCTTTGCGATTGAAGCAACCTGCACAATGCTCGCCATCGCTGAAACAGCTGTATTATCGTTGGGCACATAAATGGCATCAACGCGCCCAGCAAGACTTTGCGCAGCACCCGCAACATCACTTGTTTTGGCCGCAATCGCAGGTATCAACACAATATTTTCTTTTTCGCACAGCGCTTTGAGTTCACGCACCACGTGCGTTGAGTTAACTTCACCGGCATTGTAAATAACACCAATTGTTTTAAGATTAGGTAAAAATTCTCGCATAAGCGCGATTTGACTATCCAAAGGCAGTGCATCCGATACACCGAACACATTATCTTTGACTAATTTGGCATCAACAGGGTTTGTGACAGCTGTAAAAACCAACGGGATAGCATGGGACGTTGCCACAGAAAGCAGCGCCTGAGCAGAGGGAGTTGAAATGCCAACCATAACAGCAGGGTTCTGCCCAGCTTGCATTTTTGCAATTTGCGCTGCAGTTGCCAGATTTCCTTGGGCATTCTGATAGGTAATTTTAATTGTTTGACCATCGATATAACCAGCTGATTTCAGCGCATCAATAATTCCACGACGTTCTTCGTCTAGTGCGGGATGTTCAATAATTTGTGATAAACAGATAAGCGGGAGAGTCGGTTGAAGCGCACCAGCAGGTTCAGACGTTTTTTTTAAAAGAAGAAAGCCAATACAGGCAGCTAAACTAACGCTGATCAGAATAATTTTGAGATTTTTTTTCATTGGTACATTCACTTTCATTTTGCTTTAATCCATGTCCTATTGTTCGAAATTCCTTTGTAAAAGGGCTAAATCGAAAAAAGGAATGATAAGCATTAAAAAAGAAATGGTACGACACGGTAAAAAATCACAAGTTCCAAAAACTTTCATCATTATGAATGATTTATCGTGCACATTGCAAGAGAAAAATAAAGACGAATACAACAGTTCTATTAAATCACTTGCGAGATTATATAAATAATGCTAAAAGCATAAAACACCCCAATAATAACGGTATATTCACGTGTTGCTCTCACGATTACTCTATTTGCTTTGCGTCACTCTATTTCTGTCAAGCTGCTCACAATACTCAGGCGATCAAACACAGGTTACGGGTATGTGCCGCAGTTGCAAACCTTACTATGTGCGCGGCTCTTGGCATCATCCACAAAAATTTTATGAATATTCCGAAGAAGGCCTAGCATCGTGGTACGGCCCGGGCTTTCACGAGAAAAAGAAAGCATCTGGAGAGCGATTCGATCAACATAATCTAAATGCTGCTCACAGAACATTGCCATTACCCACCATTGTACGTGTGACAAATCTTGAAAACGGAAAATCAGTTGTTGTCTTGGTTGATGATCGCGGTCCCTATACATACAGCGGACGAATCATTGACTTATCCATGGGCGCAGCAAAAGTCATCGGTTGCTACCAAAAAGGCCTGGCACGTGTTCGTGTGGAGTCATTGGTCGAAGATAGTAAGGCGCTGTCGGATTATTTACATAAGCATCACATGGGTAAGGAACGCTTAAAGCGAACATGGCAGCAGATTTATGAGCAAGAAATAAAAGGTAATTATTTGGGAACACCGCAGCCACTCGAAGAAAAACCAATTTTTCAAGAAGTTGCTAAAAAAGAAGCCGTTAAAAAAGCGAATCCGAGTCGCCAAGAAAAAGCATCAAAGGCAGTCACAAAAAGTGAATCAAAGCCCTATGTTATTAACGTAAAACAAACATTTTCTGATAAAGCCAGCGCGAATACGTTTGCTAAAAAGTTTGAATCTAAGTTCCCCACCCGCGTCGTTTCCGAAAAAAGAGCTGGCGGCAAGGAAACATGGCGCGTTCAGGCGGGCCCATTTACAGATGAATCAAAAACAGATGCGCTACGTAAGCAAATCAAGCAATTGACAAGCTAAGGACGCCGTCCCTTCAAGCGCATATATATGGCTGTGACACGGATCAAAGAAGCTTGGAATTTATTCAACGCCATACGAAAACGTGCACACTGCGTTGTATGGATTTTTGATAAAAAGAAGCTTGGATGGTCAATGCAATTCTTAGTGTTTACGTGTGACTTACGAATGATGCTTTCCCGGTTCCCAAAGCACATCCAAGCGACCATTATCATTGGCAACGCGTGCCATGACAAAAAATACATCGGATAAGCGATTGATGTATTGCAGTAAATAAGGATTCAATGGTTCATCCATATGCAAGGCAACAATGCTGCGTTCAGTTCGCCTAGCAAGCGTTCTGCATATATGTAATTGCGCCGAAAACATCGTTCCGCCTGGCAAAACAAAAGAGTTAAGCGGGCTTAAATGTGCGTTATAACGTGCTAAATCATCATCGAGACGTTGCACTTGATGTGCGGAAATACGAAGCGCTACTTGAGTTTGGTCTGGCATACATAAATCAGCACCCACATCAAATAGATCATTTTGCAGGGTATTGAGATCGCTGTGTAAATCATTTGAATGTTCAGGGCGTACTGCGGTTGCTTCTATCGCCAATGCCAGGCCGATGGCGCTATTGAGTTCATCTACGCAACCGATGGCCTCGATGCGCGGGCAGTATTTTGATACGCGTTTTCCGTTGCCAAGGGATGTTTTTCCTTGATCGCCGCCGCGTGTTGCGATGCATGTAAGTTGAACCATGAGTGCATTTCTTTATGGATTATTTTTTATGATCATACATGAATTAGAAAATCAGTTAAACAGTTAGATATTCTCAATGAGCATTCGACGTGTCCGCGTGATGTGTGGGTTTGGGGGCAAACCATATTGTAAATGCAGCGAAAGAGAATGTAAAAGCGACGATCATAAAAATCTGATTGGTTGCAAGCATAATCGCTTGTGATTGAACATTTTGATCAAGGATATAGAGGGCTGCTTGTTGCCCGGCAGCACTTGTGTCTCCCAGACTGACGGCTATTTGGTTGGGGGATGCAACGCGACCCACAAGCTCGCTTTTAAAGATGTTGGTTTTGTTGTCCCAAGCGGTTGTGATAACAGACGTTGCAAAAGCACCTGATAAAGAGCGTATAAAACTCATCAGTCCTGCTGCCGAGGCTGTTTCATCTGGATTAACACTTGCAAGAGCTAGTCCTGTTAGTGGCACAAAGAAGAAGGGCAGTCCAATTCCCTGAATCAGCATGGGGATTGCAATTTGAGCATAGGTCATATCTGTCGTGCCAAACGCACGTATATACGTAAATGCGGCAAGCCAAATGACGCCGCAAAAAACAAGTATACGAAGATCACATTTTTGTGCATAACGCGCAGCAAAAGGTGCGGCAATTAAGGCAAAGATGCCTGTGGCAGCTGTTGTGAAACCGGATTCGGTTGCTGTGTATCCCATATAAGTTTGTAGCCAAAGTGGCGTTAGAATTACTGAGCCAAAATAGGCACCAAAAGCAAGGCTTATGGTCACCACACTTGCACAATAGCCACGATGCCTAAAAACGCGCATGTTCACGATTGGTTTATCGTGTGTGAATTCCCAAATCATAAAAGACGCAAATCCAATAAGTGTGATGATGAGAAAAGCCCATATCATATTCGATTCAAACCAATCATAGCTTTTTCCTTTGTCCAACATAAGTTGAAGCGCTGAAACCCACACGGCCAGCAGAATTAACCCAACAAAGTCAATTTTCTCTTTAATAATTTTTGTTTCAAATGAACGCAGTAATTTTAATACGGCTATTCCGCAGAAGAAGGCAATTGGAATATTAATATAAAAGATGAACGCCCACCCCCAGTTATCGCAAATGTATCCGCCAACAATTGGCCCCAGAACAGGCGCAATGAGTGTGGTCATACTCCAGAGGCCAATCGCTGCGCCTCGTTTCTCTTTGGGAAAGATTTGCATGAGCAACGTTTGTGAAAGTGGCATTATGGGCCCGCCAACCAACCCTTGAAGAATGCGCCCGCTAACGAGTGTTTCAAGGGAGTTCGCACATCCACAGAGCACAGAGAAAAGGCCAAATAACATGATGCATGTCGTAAATGTTTTCAACGTTCCAAATCGTTTGGTAAGCCATCCTGTTAGGGGGACTGTGATTGCCTCGGCTACAGCATAGGATGTTATGACATAGGTTCCTTCCGTGGCAGAAATAGCAAGGCCACCCGCAATATGGGGAACAGCGACGTTTGCGACGGTCATATCAAGCACAACGACAAAATTAGCCGCCGCTAAAAGTAGGGCTGCAAGAATCAAGTTGTTTCCTTGCAAAGAATAAGGAATTGAATTATTTCCTGATTGATATGCTCGTGTGTTGCTGCTCATTTTTTGTTATCCGAAATATCAATATCGACCTGCATTGACAGGCCAACATAAAGTGGGTGTTTTTTTAAATCTTCGGGATCTATCGTGATCCGCACAGGAAGCCGTTGTACGACTTTGATCCAGTTCCCTGTTGCATTTTGAGCAGGGATCAGTGCAAAAGCGGATCCTGTCCCACCTGCTATTCCTGAAACTTTTCCGTGATAAATAATTGAATTTCCATGAAAATCAGAAGTAAGTTCTGTCCGTTGGCCAATGCGTACCTTGCTTAGTTGGACCTCTTTGAAATTAGCGTCAACATGTAGATTTTCAACAGGAACAATAGACATTAATGGCGTTCCCGGCTGAACGTGCTGACCTAATTGGACTTGTCTTCTTGCAATAATTCCGTCAACAGGCGACTTGATAAATGTGCGACTAAGATCGACAATTGCTTGCTCGACAGCAATGCTTGCTCCGCTTGTTGTCGCTTGTGCTGATTTGTATATATTTTCTGCATTTGTGATGTCTTCTTTGGATACAGCGCCCGATTTTGACAGTGCTTGGTGACGATCAAAATGTAGTTTTGTTCGTTCACTTTCGGCTTTCGCTTTTGCCAGATCAGCTTCTGCACGCGCAAGTGTGAATTGCGCATCTGTGTTGTCAAGCGTGACAAGCAGATCGCCAGCTTTTACTGTATCTGTGTCATTTACGTTAATTTCTTTTACGATGCCGCTTACAAAAGAAGTGGCTTGAGAAATTTCGGCACCAACATAGGCATTGTCAGTTGTTATGTGGCGTGATCCTATGAAATAATAATAGAGGCCATAGGCGGTGGAAATGGCCACGACTGAGACTGCTAGAATGAAAAACAACTGAATGCGTTTGGCCTTGGCATTAATTGGGTTGGGCGCATTAATTCCTGTTTTTTCCTCTGCCATTGTTGTTGTGCTCACCGTATTTCGCCTTTGGTTTTTTTTAACGTCTTTACCTTCCTAGAATATAGCGATTCCATTAATAGATAATTAATTTGGAAGTTATTCGTGTATCTCTTTAGAATCATATTTCCTGTCGCATACGATGATTAGCTTACTGAAGCAGGCTCGTGATGATAGGTGATCCTAGTCAATAGGCACTTTTATTTCTGATGGGTATACGTAGGTGATTGGCTTGTTAATGCTGAATATTTGTTTCGAGGTAATTTAATATTTTTAACATTAAATTAATATATTATTAACTACATAAGTGTTTAATATATACATAAATCAACACGTACATAAGGATAAACATTCATGAAAGAAGAAAAAGACGTATCTCTTTTTGAAAAAATTAAATTTATTTTTTTATATGGACGTGATTTTGTTTCAACATTAATGTACTTAAATTATAATATATTTGCTGGTGTCATGCGAATCGCAAATTCAACCTATTTAGACTTCATAAGTGAACTCAGCGGACGCAGAGCATATTATCGCGCAAGCAAGCGAACGCCTGCATATAAAGATTTCCTAAACGCGTCAAAAGAAAAATCCATTTCTGAAACTGACAAAGAAAATTATATAAAAACGTACTCGATCGAACAACGCTGCAAGAGAGGTAAAATCTCAGCTAAAAATGTCATGATTGATGAGTCATCCGGCAGCACAGGAACGCCCTACAACTGGGTTCGAAGCAAAGCAGAGCGCCGAAAATCACATGGCGCGATACGCTATTTTGCACGCTACTGTTTTGGTGACACTTTTGATATTACAATAAATGCTTTTTCAATGGGAGCCTGGGCCACAGGCATGAATATGGGAAAAGCGTTAGAGCATAGCAGTATTGTCAAAAATACAGGACCAGATATTGAAAAAATTTTCAACACATTAGACTTTTTTGGCCCAACGTATAAATACCTCATTTTAGGTTATCCGCCTTTCATTAAACAAATTATAGATATTGCAAAAGAACGTAATTTTCCATTACATCTCTATCACCTGCAAACACTGGTTGGCGGTGAAGGAATGTCTGAAGGCTTGCGTGATTATTTGTCGACCCGTTTTAGAGACGTCTACAGTGGATATGGAGTAACAGATGTAGAAATTGGCCTTGCTGGTGAAACGCCGCTTTCAGTGGCCATTCGACGACTTGCGCGTGATAATAATGACTTCAGGCAGCACGTTTTTGGCAGTGATTCAAGATTACCTATGCTTTTCCAATATAACCCGCTCGAACATCATGTTGAGGTTAACGATGACGGAGAACTTCTTTTTACGATTAATAGAGGTTCTGTTATTTCACCAAGAATACGTTATAACGCGCATGACCAAGGCGGTATTGCAAATTATGAAAAGATGAAGCAATACCTTACAGATGTTCGCATTGATATTAAAATGTTAACACCCAAAAATACGTTTCAGCTTAAATTTCCCTTTATGTGGGTTTATGGCAGAAAAGACTTTACCATTAGCATAATGGGTGCAAATATTTACCCTGAAGATATTGAGCAATGCGTTTATGCTGACCCGTTTTTGCGTGAAATCACGCGTTCTTTTTGCCAATCAACAATGGAAACAAAGGAAAGCGCGATAAGACCCGTCTTTTATTTTGAAATTAATGTAACGCCCACTGAAGAGCTGAAATTAAAATTCCAAACAACAATCACGGAGAATTTACGGAGAATAAATTTAGATTACAAAGCTGCCTGGAATGAGCATAAAGATGTACTGCTTCCTGAAATTCATTTGTATCCTATTGGCGAAGGTCCCTTCAAAATGGAAAATGGTCAAATCAAGCAGAGACGTATGTTGAAACCTGGTACGTGATTAAATACGTGAACGACAATCGTTCGTGCAGCATGGAGAAGTCCATGTAGTACAATGTGAGGAATAATTACCCAAGCCGCACTTAAATCTGCTAAACTTGACCTAAATAATACGTGTAATTGATGCAAAAAATGAAATTAGCACACGGTCGCCTGCTTGACCCCAAAGCAGATCTTGTTTTTAAAAAGATATTTGGGTGCAACAAAGACCTGATCAAGAGCTTTCTGAATGGTCTATTGCCGCTTGCAGATGATGAGCTGATCGATACGGTCGAATACCTAACGCCAGAGCAAGTGCCCGTAACGCCGCTGCAGAAATACAGCATTGTTGATGTGCGTTGTTGTGATCAAAAAGGGCGTATTTTCATTGTCGAAATGCAGATGGGTTGGAGCCCAAGCTTTATGTCGCGCCTGCAATTTGGCACCGCTAAATCGTACGTAAGCCAACTGGGCAAGGGCTTTGCCTATGAACAGCTCAACTCCGTCTATGGATTAAGTTTGGTTGGTGAAATTTTTGATCCCAACACAGATGAATGGTACCATCACTACAAAACAGTAAATATGGTCGATACTCGCAAGCAAATTCCGGGCATGGAAATGATCTTTGTTGAATTACCAAAATTCAAAACAACGACGCATTGGGAAAAGAAGCTTGGTATTTTATGGCTTAGGTTCCTCAATGAAATTGCTGACATGAAAGATATTCCGCAGGAATTCATCGATGTTCCCGAAATCAGTAAAGCGATTGAGCTGACGCAAGAAGCGTCGTTTAGCAAAGAAGAATTGGCGGGCTATGATGGCTATTGGGATCGTGTGAGTGTTGAGAAGACAGTTAAGAGCGATGCAGAGCGTAAGGGCAAGGCCGAGGGGAAAGCTGAGGGGAAAGCTGAGGGGAAAGCTGAGGGGCTTGCAGAGGGGAAAGCTGAAGGGCTTGCAGAGGGCGAGGCTAAGCGCAATCGTGAAGTTGTCCTTAAAATGCTTGCAAAGAATTTTGATGACGAAACGATTCTTGAATGCTCTGGCATTACTGCTGACGAACTTGACGCATTGAAAAAATCATAAGGCTAGATTTCCGTGCATATATTTTTGCCAACCGTGGAACTGACGTGGTGACTTCATTAAATTGATTGCCTTGCCTCTACCCATCAATCTATGAGAAGATTTTCTAACGATTACGAATTAAAATGGCTTTGGTAATGCAATTACAATCATCAACAGTAAACATCATACAGTCGTGCACACGGTCTTTTATCATCCGGATAATTTGCTTTGGGTTTCTTTTCGCAATTGCGAGCCTGAATGCAACGTCATTGCCTTCGCCAACTGTTGCTCAATCCCACACCGCCTTGCACCTTAAATGCTCCACAGAAACAATCCAGCCAAATTCTGAATTCTGGCTTCTTTTGGATTGGTCACTTGACCCCAATTGGTATATTTACGCGCAAAATCCAGGCGATGGCG
This sequence comes from Pseudomonadota bacterium, assembly GCA_040389165.1. GTDB lineage: Bacteria > Pseudomonadota > Alphaproteobacteria > Paracaedibacterales > CAIOTO01 > CAIOTO01. Next base: position 42,026 of record JAZKAK010000009.1, read on the forward strand.
GTTTGCCACCCACGCTTGAATTTGAATTACCCCCAGGTGTAACTATTCTTGAAACGTTATGGCCTAAGGCACAAGATTTATCAAAAGCAGGCATGACGATTTACGGCTATAAAGATACATGTCAAACCTTTGTTCGTTTAAAAGCATCGGCAGATTACAAGGGGAGTAGCCTTGACCCTGTTCGGCTTGTCGTGCGTTGGGGTGTCTGTCATGACCAGTGCATGGTTGATACGGCAACGTTAGAGCTTCGCTTGCCTACAAAAGAACTTTTTGACATGGCGTTATTTGATCGGGTGCATAATGCGGAAAACTCAATTCATTTATCTGAAGGTGCAACGCAAGTGTGGCTGCTCTTGCTCTTTGCTTTGCTCGGCGGTGTGTTGCTCAATCTGATGCCGTGCGTTCTGCCTGTTCTGTCGCTTAAACTGCTCGATTTTGCAAAGCTTCGGGATGAATCATCTGGCGGGCAACATGTAATACGCATACATGCACTGTTTTATACAGTAGGCGTTCTTGCCACGTTTCAATTCTTAAACATAACGTTGATGTTGCTTCGGTTGCTTGGTCAGCACGTTGGATGGGGGTTTCAATTACAATCACCTGTATTCATTGTGTGCTTAGCGTGTTTGTTTTTAGCACTTACGTTAAATTTATTTGGCGTGTTTGAAATTGGATTGAGCACATTGCGTTTGGAAAAAAAATCAACACAGGTGAGACAAAAAAGCCCTTGGGTGGAAAGTTTTCTTAAAGGTGTGCTCGCCTGCATTGTTGCCACGCCATGCTCTGCTCCATTTATGGGAACTGCCATTGCGGCGTCTCTGGTGCAACCATTTTGGGTGAATACATGTATATTTGCAGGTCTTGGCATTGGGCTGTCGTTGCCATTTCTGTGTTTAGTGGCCTGGCCACGGATAATCACGTGTTTCCCAAAGCCTGGTGCTTGGATGCAAAGCCTTAAGCAATTTATGGGCTTTCTTATGATGGGGTCCGTTGGCTGGATGCTGTGGATCTTGAGTGCGCGCTTTGCTGATGGGCTGTGTTGGATTCTGCTTGGTTTGTGGAGCCTTAGCCTTGGCTTGTGGTGTTACGGCAAATTATGTCCGCCGATCAATCCGCCGTTTAAACGTGCGGTTGGGGCAGGGCTGTTTGTGTTTTGTGCGATGGGGGCCGTGGGTGCTTTTTATTGTGCACTTGATGAAACAGAGTCTGCAAAAGGCCAGCTTGCATTTCAACCCTATAGTCAAACAGCTGTCGATGCTGCATTGGCTGGAAATCATCCTGTACTCATTAACTTTACAGCGCGATGGTGCGTCACATGTCAAACCAACAAAAAATTTGGGCTTGAATCAAAAGCTGTTACGGATCGTTTGAAAGCAGAAGGTGTTGTTTTGTTTGAAGCAGACTGGACGCATCACGACGAAACAATTACCAAAAAACTTGAATCTTTTGGCCGAAATAGCATCCCATTCCTTGTGTATTATCCAAAAGCAAAAGGGAAAGAACGCACAGAGCCTGTGTTCTTGTCATCTATGTTTACAGAGACTCAATTGATGGATATGTTATCAATGAACTAAATATATTTTATGTAATATTATCTGTCTATTAATTATTTCTATGTAAGAATATATCAATCACGTTAAATGATTGGTGTATAATGAGATACATATTATTCGTTGCGACATTTTTAATACTTGAAATGAATGTGGGTGTAGCCGCTAGTGAAAATCCCATGGATAGTTTTGCTGATATGGCTGTGCGCAGTGTGCAAGCTAAGGCTGAAGGCAGAAAGATGGTTCTTGCGTTGGGTGCAACCCCTCCGGAGCAGGGTAATTTTTCCTTTTCTGGATTCGATCAAGAACCTTTTGTCGTTTACTTTAACAAGGTGCATTTTCGTGATATCGAACATCTTTCGTGCGCAGAAGCGGGCGCAGAGGCAATTGCCGGCTGGACAAAGCAATTCATCCAAGGTGATTTTAATGATGTGAGCGATCTAGAGGCCGTTCAACATAGATTTGAATCTTCTTTTGATCTCATTACCCTTGATTTTTCTGTTAGTAAATTCATGAACCTTGCAGAACAACATTTGCACTGTTTTCTGCGCATGTTAACGATAGGCGGAACAATGGTATTTGATTACACAATGGGTTGCGGTATTCTTACGATAAAAAAAGGCTCTGATGTCGTGCCAATTGCATCAGACGAGGAAGCATTATCGGTTTGTATGGCGCCACTTGATCCAACAAATTCTGCGTTGGTGCCTAAATTCTTTGTGCGCGTAAACTGGCGCAATGCTTTATCAGTCGAGTCGTCCCAATTATTAAAAGAATTTTATGCACAATATGTTACAGGGTGGGCCTCAATTCATATGCCACCTGCGTGTGAATTATATGTGATTGACGACACTGTGTTTCCATATTGGAAACCAACAGGGCATGAAGAACGCGATCGATGGATTGCTGAACCAAGGCATTATTTAGTTATGCGGAAGCTGGGCTGAAATGTGTGCGGCATTATTCTTCTTCATAAAGGGGATCATCCCAGTAATGATCTTCGTCACAAAGGCCACATATTGCAACAAAAACAAAGAAGCTTAGCGCACCGAAAGCCGCCCCAACAGCTGTAATTGTTTCGCAGGAGTTAGTGCACCAAGATGGAGTTTGTCCATACCAGATGAGTGCGGCGCTCGTTAGGCATGTGGCTCCTGATATCACTCGGCAGGTGAGTGGTTTATCGCGATAGCTAAGAATGCATGGTTGTAGATAAGAGAAAAGTGAGTGAGAAACTGCCGCGTCTGAGTCTGCTGAATTCGAAGAATTTCTGCGAAATGGTTCAAAAATAGGGGTGGCCACGGGAACGGCTGTGCTGCTATGAATAGGATTGGCGGTTGGTGTTACTGCTTGGGCGACTGGGATTCCGGATTCTAAATCCACAGAATCAAAACGTTCAGGTCTTTGTTCATTGTCTTCTTCTATGTCTCTATTGGTGGCTGCTGCACACGTGGAAAATGAAAATAATAGCACACTCATCAGCACGTATGTTGCCCATTTCATAAAAAATCCTTTTTATCGTTTTTTTGCTTCAGACCATAATTCAAGTATGAACTCAAACGATTTTCCGTGTAGAGTCTTTAATCCACGATCATGCGTGAGAGCTTTCAGCGCAGTCATTCTATTGTTAAATTTTTGCGTAATCAACGCAATAGTTTCGTTCACATCAAAACTAGAATACATACACAACGATATCACTGCATGAAGCAAATCGCTGATTTCTTCTTGAATGCGCGCTGGTGATTCTCCGTTTTGTACAGCATCTTGAATTTCAGCACATTCGCTGATGATTTGTTCAAAGATCATCGCTTGATTTGGCCAATCAAAGCCAAACGCAACAGCGTCTTTTTCAAGCGCGATAAACCTATCAAGCACATCACTAGACACGCTAATTTGTGTAAGTTTTTGAACACGCGCTGCATGTTTGCTACTTTCAAATTGAGCCGTCAAAAAGGCGTCAACACAAAGCGCAGCCGCATCTTTAGTAATGATACGAGCCCCCAGGCAGAGTATATTCGCATTATTATGTGCACGTGCAAGATGTGCTTCTGCTGCCGTTTGACATAAAGCTGCGCGTATATGCGGAGATCGATTGGCGGCGATGCTCATGCCAATGCCTGTTCCGCAAATTAAAATGCCGCATGCCGATGGCTCTGCTAAAAGTTGTGTCGTTACTTTTTGTGCATAATCAGGATAATCAACAGCATCCGTTGAGAATGAACCTTTGTCTGTCACACCATAACCAGCATTGCTGATGTGCTGTATTAATGCGGTTTTTAGATCAAAACCAGCATGATCCGATGCAATGTATATCATATCACCTCACGTGTCATTCCCGCGAAGGCGGGGATCCAGAAATTTATTAATCATAGTTATATATACCCATCACATCTCAAACTATTGACTTTGATCTTTATCTTTTTCCCCATAAAGTTTGTTTTAAAAAGCCTTGCTTAGTATAACTAAACGCGGTTTTAAAAACAAATTTCTGTGACAGAATCTTAAAGCCAAAAATCAACATTTTGAAATCCGATGGGTATAACAGCCCTGGATTCACAGCCAAGAGAGAATGACAATGACTATGACCCAACTTCCTCAACCTGCATCGTTTCAACAACATTTGCTAATTCATGCAGCACCGTTGTTAAAAGCAACTCATCATCGCCTTGTGCCATTAAGCGTATAAGTGGTTCAGTGCCAGATGGCCGAACGAGCAAGCGACCATTTAGACCAAGTGCCGTTTCGGCGCGACCAATCGCTTGGTGCAACGCTGGATCGTCAAAATCAAGCGGTTTCTTAAGACGGATATTATGTAGTTTCTGAGGGACGGGCGTGAAAACAGTCAATAGCTGACTCGCTGTTTGCTTTGTTTCTTGGATTAAACTAAGAATCTGAAGCGCTGCGATTAATCCATCGCCCGTCGTGCAATAATCACTCAGCACAACATGCCCTGATTGTTCGCCGCCCACATTACAGCCTGTCTCGTGCATCATGGTGGATACATTGCGATCACCGACGGCTGATCTGAAAAGCGTCAGCCCCTTGCTTTCTAAGAAACGCTCAAACCCAAGATTTGACATTGTTGTTGCAACAACGCCGTTTCCACGAAGCATTCCGCGCATGTGCCAACGTTGGGCGATCGCTGCCATTAATTGATCACCGTCAACGACAGTTCCTTTTTCATCAACTAAAATGACCCGATCAGCATCGCCATCAAGTGCAATGCCAATATCTGCTGCGTGTTCAATCACCTTTGCAGCAAGATATTCAGGATGTGTTGCGCCACAATTTGCATTAATGTTATCACCTTGTGGGTCATCACCAATAGCAATCACATCAGCACCGAGTTCCCACAAAACACGTGGTGCGACTTTATAGGCTGCACCATTCGCTGTATCGACCACGATCCGAAGGCCATCAAGACGCTGTCCACGCGGAAAGGTTGCTTTTGCAAATTCAATATAGCGCCCAAGCGCATCATCCAAACGTTTCGCTTTTCCAAAAGCTGTCGCTGGCGGCAGTGCTGGTTGCGTTTTCACATAACCTTCAATAGCTCTTTCATCATCGAAAGTGATTTTGTGGCCATCACTCTTGAAAAACTTAATGCCATTGTCCGTGTAGGGATTATGAGACGCTGAAATCATAACGCCAAGATCAGCGCGTAATGATCGTGTGAGTACGGCAATGCCTGGCGTTGGAATTGGCCCTAATAGAACAACGTCAATCCCCATTGTGACAAAGCCAGCGACAAGTGCTGATTCCACCATATACCCGGATAAACGTGTGTCTTTACCAATGACGACGGTAAATCTGGGGTGCCCCGCGCGTGAGCCTTCGCATAAATCAATAAAATGCTTCCCCGTTGCAATCGCTAATTTTAAAATAGCATCAGGAGTCATCGGCCATTGATTGGCCTCACCACGAACGCCATCTGTTCCGAACATTTTTTTGGGCATTGTGCAGTCTCTCTATTTTATCGTGCTATTCGGTTTAATCTGATATTTTTTAATCTTTTTATGGCGGTTTATTACAACCTGTCTTGATTTTTGAAAAATCAGCTGAAAGCAGTATAGTGTAAAAACATGCACAATTCAAAACTCTTCTGTCCTGTTGAAAAGGATTGTTAGCAGTCGCCAATCATCTCGCATCATTCTCGAATTGCAAACTATAGCCATTCGCCTTTAAATTGATTATGGCAGAAATATTCGAAATTATTCATGGATAACTTACATCAGTACATTTAGATGCTCGATTCTTTCGTTTTTATACATAGTTTATATGTGACGCGCTATATATGCTACCCGTCACTTTTTGTCACTCCACCCTTGTCATTCCCGCGGAGGCGGGAA
>JAZKAK010000010.1:0-9647 GCA_040389165.1 Pseudomonadota bacterium
CGCCTCCGCGGGAATGACAAGGGTGGAGTGACAAAAAGTGACGGGTAGCATGATTATCCACTTGAAATCAGCTATGTTTACATCCATATAAATAATAGAATGAATTTGACAAGCAAAGTACTTATGAGTATTAAATTTTATTTAATACTCATAATATCCACATTGACCTTAACGTCATATGGTTGCGCGACATTGGTTAGCACAATTAACGACATGCATAACGATCGTCAAAATGTATATAATACTCGCGCTTTTGAAAAGTCACTTCCAATCAACACGTATACAGACAACAGTAATGCGATACTAAGCGACAAAAACAACGTTGATGTAAACCGCTCTGCATCTGCAGATGATAAAGAAAAAATTGCAAAAGCTGTTTTTGGTGCCGCATGGGCTGATTTGACGGAGGAAGCTGCTGCTGCCAAATAGTGTGTTTTTACACACCACGCGAATATCCATTGCCAATTAAGTGCACAATTGCTAAAGTAAACCGTGTTTAATGTAATATATGTTCTATTTTGATTAACGTCATTGTGAGAAACAGTAAATGACATGATTAAAATGATTTTTATGAAATATAGGCGATATACCAATTGTCATCTTCGGACTTGATCCGAAGATCTCTGCACGTGGAAACGCATGCACGTTGTGGTCTGGTTATACAATTATCAACTATTTGCCTTTGAGACGTTATAGATCTTCGGATCAAGTCCGAAGATGACAAAAAGGGGAGTCCGAAGATGACAGAGTTTCGGAGTCGAGGATGACCAGGTTTCGGGATCCAAGGACGACAGAGTTTCGGAGTCGAGGATGACAGAGTTTCGGAGTCGAGGATGACAGATCAAAAATCAAAAACACCTACACCACGTAAGGAATAATAAAATATGATTAAAAAAATTACGGTACTCATGGGTGGATGGTCTAACGAACGTGATGTGTCTCTCTCTTCAGGTGCAGGAACTGCAAAAACATTAAAAGATCTGGGCTACGCAGTAACAACGCTCGATGTGAAACGTGATATAAATCACGTGGTCGAAGCATTGACGGCGGCAAAGCCAGACGTAGTCTTTAATGCACTCCACGGAACAGGCGGTGAAGACGGCGTCATTCAAGGCGTACTTGATATGATGAAAATTCCGTATACCCATTCAGGTGTTACAGCGTCCGCTATAGCAATGGACAAAATACTATCTCGCTTGGTGTTTATACAGATAGGAATCCCTGTTCCAACGTATGCAGTTTTACCCTTTGATGAGTACAAAGACGGCGCAAAGCCATTTGACTATCCATACATCGCAAAGCCACTCAACGAAGGATCATCACGCGGCGTATCACTTGTTAAAAACGATGGTGATCGTGAAGAAAGCATTGCATCATGGACATTTGGCGCCCAGATTCTTTTAGAAGATTACATCCCAGGACGTGAAATTCAAATCGCCGTAATGGATGGCAAAGCAATTGGTGCGATTGAACTAAAACCACTCAGTGGCTTTTATGATTATGAAGCCAAATATACAGATGGCAAGACGATGCATGTGATGCCGGCTCCGCTTGACGCCGATGATCAAACACTTATGTTCGATTATGCTGAAAAAGCCCACACTGTATTGGGATGCAAAGGCGTTACTCGTGCTGATTTCCGCCTTGATGATTCCGTAACACCGCATCGTATTGCTTTGCTTGAAATCAACACACAGCCCGGCCTTACGCCTTTATCGCTTGTACCTGAAATTGCAGCCTACTACGGCATACCTTTCGGGGAACTTTTAACTAAAATGATCGAGCGTGCGGCATGCGCCAATTAAAAGCACCACATAGCGAAGGCACATCTGCCGAAAAACGCACGTCTCAAACATTGAAAAAGAAATCCTCTGTTTTCTCAAGTGCTTCTTTTTTAGATCGATTTTCTTTTGCAAATGCAAAACCAAAACAAAACAGAACAGAACGCATTCGCGCACAACGAAATCGAAGCCACGTCCGCAGCTGGTTCATTGCAATTAGCCTGAGTGTTATCGGCCTAACGATAGCAATAAGCATTGCGCTTGGACTGCACCAGAAAATATACGACGCAACAAAAGAGAAATTAATTCATATCTCAGGCCATATCGGACTTGATGTACGAGACGTATTCGTAGAGGGGCGCAAAAACGCTTCACTCGACATCATTATGGCCGCAAGCCAGGTAACAACAAAAACCCCTATTCTTGCGTATGATATCGATGCCATCTGCGCTAATTTACTTAAAATCGACTGGGTAAAAACAGCTACGGTACAACGCCGGCTGCCTAATCTACTTTATATAAAGCTTGTGGAGCGTCAACCAATTGCACTTTGGCAACAAAAAGGGATTCATTATCTTGTCGATAATGATGGTGTTATTATTAAAAGTCCTGTTCTTGAATCCTTTAAATCATTGCCAATTGTTGCAGGCGTTAATGCACCCGCACATACACCCAAATTACTTGCGTTATTAGAGCGCTTTATTACCGTTCGTAAACATCTTAGCGCGATGATTCGTATTCGTGAACGACGATGGGATATAACACTTGATGGATCCATTAAGGTAAAACTACCAGAAGATGGCCTTGAAGATGCGCTTGCACGTCTTTCAATTTTATTGGATGAGCAAAAGATTACTCCAGGTGATGTGTTATCCGTTGATTTACGTATACCAAAACAAGTTATTATGAGGCTGACACCAGAAGCGGCTGTACGTGTAAAAATACGTGGCAGGGAAAAGGTTTAATATGAACTCTGTCTCTGAAGAACGTCTCATCGAAGGCACTGAAACCTTTGATGATGTGGTTAGCGACTTAAAAGATCCTTCACTCAGACCACTTTCCCTTGCTGACTTTACTGGGCAAAAGATGGTGCGATCGAATCTTTCCGTGTTTATTCAAGCAGCGCGTGCGCGAAATGAATCACTTGATCACGTGCTGCTCTATGGGCCTCCGGGTCTTGGCAAAACAACACTTGCACAGATCATTGCCAAAGAGTTGAATGTCGGATTTCGTGCGACATCAGGACCCGTTATTGCTAAAGCCGGCGATTTGGCCGCCGTGCTTACGAATCTGCAACCCAAAGATGTTCTGTTTATTGATGAAATCCATCGCTTAAATCCTGCGATCGAGGAAATTTTATACCCCGCTATGGAGGATCGAAAACTCGACATCATGATTGGCGAAGGGCCATCGGCCAGGTCAATTCGCATTGATTTGCCCGAATTTACGCTTGTTGGCGCGACGACGCGATCTGGACTTTTGACACAGCCACTCCGGGAACGTTTTGGCATTCCACTACGCCTAGAATTTTACGATCTTGTGGATTTAACCAAAATTGTACTGCGTGCAGCATCATTGCTTGAATGCCCAATGACGAACCAAGGCGCTGAAGAAATCGCGCGCAGAGCCCGTGGCACGCCGCGTATTGCCGGACGTTTGCTCCGCCGAGTGCGTGATTTTGCCAGCGTTGGAAACTTAGCAAACATTGATATTGATGTGGCTCAAAATGCACTAAACCGTCTGGATGTCGATCCGCTGGGACTTGATCAGCAAGACGTTCGGTTCTTGAAATTGCTCGTGAATTTTTACAAAGGCGGACCTGTTGGCGTTGAAACGATCGCAGCGGCATTATCGGAACAACGTGACACCATCGAAGAAGTGATCGAACCGTATCTAATTCAACAAGGCCTGTTGCAGCGCACCCCACGCGGACGAATGTTGACCGATTTTGCGTATGATCATTTGGGGTTGGACCGACTAATGCAGGCGCCGAAACAACGAGAATTGTTTTAACAGCACGCCCGACTTAACGTCAGCATTTTGACCAGAATACATATTCACACGTTTATTATTGACATCAATAAACACGAATTCTATTATGCAAAATCAACGTTACACAAGATATACATAACATGATGAAATCTTTATTAAAATTAAGCGCAACTGCACTCATGCTGAGCTCAAGCAGCATTGTGCTGAATGCATCAACGCATGATGAAGCGACCCGCATTGAAGCTGTCACCAAAATTCAAAGATTCTATCTGGACAACAAACTCCGGCACATGATTGACAGCATTGATCATGAAAATGATCTTATTACTTTTGGTGAAGCAGAGGTAAGGGCATTAAATGAACACAGTGATTTCAAAAGCATACTAACAGCTGCACTATTTTGCATGAATGAAAGCGAATCAGGTGCTGCTCAGGGTCATGGCGAATCAGAAACGATAGCAAAATATAAAGCCTATATCGACAGAGAAGTAACAAGCACACATCCGATTAGGCGGCAAATAGCTGCCATCATAAAAGCTCAATTTGTTTCTGAGGATTCGGAAAAATTAAACATATTGCACACCTTATTACACGAAACGCTTCATTCAGCGTATCCATTTTTTCGGTGGTGGTCTTATGAGGAATTATCCGGTGCATACAAAGATTCTGGAGACAAGGAGCAAGCGTTGTCATATTTATCACAAGCGTTTAATTTACCAACAACCTACCATGCTGACGCATACAATGCTCTGGCAGATTTTGATGGTTCAGAAGAATATATAGCTAAACGTCACTTTTACTTACAAAGAATTACAAAAATAGGAACGCCTAAGCAAAAAATAGAAGCATTGTTCGATATTGCTGATTTATACAACAATCAAAGCTCAGCATTTTACAGACCAATGGATGCGTTGAATATCTACGAAACGCTTTTAAGTGATGCAACACTCAGTCCAGAAAAAAAGGATAGCGCTCATGTTGAGTTGGCTTATTTACTTAACGATGGTCCTGTTGGCATAAAAGATGAAGCCAGAGCAATTTCTATTTGTGAAGAAATTATATCCCGTAAAGAGACATGCGAAGTATGCCGCTATGCCAGCGCTACGTCACACCTTGTAAACTTTTACCGAAGCAGCAATCCAACGAGGGCATTACACCTCGCACAGGAAGCCTTAGCTAATCAAGAACTTTCAAAGTTATCGCGAAAACGAATAGAAATAGCATTAGTTAATTTATATTACGCTGGACCCACAGATGTTCAAAACCATCAAGAAGCCTCGCGACTATTAGAAGATCATGTTAAAGATCCCATTAATAATACGGCCCGTTTAAGTGCTCTTTATCAATTAGCCAGTCTTTTGGCAAATGGAAATGCCGAAATAGAAAATACAAGAAGAGCAATCCAGATCTTTGAGGAGTTTCGCGGCACGAACAGCTGTATAAAAAATAATAGCCTGCTACAATTAATTCGCCTTTATTCATCTGATCCAGTTTACAAAAGCCTAGCAGGGGAGGCCGTATGCCACCAAGAATTGCTGACTTTGCAAGCTAACACACCATTAGAACAAATTAAGTCTCTCGTTCGCTTGTTGACTATTTACACGACTGAAGGGGAAACATTAAATCCAGAAGAAGCAAGAGCTACGGCGCAACGACTTCTGAACCATCCTGCTACAGATCCGACTGCACGTTTGAATATGCAAACCACTTTATCAACGTTCTATCGTCAATATCCTGAGCACGCAATACCTGCTGAAATCATTCAGATAAACGAGGATCTTGCGCATAATCCAATGGCAAATCCGCAAGAAACATACAATGCACACAATCGTTTGGGAGCGATCTACTTAGCACAACAAAATCTCGTTCAGGTTGTTGCTACATATGAGCACTGGCTAACACGTGCAGCAAATTTGGAACGTAACGATGTTGTTCGTAGCTTTATCAATTTCCTTGAAAATAAAGCGCATGCAGCTGTGCAAAACCCTATACGTGTGACCGAGTTGCATGCTATTCTGTTGCAACCACTTCCCCAAAACACAGATTTTATGACGACGACTGACGTGCATCATATACCTGGCGTGGTTGCTGGCTTTGGTGGAGCAGGATATATCGATCCATTCTTTTCGCCGGAAATGATTATAAACAGAAAAGCATCACTTCTTGCGTTAAGCGGAGATCTTTTTGATGAAATAAACTATCAGCAGAACTTGCAAACAACAATTACAGATATCAAAGCAACAATTGCCGAATATGGCGCACGCGATACTGAATTTTCTGCTATAGCTTCAGTTGCCACAGAAATTTTTGAAACAGGAAACTCGCATTCTGGTAGTTTTCGTTCTATCTGTAACGATACTGAATCTCTGTTTTCTTACTCTGATGACGGTATTGATAAAACAATGACCTACGGCGAGGCTTTAATTCGCATATGGACACGTATTACGTCGCATGAACTATCAACTGAAATAAAGAATTTATTTATCGTGCAACTTGCGGCAGCACGTGATCCGGATGGTCACATTGTTTGCCATCCCGGTAAATTTTCACGTCATTGTCAAGCACTAGAGGGTTATTTCAGCGACATACGCGCTGCAACCCTATCATTGCGCGATATCTTTACACATTTTGCACAACAGGAACAAACAACCTTTGATGCATTACCCGAAGAAGATCCTTTAAAGGCATTAAAGGCCAAAATTGACGCTTTTAATGGTGATGAAGCAGCTGCGGGTGAATCAGCCGCACATGATTTGCCAATACCGACCTGGATAACACAACAGTATCATGCAAAATTCACAGCGCTATCAGGCGAAGAGCAAGAAACGCTAAACACATATTTCGAAGAAATGGTCACACGATTTAAACAAAATCTATTACGCTCACGCGATGTGCTTTCCGAGGCAGAGCGCACGTTTGCACGCACTGAAACTGCTGGGTATTTAAACTTAGCGTTGTTTATGTAATTAGCGGGAAAAAAGGTGGCAATTCCGAGCATATGCATGCTGTGATTGCCACTTCACATGTACAAACGTTCAATCACAAAAAAGTCATCCTAAAATCACCGTCATTTCCGATCCTTCTCACGAAACAATCGAACGCTACGCATTGAAATGATCAAAACAGACATCACAATCAAACCACATCCTAACACCAACCATAGCAGCCCTGATTTTTCATGAAACGTTATGGCAATACTGCTGTTCGATAAACGTTCTATGTTTGTAATCATCAGTACATGCTGACCTAAAAGACCAAAATCGGCTTTGACGCGCTGTAATTGCGAGCTATGAAAGAATTGTCGCGCAGGGGTAAGAATAAGTGAATTGCCGCCAGCTTTGTCTCCCCTTTTGATGAAAATACGCATGCTCTGATTGGCTTTAAAAGGCTCGGCAACTTCTGACATACCTTCATACGTCATATTGTAAGACATGTGACTAAACGGCACTCCGCGCACAAGTGTTAATGTCGTTTCAGGCGGGCCATCGCTATAACTTGCAAGCCCAATCAAACACAAGCCAACGCCCATATGTGCAAACGAAACACTCGGTTTCACGCGACATAAAGGCAACATTGCGCCCACACAAAGAGCACCGCTCGCACCTAAAAGAAAACACGGAAAAGCAAGATGCGCGTACATAGTTACATAAAGAATAACGCCTAAAAGCGCCATCGTCAGTGGAGCGCCAACATGAATCCCCTTATGTGGGGCAAGCATCATAAGAATGGCGATAAGCACCCAAATTGGTAATAAGAGTGTATTAAAGAAAGATGCATCTAAGGCAAAATCAAAAAGTACGGGGACAAACAAACCCAAAACAAGCAGAAATAACGTGAAGCAAAGCAAATAAATACCAACTTTTAAGAATGGAATGGCATTCAGCATCGCACTATTCCATTGCCACTGCGCCGCTAATTCGTGCGGCGGTAATTGCTGCGGCGCTAATTGCTGCGGTGATGCTCTCTGCGCTGGTGCCTGCTCTGGATTCATGCGCATCTGTGTGGCTCTTGATAACAGTAAAATCGGCATGCTTGCAAAAAAAGCCATTGCACCCAACACCCAAAAAGCCAACACATCATTTGCAAAACTATGCACGGACACTAAAATTCCAGAACGAACAGCCCAAAGACTGATCATAACACATACAAATGGAACACCAGAAATCCACGGATTTCGTTTCAACTCGCTCGGCGCCGTATGAAATACAATCAATGCAGATAACCACGGCAAAAGCGATGCTGTTTCCACCGGATCCCAAAACCAAAAGCCACCCCATCCAAGTTGTGTGAATGCCCAAAAGCTACCCAACGCAATAGCAAGCGTAAGAACACCAAACGCAATTTTTGTTTGCTGCTGTATCCATGGAATAAGCGTCGCATCATCCGTTCTATACAACCAAAGGCTCAACACATACGGCGTAAATAACCACGTTACCCCCAAATACAACAACGGCGGGTGCCACACCATGTTCATGTCATAAAGCAAAGGGTTTAAACCTTGACCTGTCTCAAATAGCTGCGCCGTCGGTGTCGACCAAAAAGGATTCGCCTCCATCAATAGATAAAAGCCAATCATACCGTTCAACAGTCCCAGAATACGTCTTCGAAAGCGTTCACTATCAGGCGGCAAGCGCAGAATGTACGTTGTGCTATTGAGGATAACCAGCCAGATAAAGAGAGACGTTTCATGATGACTCCACAAACTGGCGATACGATAATGGATCGCTTGTGCCGGGTGATTGTTTTGCAGAACAAACAAATAGCGTGTATCGACCACAATGTGCACAGATAAGGCCCAGATGAAAAGCACACATAAAAGAGCTCCGTTAGTATAACGTATCGCGTTTCCTGTGTTCGTTTTACGAATACATAGAAGCCCCTCGAACAGAACGAATAGCGTAAACAACCCTTGCGCAACAAAGGGGTGCGTTAGCGCGTTCAAGAAATCGGCAAAAAGGGGATAATCCATAAATTCAATAAGGCAGCATGCATGTTAAACGAGCGTATCTTATTTTAGGTGCAGTTACCACAAAAGTTACCATGAGAATTATCGTGAAAACACATCACAAAGCAGCTTGCGTTTTGGTGTCAAACTGTACATATTATTAACAATATTGTAAAAATTTTATGTATTTTACGCAGGGTGCACGTTTTATTCCTCTGTGCATTGCCCGTCCCCGGGCGTGATCCGGGGATCAATCCGGGCATCTAGATCACTGGGTCACGGCCCGGTGAATACACGAAAATAAACCTAGGTTTAAAAAAGCGTGCACACTGCAATTATTTTTAATTCAAATAGGAGACAATTATGCTAAAAACTATAGTAGTATTAATGACATTTTCACTTCCCCATGTAAGCATGGCTATGGATGCGCGTCATCAAGATTTATTAACTGCAGCGCGCTCTGGCGATGTCGTTACGCTCAAGACTTTTCTATCGCCAGCAGACAGCACCATAGAAAAATACACGCCAACCGAGCATGAGACAAGAGAGCTCGCTAACGCAGCTTTCGTGAACAAAAGAAGCGCTATACTAAGAACTCTTTTGGAAATTCCATCATTATCATGCCCAGTAAATCTTTCAGATCCTACCATCAACATTGATAAGTCAAACGATATATTTGCTTACAATATCTGTTCACGAACAGCATTTTGCCATATTTCTATAAAAACACCGAATTGCAATATTCACACAACGCGCCCAATCACGTATACCGAGACAAATGAGCGTTGGCAGTTCATTTTTGAATTCTTCAAAATGGCCGAAGAGCTTGGACACACACAGCTTGTTAGTTTCATTGTGCAGAAAGCGCATTTATATAATACCATTTTACGGAATAAATTAACTTAATATCCATACCCACATACGCTTTT
>JAZKAK010000011.1:0-53165 GCA_040389165.1 Pseudomonadota bacterium
AACATGGTTTTACAGTTTTTCAAATCGTGTAAGTTATTTTTGCACAATTCCTTAGGGGACGTTGGTAGTTACAATTGTACATATTAATTATACTATTTCTCGGAATAAATTGATTTTAAAAATATATCCTCACCCGTGTATTCACCGTCCCCGGACGTGATCCGAGGATCAACCCGGTGATCTAGGTGCCCAGGTCAAGCCCAGGCAATACACAACTCTTTTGAATAGATCAATTTAATCCGGAAAATGGCATTATGTTCCATCTACTTAAACACTTTTGCAATCCGTCCATCTGGAAAGCGCCGAATCACGCCGTCCATTTCAAGTTCAGCAAGTTGCGAGAAAAGTGCAGATGTTGTCAGATCTGTATTTTGAGCCATAATTTCTTCAATTGAGATGGGTTCTAGACCAAGGCAACCTAGCCAGTCCCCCTTGTGTGGAATCGCCTCAATTAAGTGCGTTTTTGCGTTTTTAGTTTTTTCTCTTTCAAGTTCCCCACCCCCTGACTTAACGATGATCTTCCTTGATTTTACAGAAATCCCCATTGGTTCTGCTCGCTTTGGTTCCTCTAACGACTTCCGCAATCGTGGCTGATTATCAACATAATGCGCCAAAATATCTTCCGCAGATTCCACCAATATAGCGCCTTGCTTAATCAAACTATTACCGCCGCGACTTCTTGGATCCAGCGGCGACCCCGGCACAACAAAAACATCACGTCCCAACTCAAGCGCATGCATAGCTGTAATCAATGTACCTGACTTTGCCGCTGCCTCAATCACCACAAGACCATCACATAAAGCTGCTATGATGCGATTGCGTCTTGGAAATAAAGGGGCTGCCGGAGCTGTGCCTAATGGCATCTCTGATATAACGCATCCTTTTGGCTCCGCGCCATCCCCTACTCCAATCAATTTGTCATACAGTTTATTGTGTTCTGGCGGATAAATCACATCCACACCGCCAGCGAGTACGGCAATCGTCCCCGTTTCTAAGCTACCCTCGTGAGCAGCCCCATCAATACCGCGCGCCATGCCCGAAACAATCACAAATCCAGATTTTCCGAGTGCATTAGCAATCTCAAAAGCCAATCGCCGCCCTCCTGGCGATGCATTGCGTGCACCCACAATACCAATACAGGGTCGTTGCAACAGAGACACATCACCTGCATAACTAAATAGCGGTGGCGCATCAATCAAACTACGCAATTTTTCAGGATAACATTCATCAAATCCAGCACATAAAGAAAACCCACGCTCTGCATGCTGATTAATTTCCACCTCAACATCAACTGTTGAAACGCCGCCAAACAAAGGATCTTTCGAATATAACTGCCAAAATGTTTTAGCACCGACACCTCGTGATCGTATAACTGACAGCCATAATTGCAAATCGACACTATTTTTATTAAAAATTGTCATATTTTCATCCTTATGAATTGCGTCGGTTTAAAAATTGTTCTACTCTAAATATAGTAGAAATGTATTAAAATTCTATAACCGATATGCTTCGTATTACAATTATGCGTCATGCTCAGGCACAGCTTGAACAGTATGGCAAGAATGACCGGGAACGCACCATAACAATGATGGGTATGCATGAAATTGATGCTATACGTCAGCAGATTCATGGAAAACTTGATGGTGTCTCACTTATCATGTGCTCGAATGCACGTCGTACTCGCCAAACATTAGATGGGCTTAAACCATTTTTACCCAATAGCGCTGAGATTCATTACGATGATGGTCTCTATCATGCAAGCGTTGAGTGCTTATGGCACAAAATTCAAACACTTTCACCAATTCATAAGAATATTATGCTTGTTGGCCATAATCCAGGTCTCAGTCAAATGCTAAGCGCTATAAATCCAACATTAGCACGGGTCTTTCCTACATGCGGCATTGCAATATGTGAATCAACGGTTGAAAAATGGCATGAAATTTCCCCTCACAATTTAAATGTGACAGCATTTCTCCAAGCTTAGATAGTTAGTGTCTTTTTCAGGCGAAATAAGTTTGTTAGTTCAAATTAAAATTTATTGACAATTTTAGACGCGAATGGCAACATAACTTTCTGCATAGATGATAAAAATTTCAATGAGTTGGAGAATTAACGATGAATGGCAAATTAGACAAGATTGATATTAGTATTTTGAATGATCTGCAAAATACCGGACGCATTACAAACGTAGAATTAGCAAAACGAGCGGGCATTTCAGCACCGCCTTGCTTAAGACGCGTTAATGCACTTGAGGACCAAGGAATCATATCAAGCTATCATGCACATCTAAATCCACAAATGCTTGGCTTCACCGTAACAATTTTCTCTGAAGTTGCTCTTACAAGTCAAAATGATGCAG
Organism: Pseudomonadota bacterium; assembly: GCA_040389165.1. Lineage (GTDB taxonomy): Bacteria > Pseudomonadota > Alphaproteobacteria > Paracaedibacterales > CAIOTO01 > CAIOTO01. The sequence continues at coordinate 2,360 of JAZKAK010000011.1, forward strand.
ATTTACGCATTTTTGAAGAAAAAATTCAAGAATGGCCACTCGTTCGTGAATGTTACATGGTAACAGGTGGTGCAGATTTCTTGCTTAAAATTATTGCTCAAGATTTTGATGCATATCAGAATTTTTTATCAACTCAACTTTCGACATTCCCCTTAGTGTCGCAAATTAAGACACGCATGGTTATTCGTGCAAGTAAAAAACAACCTGGCATCCCACTGGAATTGCTTTCTATTTAATCTAAATACTCGCGATTATGAATTAAGCTCGGATTTTTCCGGGCTTTTTTCATACACCCTTTCAACAGTGGAATAGACGCGAATTGTCTCGTTACTCCAAAGACTATGTTATCAGGCAGACCTTTTGATCAATCTCACCAAAAGTACTTAATTCAGAATCGCTATCTATTTTTTCTGCATAAATACGTATACGATCACCATCTTTCATGAATAGTGTTTTCGCAACGCCATTTTCACTGATTTCAAATGCACGTTTTTCCACCAAGCAAGCGACACCGTGACCATCATCAGCGTTTGACGCATTTGAAACTGTACCGCCACCAATAATTGTACCTGCACCAAGTGCGCGTGTTTTCGCTGCATGCGCAATTAATTGCGGAAAATTAAAGGCTGTACCAATACTGGCATTCAATCTACCAACAGAGACACCATTTAGTTCACAACAGAGCATCATATGCAGCATGCCATCGTGCCACGTTTTTCCCAGTTCATCCGGTGTAACTGCAAATGGTGAGAATGCACGTTGGCCTTTAGCATGTATAAAACCAAAGCCTTTTGCGCGTTCTGCGGAGGCAAAATTGCGATATGAAACATCATTCATCAACATAACTAGTTGAATATGAGATGCAGCTTGATCCACTGTTGTACCCATCGGAACATCATCTGTGATAACAACCACTTCAGCTTCAAAATCAATACCCCATGCTTCATCCAGGACAAGAATATCTGCTAATGGTGCTAACGCCGTATCGCATCCACCTTGGTACATAAGCGGAGCCTCATTAAATGTTTCAGGCAACGCTTTACCGCTCATTAATTCCACGTGCTTTATATACGTGCTTCCATCAAGAAACTGGTATGCGCGTGGCAAAGGTGAATCGCATCGCTGAATATCAAATGCTACCCCAAAGCTTGTAGAATCATTTAATTGATCGAAAATAGCGTATAATGCTGCTTTTGCTTCGTCCCAATTATCCAATGCAGATTGTAATGTTGAGTACGCCGAACAGGTTGCCATGCGTGTTTGATCACGTGAAACCACAATAAGCCTACCATCACGTGATGCGTTTTTCAAAGTTGCTAGTTTCATGGAAAAAAAACCTCAAATGATATAAATACAATTTATCTAATAAGTATATCAAATTAACGAGATAGAGCAAGGTTTTCGAAATGGCCTTACAGCAATATTATGCACACCCGCCAGCAAATTGTTCATTCAAAATACGTTCTTCAAGATTATGATCTGGGTCAAACAACAAATGGAATTCAACGGACGTGTCCTCCTCGACCAAGGCACGTGTAACATTCTGAATCGTCACGCAATCAGCGGTCGCCTCAACACAGCGATTTGACGCATCTAAAATCTCTATAACGATACGGGCGGTATTAGGAACAATCGCCCCTCGCCAGTGTCTTGGGTGGAATGGATTCAATGGTGTCAACGCCAACAATGGAACACCAAGCGGAATAATCGGACCATGTGCTGAAAAATTATATGCCGTACTGCCCGCAGCTGTCGAAATAATCAATCCATCCCCCGATAAATTTTTAAGTCGAACTTTATCATTAATTGAAATCGATAATTTACATACCTGATGTGTCTGACGCTGCAGAGTGATTTCATTGATCGCATGCAAGATTACTTTTGTGCCATCAATTTGCAACGCCTCCATCTTAAGGGGATGCAACTTTGTAACGCTCGCCTTTGTGATACGACTCGGCAAACTTTCAATATCGTCCAATGCGAGTGAATTCATTAGAAAACCAACTGTTCCGCAATGCACTCCATAAAAAGGCACATGAGCTCCCTTTGCTCGATGCAAAGCATCCAGCATATAACCATCACCGCCCAATACGACAACAACGTCAGCTTCATCGATAGAGGTTAACTTAAAATGATCGGCAATGCGCGTGTGATAGCTATGCGCTTTCTTCGTTTTAGCTGCATCAACGTAAATTTTCATTGTGAACTACCTTTTGAACAAACCCCACATGTATTTGTGCAGCAATAGCACGTAAACAAACCTGATAGCCATCAATGCCCTTCGGTAACTGTTCGCCAACGTAATCCATAGGTGCAAGACGTATGGAATAGGCATCTGCCAAATTCTTCAACAATGATGGAGCATTCCCATCTGTTGCCCCTTCATAGAAAAACACCCTTATCAAGCCTTCTTCAAGGTTAGCGTCCAGCTCATCTTTAAGCTTTTTTACATGTTTTGCCGATGGTGACATGCCATGCTCTTCACTTAAAACCCCTTTTATTGCAAAGCCAAACTGTTTTTCAACATACTGCAATGAGTCATGATCAATCAACGCGAGCATTCCCTGAACAGGTGCTAATTGCGCGTTAAGTTCAATCTTCAATGCATCAAGACTGCTTTCGAGTTTTATTAGATTTGCTGAAATAATCTCTTTATGCACCGGCCATTTTTGCATTAACACAGTAGCAATTGCGCGTGCGCATATTTTTGCATTTTCAATATCCAACCAAAAATGTCCATCAATAGAAGAATGTTCATGCGTATCAGCAGCCTCTTCGTCTTGTTCATCATCGTAAATGGTCACATCATCATGTTCATGATGATGATCATGGCCATGATCGCAACAGTGACATTCCTGCCCCGGGAAAAGCCCCCCTATGCGTTGCTGATAAAAAGTCAGTCCCTTTACCTCATCAAGTGTTAGCAATTGATCAGCCTTCATTAATTTGATCAAAGGCTTCGCCATCACCATTTCATATGATTCCCCTACCCATACAACCAAATCAGCACCATTTAAGGTTGTAATATCGCCTGGTGTTAAACTTAATGTATGCGTTGAACCGCGCCCATCACAGAGCAAGACTGGCGTGGCCATTCCTTCAGTCAATGCTGCGACTAGCCCATAAATAGGTTTAAGTGTAACAACAATTGATGGCTGCTGATTGCAGGATGCACACGAAATGAATAACATGCTAAATATACTGATTTTAACAGGCGCTATCTTTAATAAAGAATAAATGTACTGGAAACTAAAAACTAAAAACATGCAGTCCTTTTTTTAATTAATTATTATTTCCAATATCATATCGATTTTATGGCTACGTGGAAACAACCAAGTTTTGAATTTTTTAACCTCTTAGCCTCTTCGTATCAAAGAATCATACACTTCGCGCTCAGAATTTTGTAAACTCAATCAACTAATTCAATCAAAAGCTATTTTATGTCTGCAGAACATATATCTCCTCAACGTATTATTTTTATGGGAACCCCGGCTTTTTCAGTCGAAGCACTTCGTGTGCTCATTGACTCACCACATGAAGTCGTCTCCGTTTACACGCGCCCCCCGACACCCCGCGATCGCGGCCATCACGTGCAAAAATCACCTGTGCACCTGTGCGCAGAAGAGCATAACATCCCTGTTTACGCACCAAAAAGTCTTCGCAATGAAGAAGAGCAAGCATTCTTTAAATCGCTTCAAGCAGATTTAGCAGTAGTCGCTGCGTATGGATTAATTTTACCACTTCCCATATTAGAAGCACCTCGATTAGGTTGTGTTAACCTTCATGCATCTTTGTTGCCACGTTGGCGCGGTGCAGCACCTATTCAACGCGCAATCATGGCAGAGGATGTGGAAACAGGCATTACACTTATGCAAATGGATGTTGGCCTTGACACAGGGGCAATGCTTGCCAAAGCTTTTGTTCCCATTAATGTAGAGACCACGACCACGCTGCTGCATGATCAACTGGCAACCTGTGGTGCCACATTACTGCGTGACTCACTTGCGGGACTATTGACACAAACAATCACACCACACACACAGCCAGAAGAGGGTGTCATATATGCTGCAAAGCTTGAGAAAGCTGAGGGTCAGCTTGATTGGCATACTACAGCCACATCCTTACATGCCCGCATCCGAGCACTTAATCCATGGCCGGGCACGTGTGTTTCATTTAATGACATCACGATCAAAGTGCTCACAGCTGACGTTGTTGCCGATTATGACTTAAAACCTGGAACATACTTTTCAACCCCAGCTCACGCACTGTGTGTAGCGTGTACCAAAGGTGGCTTGGCGCTTAAAATGGTACAGCGTGCTGGTGGAAAACCAATGGAAGCGCGTGCTTTTTTACAAGGATTTCCAACCCTATTTGAATCATTAGAGAAAGTAACAACGTAAAACAACACTGGGCGGCACTTGATGTAAATTCGTAAATAGCTTATAAGTAAGTTAACTATATAATTTTGAGGGTCCATTATGGGGTTCAGTCTAACACATTGCATTATCTTACTTGTCATTGTATTGGTTGTTTTTGGTGCAGGCCGTGTACCAAGTGTCATGCGCGATGTTGCCAAAGGGATCAAGGCTTTTCGTGATGGCCTTAAGGATGAAGGGCAGTAGCTCTTCGTTGCATCAAGTGTGATAATACATAATCAACAACAACACAAATAGCAACAAAAAGTGCTGGCCAAAGCTGCATTGCATAGCGTGGATAACCCTCGTGACTCATTGCTATGCATAAAAATCCAGAATGAATGATGTATGACGCAAGGGAGAAAGCAAATATATTGGTTTTTCGCATATATTTCGGTCGAACGAGTGGGATAAATAAGCCAAACAAAGTTATTAAAAATAGAGTTCCAAATATTAATCGAACACTCATTGCTTGCAAAAATGGTCGTACTCTTTTGTTAAAATATATCTCAGCACGTATATTTGAACTTTTAAGCACATAAAATTTTTCAACAAAACTGCTCATTGATTCTTTTTCAGATGGTGTTTTTACATCCAACAGCAGCCATAACGCTGACAATTGAATCGCTACGTCTTTAGCATATAAAATTGGGTAATGCTTTATAATTTCAATAGCGCGTTTTGTATAAAAACTTTTATCATTCAACTGAGCTTGATTCAGTGGAATTTTACCAAGAATTCCATATCGTATCATATCAGTATAAGATGCTGTGAATTGGTAATAATTTTGTATCGATTCATTTTGCTGGATCATTTCTCTAAATTCACGCGTGTGCTCTGCAAGCTGTTTCATGAACTCAGGCTCGTCTGTTTTAACATCAGGTGTTGCAAAAAAACCAACTTTTCCCAAGAAGTTATATGCAAAAAAGGACGAGCCTTTTTCTTCTTTATGAATGTATGCATTAGCCCCAGAACCAATGGTATACAGTGCACATGGCACGATGAGCAGAGCAGCAACGTTTTTCAAAGAAATCGCACGATGTTTTTGCAAAAACAAATAAAGCGCTCCCATAAAAACCGGCAAGCAATGCAAATTAATCGGCCGCACGAGAACACTTAAAGCAAAAAACACACCTGCGTACAAAAACGATCGATATTGCCCCGTCAAGTGCGCCTTAATAAGAAATGCCATGAAAAAACAAAGCAAACTGACAGAAAGCGATTCGGTCATCAATTGAAAGTGGCACTTTATCCATTCAGGGTTTAGCCATAAAAGTACCAATAGAAAATAAGGAATAATAGCATTTTTGCTAATTTTTTTAATTGAAATTGCTAAATTATAGCTAGCAATGGAATAAATAAATAATTGAAAAAAGGGTACCGCCACATATGTTTTAAAAACAGCATGCACACACCAAAGAAAGACAGGATAGCCAAGGGTTCGTGAACTTGAGAAAGCAATATATCCTTGCGAGTCAGCTTGAATAAGTTCTGTCGGAAAAATCACATAACCAGCGACAAGGTTGACAGCCAGAAGAAACCATATAAACAAAACGAGATGTGAATTGATGCACCGATACGCATTACTTTCAGAAAACATGACAATCCCTACATTATTTAGTACATATCCGACACATATAGCATCTCTCACTCAAAAAGCTACAGGCGCTTATTTCTAATGTCAATTTTTTTATTGTATTCCTCGGACACAAATGATAATCTTCCAAATGCAAAGCCCTTGTGGCGGAATTGGTAGACGCGGTAGACTCAAAATCTATTATCTTCTGATGTGGGAGTTCGAGTCTCCCCGAGGGCACCATGCATCTCAGCTTTGCTAAAAGTAACACTTACATCATTGATACGCATGCAGCGCCCTAAGATTATTCATGTCATTACAGGTCTAAAACGCTCAGGTGCAGAGAGTGTATTACTTCGCCTTACGAAGAATCTTGATTCATTTACACATATCGTTGTCAGCTTAACTGCACAAACTCCTGATGATTTAACGTGCGAATTTAGACAGGCCGGGATTGAGACTTTTCATCTCAACATGCAGCCCACTCGTTTTATAACATTCTTTAAATGCATTCGATTGTTTGAAATAATTAATCATGCTAACCCAGATATCATGCAAACGTGGATGTATCATGCGGATGTTATAGGCGGCCTAATCGGACGAATAGCGCGCATCAAGACTATTTTATGGAACATACGAAACGGAACCTTCCATAAGAATAAGTCAAATCCATTTATTGTTCGCTTAGCATCCTGGATTTCAGATTTAACACCAACTGCTATTATTAGTTGCTCACAAAATGCAATCAATTTTCATAAGTCACTTGGTTATAAGTGCTCAAAATTCACGTATATTCCCAATGGTATCGATTGCGAGCTCTTATCCATTGACAGAGACGCTGGCAAACGATTCAAAGAAAGCAATTGCATACCGACCGCCGCACAATGTGTCGGCTTCGTCGCCAGGTGGCACCCACAAAAAGATATTCCAACATTTCTAAAAGCATGTAGTTTAGTCGCACAGCAACACGAAAATGTACTTTTTGTTATGATCGGCCACGCCCTTGATTCTCAAAATCACGAGCTGATGAAAGAAATTCAAGCATTTGATGGCCTGCGTGAAAAGATGCATTTACTTGGTGCACAAAAGGATATTCCTGCCCTTATGAATGGACTTGACGTGCTCTGCATGACATCGTCTTTTGGCGAAGGCTTTCCAAACGTGCTTGGGGAAGCAATGGCATGCGGCATAAATTGCGTTGCAACTGATGTTGGTGATGCGGCCGAAATTATTAAAGATATTGGATATGTTGCGCCTATTGGCGACGCAAAAGAAATTGCAAAAGGCATTCTAAAGCTACTAAAAAATCCTAAAGATCCAGATCAGTTGCGGCAGCATATTCTGAGCAATTATTCTCTTCAAAAAATGACGGCTGATTATACTGCATTTTACAATCAATTTGGATCCTCAGAATGACAAAATCTACGTCTAAAAAAATTATGTTCTTATGCCGCGCGCTTTCGATAGGCGGCGCCGAACGCCAATTAATACACCTCGCTACTGGCCTGCAAAAAACAGGACACACCATTACCATTCTAACCTTTTACAAAGCTGCTGACGACTATCCCACTGACGGAATAAAAGTCATTGTCCTAGCCAAGAAATCTCGTTGGGATGTTTTCTCGTTTCTAAATACATTGCATAAAACCATTCGTGCTGAAAACGCTGATATCATTTATTCTTTTTTATGCATCCCCAATATCTTAATGTGCTTATTTAAGGCTTTCCGTCTATTGCCTCACGAACGCGTTGTCATTGGCTTTCGTGGTTCTTTTATGAAATGGTCAGACTATAGCTATTTAGAATGGCTAACGGCCAAAATAGAAGCACGTTTTGCACGATTTGCTGATGTTGCCATTGCAAATTCACATGCAGGCCTGACTGAGTTAACGCGACGTGGATTTAAAACAAAACAAATTTATGTTGTGCCAAATGGCATCGATACTGAGACATTTAGGCCTAACGCTGAAGGTGGCCTTGCTTGGCGGGCACGCCATAACATCCCTCAGACAATTCCTCTTGTTGCCATTGTTGCCAGGCTTGATCCAATGAAAGATCACACGATGTTTCTAACAATGGCAAAAATAATTTACGAGCAAAACAAAACGACCTATTTTACGATCGTAGGGAGCGGAAAAAGTGATTACGCTGTACAACTTAAACTGTTTCAAAATCAGATAGGTTTGCCTGCTGATCATGTTTACTGGATTGATTGCGGCAGCGATATTAATTACAACGCATTTAATGTAGTATGTTCTACATCTGCTTATGGCGAAGGCTTTTCTAATGTTTTATGCGAAACCTTAAGTTCAGGCATACCATGCTTTGCCACGAATGTTGGCGACGCTGGCCTTATCTTAAATGATGACAGATACATCGTTGAGCCAGGAGATGCCATTTGCATGAGTCAAAAAGTTTTAAAACAATTAAATGTGCCCGCAAACATAAATACAATAAATATGCTACGAGGGAAAATAACAAACCATTATTCACTCACAAAAATGGTTTGTGATACAAAAAAGATAGTATTGGATTAAAAATCATATGAAACAGAAACTTAAAATCTTCTTGAAAAAATTTATTCTTATTAATTGCCTTGCCTATATTGCACATAATTTACGCATACACCTTCGTGGATTTAGTGGCGATATAGAGTCAACGTCAGGCACAACGCATGCAACAATTAATGTTTGTGAATCCGTTCACTATATTACGGACGTATTCCAAGATTACAAACGACTTTCGGGCTTAGATCATTTTTATGGAAAAATGGCTGAAATAGGGCCTGGTGACAACGTTGGCGTTGCATTAATGTTTCTAAATGACGGCTGCACAAAGGCTGATTTAGCAGATCGATTTTATTCAAAACGAAATGCAGAAAAACAAAGTGATATTTACACGCACTTAAGCGATGCGCATCCTGCAATCAAAAACACGCTTAATCAATCTAATTTAAGTGATGATACTACGTTTCCAATGATAAAACGCTATTATGGTAAAAAAGCAGCTGGTGAAACTTTTTTCAGTGATCATCAGGGGTATGACATAATCGTATCCAGATCTGTTTTAGAGCACCTGAATGATCCAATTTTATCATTAAACGCTATGTACAATGCCTTAAATCCTGGCGGTCAGCTAATCCATAAAGTGGATTTACGCGATCATGCTATGTTTACGCCTAATCGCCATGATAGTACTTTTTTAGCTATACCAAGCTGGATCTATTCCTTAATGACCAAAGGATCTGGCTTCCCAAATCGTGTGCTTATTCATGAATACAAGCAAGCTATGAAGGAAATTGGCTGCCCACATGATTTCTTTGTAACTGGACTTTATGGAGCAGAAAGCCTTGATTCTGAATATAAATTCGAGGAAATTCCCATAGGATTAAAAGAAAAAGCAATGCAGCATTTTAATCGTTATAAAAAATCATATGCATCTCAATTCAAGAATATTGATCAAGATGATCTCATCGTATCTGGATTCTTTCTTGTCGCAAAAAAACCTAACTAAGGGAGAATGAAAATGATCAATTCTCAACACTCAATTGCTATTCTCATTCCTTGCTATAACGAAGAGGCTGGCATTGCTGACGTTGTCGGTGCGTTCAAAAAACACGTGCCAACAGCGATCGTCTATGTATATGACAATAATTCAAGCGATGCAACGATAGCCCGAGCACGTGCTGCGGGCGCAATCGTTCGAACAGAATCTCGCCAAGGAAAAGGCAATGTCGTTCGTCGCATGTTCGCTGACATTGAAGCAGATTTATATCTGATGATTGATGGTGACGGCACGTATGATGCAAGCGCAGCACCTGCCCTTATACAGCGGCTTTTAGAAAATAATCTCGATATGATTATTGGCACGCGCAAAGAAGAATCTGACACAGCACATCGTGTTGGACATAAATTTGGCAATACACTGTTTAACCGGGTCTTAGCATGCTTATTCAACAGCCCCTTTAAAGATATTTTTTCTGGATACCGCGTGTTCTCCAGACGATTTGTGAAATCCTTTCCTCCTTTATCCAGCGGTTTTGATATTGAAACAGAGCTTTCTATTTATGCTCTTGAAATGCAATTGCCCGTCGAAGAAGTGGAAACAGCTTTTTTTGACCGAGCAGAAGGTTCATTCAGCAAACTCAGTACATTTAAAGACGGCTTTCGTATCTTATGGCGCATGATTTTCCTGTTTAAAGAACGTAAACCTATGCTTTTTTTCGGGGGATTCTTTTTCTTATTTACGGCTATTGCATCAATGCTTGGCACGGTTCTCGTTAAAGAGTTTTTGGTAACAGGCTTAGTTGCCCGCATTCCAACAGCTATTATTTGTGTTGGAAGCATCATTTTAGGTTTCTTAAGCCTCGCCTGCGGGTTAATCTTAGATAGTGTCAGTTGCGCACGAAAAGAAGCAAAAATCATGCATTATCTACTCTTTAAGGCACCATAAAGAATGCGAACAAAATTCTTATCAGTAAAAAATCTGTTTTCATATTTCAAAGATGGCTCTCTCGTGGGTTTTTTGGGTGCACTTTATTCAAAATCATCGATTCTAGTCAATTTATTGATAGCAAACACATTTATGAATCCAACAGAGTTTGGTCGTCTTAGTCTTTTTCTTATTCTAGCAAACGTCGTTGCAGCAGTTGTGAGCTGCGGCGGTGATATGTGGCTCAATCAATTTACACGAAGATCGAATGCAAACAACAGTGAATCATCTCTCTTTTCACGAGATTACCTTTTATTAAGTCTAAAAATAGCCTCGATTATAACAAGCATAGCCACTGTTTTACTTTTTATAACACTGGATTATTCGCTAGCATTATTTACAGCTGTCGTGCTTGGACTCAATGAAATGGGAATGGCGATCATACGATCCTCGAATCGTGTGATGAAGTTTTTCATTGTACGCGATATTTTATTTCCAGGGCTCTTAACAGCGTCTCTATTCATTATAAAACCATTGAGTGTTCATTATTATTTTATTATTACCATTATCGTGAATGCTCTGTTTTTCGGTGTTATATTGTTTTATTTAAATAGATATAAACATATTTATCTAAGAAAATCCAATCTATTGCAACAAAAAAACATATTATTATACACAGCTGGGCTAATCATCAATAATTTTATTTCACGCCTAAATGGTGCTATTGACACCCTGCTACTCGGACACTATCTCTCAATTGATCTTGTAGGAAAATTTCGTTTAGGAACACAAGTCGCAAATGGTTTTATGATTTTACAGCATTATTTATGCCTTAGTATGCCATGGCAATTATTTAATCCAAAAAACAAACAAACACTATCACTCATTAAACAAAACCATCTATTTCTTTTAATCCTAACCTTACTAAGCGTCGTTGTTATTTTTCTGCTTCAGCCTTTTTTGCCATTGGTTTTAGGTACATATACGGAAACGCTACGCATACCGCTCTTCATCATTTTACTTGTTCGTTTTCTTGAACTTTTATGGGGACCACAACATGAATTACTTATTAGTAATGGAAAAATAACAGAAGATACGCTTGCTGGCATCAGCGGATTTATATCATTCATCATCGCCTTCTTTGCATCATATCAGCTCGATATTTCAATTTTATACAGTATTACTATAGGTCTTTGTTTATCTGCACATATCTCTCAAATTGCACGTCGCTATGTCCTTAAAAAAGAGAATTTATATGGTTAATGCAGCTCTTCTTTTATGTATGCTTGGTTTGTTCATTTCCTTTAACTTGAGTGGCTTTGGTTTTGGCATCCGTATTCAAGCGTCTGATTTCATCATACCAATCATGGGTATTACAGCGCTTAAACAAACTTCCTTTAAGGACACGTTGAAATGTTTTAACACATGGGTAATTCCTATAATTTTCACAAGTATATTGCTCATGGGATTAGCCAGTCATTGGTTGAATTTTGGCGCTTTCAATTTTTGGGGTATTAAAAAGATTATAGGATGGGGTATTTGTATTGGTTATTTCGTAATAGGACTTTCTCTCTATGAAAAACGAGAAAAAGCTATGCAGGCACTTATCGTTGCATCATGGATAATGGGTATAGTTTGCTTAATTGCAGCTTCCATAACGATAACACGCTCGTATGTCGTATATGCAGATTATCCGCGTCTTCAAGGATTTATGGGAAATCCAAATGCTTATGGCATTTTTTTTGTTTTTACATTTATTTTACAAATTGCTTTAAATTCAACACTCCCTTACGCAAAAAAGACCAAAACAATCGGCATGATTATTCTTAGCATCAACCTATTGGGCACATCATCAAGGGCAGCCTACGGTGCTTTTATTATTGCTTGCTTCGTACAGGCACTTAAAATAGGCCAATTAAAAAGATTTTTAACCGCCACACTATGTTTTTTTGCTGTGTTTTTTTCAGCTCTGCTATTTGTTGTTAAATCAGCATTTTTAAAAGAAAACTTTCACTCCATATTTCATTTCTTTAATGGCGCAAAGGGCCTCATCGAAACAGGATTAACGCATAGCATAGAAGAGCGCCTAAAAGCCTTGCTCGCGCTAAAATATGCATTTTTTGAGCATCTGATTGCCGGCATTGGGCTTGGCGGTGCAATGACGCTCAATCATGCACAGGAGCAATGCACCATACACAATACAGCGCTGTGGTTTCTCATTGAGATGGGAATTATTGGCTTCGCGGCTTTTGTTTGGTTTATCTACAAACTCGCAACTGCACTTCGCACATCACAAGATGTGTACATAAAAGCACTTACCCTCCCCTTGCTATCTTTTGCGATTGCATCCCTTGCTAATGAATTATTTTATCAACGTTATTTTTGGCTGCTTGTAGGAATGATCACGTACGATTACAGCAAGCGATCGCATAAAGAAACCCCGTTCACGCTCTTGAAAAGCAATATTTTGCCTACAAGCTGACATTAACTTTATCTCTAATTTCGAAAAACTACTCTATTTATCAAAAAAGTGCTTGCAAAAAAACTCAGGCAAGCTATGATACAAAACATTAGGAGCGCGGGCGTAGCTCAGTGGTAGAGCACAACCTTGCCAAGGTTGGGGTCGAGGGTTCGAATCCCTTCGCCCGCTCCAATATTTTGATTGAAATTTTTTATTTTCTCATGTAAAATCCTAGAGAATTCAATAGTTAGAGAAGCATTATGGCTAAGAAATCAGCAACAATTACAATTAAGTTATTAAGCAGTGCAGATACTGGTTTTTTTTACGTTGCACGTAAGAATCCACGTAAGAAGCCTGAAAAGTTAGAATTCCGCAAGTACGATCCAGTTGTGCGTAAGCATGTTGTATTTCGCGAAGCAAAAATAAAATAACTCCTTTTAAACTCTTTTAATTTCTTTTTTTTTTCCGTATCCTGAGATTCCAATTCACGTCTCAGGATTTTTTTATGAATTCATGTTGCAACTTATTAACCAGAAATTTAATTACGGTTCTCTTTCTCTGCACGCCGACGCTTGGCACCTCAAGTGCACAAGTCACCCCGATACCAGCGCCCGTAGCAGACTTGGGCAGCGGTTCTTCCCCAACGAACACAAACGATCCAGTGAACGGGGCGGCAAACCTCTATATTAGTTCACAACCGTACATCGTTAGCATCGAAATCAGAACGACTTTGGCAGGTTATTCAGAAGAAGGCACAACCTATGGTACAGGCGCCATTCTTGATAAAGACCAAGGCTATATTCTAACCAACGCGCATGTAGCAAAACCGGACGGTGTCATTGATCATTATGATGTGACCTTACACGACGGAACTGTCATCCAAGCGCAGCTATTGTATGCTGATCCTTGGCATGATTTTGCAATTCTGAAGGCAGATCCAAATATGCTTAAAAGCATACCAAATTCCATGCCAACAAAACGAAATGCGGTACATCTGGGTGAGCCCGTGTTAATCATAGGTAAAAATGAAAATAATCACTTCTCATCGCAAACGGGGACCATCGCAAGTGCTTTTGAGACATCAGATGTGCTACCTGGCCAAGTCTTTCGAATTAGCCTAAACGCGCAAGGCGGCGCGAGTGGATCGCCCATATTCAACAAGAATGGAAAAGTCATTGGATTTCTCTATGCATCAAATGGATTAACAAGTGCTTTTGCTATCCCCATTGACTACGCTTTAGATGCACTCGAATTTATCAAGCAAGGTAAAAAGCCGCCACGTTTTGGAACAGGCGCTATCTTGGGCTTTACAGCATTAGAGGACCTCGTTCGTTATGATAGTTTTCCAACAGATAAAGCAGAAGCAATTAAACAAAAATTTCCTCTTGCTTTTAGCCGAGTACTTAACGTAAGGACAACCCTTAAGGGCTCACCTGCTGAAGAGCATTTAATGCCTGGTGATACGCTCATTAAAATCAATGGGAATGACGTTGGTCCATCTTTATATAGTCTCGATAGGATTGCCAATGAAGAAGGCGAAAAAGGTGCAAAGAAGATAACATTTGAAATCATTCGCCATGGCGAAACAAAAACAATTGATGTTGGTTTGTACGATTTAAATGCCTACAGATTAAAAAGGATGCTTCACTTTGGAAAAGCGGTCTTTTATGAAGTTGATGATGAAATCGTTCGACGAACGAATGCAACACGCGGTGTTTTTGTAACCAATCGCAAACCTGGCGGCGGTTTTCATGATCAAATTCCAGCCATTCACCGCAGCAGCGGCAGTTCTGCAAGCCTTGTTTCTATTACGAACGTTGATGGCACAGCCATTGAAAATCTTGATCAACTGATTAAACTTTTGCCAGAGTTAATGAAGAAAAAAGACTTCTACATCAAAATCCGTAATTTTGGTGCAGAGTTTGGTTATAATAATGAACCTTATTTCGTACAGAATGAACAAATTCGTTATATTCCCTATCGTACAACCGATGGCCTCCCCGAATTTTATACATTTAATGAAGAAAAACATAACTGGGAAATGCAAATTATTCAACCGCAAGGAATACAGCCATGAAATTATTCTACATACTGCCGCTAATAATCCTCATGGCGTTTGCGCCTCTAATACATGCAACACCTCGGCACGGTGTTTCCATATTTGGTACGATTAAATATCCTGAGAATTTCACACATTTTGATTATGTAAATCCAAATGCGCTAAAAGGGGGAGACTTCAATATAGCTGACTTGGGCACGTTTGATAGCTTAAATCCATTTATTATTGTTGGGACTCCTGCAGCCTTGGCAGGATTAACGTTTGCAACACTGCTTGAGCAAGCTTATGACGAAGTCACTGCCCTTTACGCGTATATAGCAATCTCTGTTGACGTTGCAGAAGACCGCTCATTTGTTATATTTAATCTCAATCCAAAAGCACAATTTGACAATGGCGACATGATAACGGCTGAGGATGTTATTTTCTCTTTTGAAATACTCCGTGACAAAGGAAAACCCTTATATCGCAGCTATTACAAGAACGTGAGTCGCGTTGAAAAAATATCAGACCATGCCGTTAAATTTTATTTGTCTGATCCAAAAGATTTAGAACTCCCAGTCATACTTGGACAGTTACCAATATTGTCTAAAAAATTCTTTTCTGTCCATGATTTTTCAAAAACACTTGTAACACCTGCGCCATCCAGCGGGCCTTATCGCGTGACGAAAAGCCAATTTGGCAGACAAATCATCTTAGAACGTAACAAAAACTGGTGGGGAGAAGAAATCCCCTCGCAAAAAGGAAAACATAATTTCGACCGCATGATTGTCGATTATTATCGTGATGGCACTTCTATGTTTGAAGCATTTAAAGCAGGTAGAGCCGATTTTCGCGTTGAGAATAGTGCAAAGAATTGGGTCACGGAATACAATTTCGACGCTTTTAACAAAGGCCTTGTGAAAAAAGAATTAATAACACACAAAAACCCTCAACCTACGCAAGGATTTGTATTCAATCTGCGTAAAGATACTTTTAAAGATTGGCGCGTACGTAAAGCAATTTCTGATGTGTTCGATTTCACATGGCTAAATAAGAATGTATTTAGTGGGCAATATACGCGTAGCGAAAGTTTCTTTCCAAATTCTCCCTTTACGCAAAAAGGCATACCAACGAATGACGAAAAAATCTTGTTAGCACCGTTTAAAGACACGCTATATGCAGACATACTCACAACGCCCATTACGACACCAACACACATAAATGAAGCTGAAACCCGTGAGATTAAAAAACGATCACTTGCATTATTAGCCGAAACTGGATGGCATTTAGTTGATGGCAAACTTATCAATGCAAAAACGAAAAAACCATTCGAATTTGAATTCTTAGGAGCCGACCCAACGATGGAGAAAGTTGCACTTCATCTTAAACGCTGTCTAGCAGATATTGGCATTGATATGAAGGTACGCACGCTTGACACGGGCAGTTATGTGGAACGTATGCATGAATATGATTATGATATGATGGCAATGGCTATAGGACAATCAATTACGCCTGGAAATGAGCAACGTAGTTATTGGGGATCCAAATCCGCTAAGCTTAAAGGTGGACAAAATTATACAGGGATTGAAGATCCCAATGTTGATACTTTATGTGAGGCAATTGCCGAGGCTCCAGATTATGAAACACTCACAACAAGCACAAAGGCATTAGATCGCATCTTAATGAGATCGTACATTATGATTCCACATTACTATCGCGATAAAATCCCTAGTGCCTATTGGAATCGTTTTGGAAAACCAGATATGCATCCTGCATATTACCCACTTCCCTATACATCATCCTGGTGGGTTGATCCGACAAAGGATAAAATTATTCAGGAAGCTTTAGGGACAACAGGCACAACAGATACAGCGCAAACAAAAAGTCGCGGGGCCTGCACAACTTTCCTCGCATGGGTTAATGGTTTGTTTAAGTAGAGGCCCCTCCATTTAAATCTTATAGTGCAACCCGAATTCAATAACCTTTCCGTGTGGGATACGATAGAACTCTGTTGCGTTTTGCGATGAATTGCACAAAAAGCGAAATAAACGTGCTTGCAGCGCTCGTAAAGGCGATTGTTTTCCCAATACAAGGATACTACGACTCATTAAATAACATACTTCAGCATCATGCGAGACCAATCCTTGCTCGTGTGCCCAGCGCATAATCTTATGAATATCAGGTACTTCTTTAAATCCAAAATGAGCGGTAATTTGAAAGACATTCTCAAAAAGCTCTTCTGAAACAAAACGTTTTGTTACACTAACACGTGGCACCGGCTTCGTTAAGATTGAAACTAAGAAGACTTTTTCATGTAGCATTTTATTGTGCTGCAAATGAACAGACAATGATTTAGGAATAGTGCCTGGCATTCGACTTAAAAATATAGCCACACCTGGTATACGCACGTTGTTGTGATCGACATGTTTTTTCAAATACGTGTTTACATCTATTTTTGTATTATTTCTCTGTGAGATTAATCCCTTATTTCCATTCATCCATGTATAAATAATAAAGAAAACAAGAGCTGTAACAAGAACTGTACACCAGGCACCATCAAATAATTTTGCCAAACTACAGACGAAGAACGTTAAATCGAGAAAGCATAATGGAATAAAAACAACACATAACTTTAGACGACTCCACTTCAATTCATACAAAGCATGGACTGCTATCAAGAATGTTGTAATCAGCATAATACCTGAAACACTAAGCCCATACGCTGACGCCAAATCATCGGATGTTTTAAAAATCAAAACGATTGCGATCGTAAGTATGCATAACATATAATTAATAACAGGAACATAAACCTGTCCAATTTGTTTATCTGATGTATGAATAACTTTCATACGTGGCAAATAATTAAGCATGATGGCTTGCCAACCGAGCGAGAAAACACCTGATATAACCGATTGCGAGGCAATAATCGTGGCCAATGTCGATAACACAACCAATGGATAAAGCATAATCCCCGGCACCATCAAGTAAAATGGATTCGAAATAGCCTCCGGTTGACTCAGTAAAAGCGCCCCTTGCCCAAGATAATTTAAAATTAATGCTGGAAATATAAAGTATGTCCAACACAACTGAATCGAATGCCTTCCAAAGTGCCCCATATCAGCATACAAAGCCTCAGCACCTGTTACGGCAAGAATAACGCCGCCAATCGCTAAAAACCCAATATGGCCATTCGTTACCAAAAAATGTAATGCATAATAGGGATTCAGTGCTTTTAAAATAACAATGTTATGAATGATAGACATCATTCCCATCAAACCAATAACAATAAACCACATAATCATCATTACACCGAAATAACGACCAATATGCCCGCTGCCATTTTTTTGAATCATAAATAATAATGCTATTGTAAATACTGATATAGGCAATATATACGGTGCGAATGTTGGTGAAATAAATTTAATACCTTCAATAGCACTTAAAACGGAAATGGCGGGTGTTATTATGCAATCTCCAAAGAAAAGCGACATTCCAACCAAGCCTAATAGCAGAACTACTTTATTGAGATGCTTGATCTTTAACGATGAACAGCGTGCAGAAAGCGCTAATATCCCCCCCTCATTGGCATGATCTACAGGCATAACCAATGTTACGTACTTGAGCGTAACGACGATAAAAAGCGACCAAAGAAATAATGATATTAAACCTAATACGTGCAACTCTGCGACGGGAAGTCCGCTAATTATAAAACAACTCTTAAGCGCATAAAGCGGGCTTGTCCCTATATCACCATATACAATACCAATCGCACCAATAAGTAATGATCGTTTATGCTTTTCCTCATGTACGCTTGCCATTAAGAATATCCTTTTTTATAATTTCCAGTTTACAACGGAATAAATTGAATGCGCATTGGATAATCATATATTACCGTTACAACACTAATAATCACTTAACATCTGCTCTTATATATTCATCAACCTATTATTCATCTCTTTATCGACTTCAATCGCTTTTAAATTTCCAACATAAACACGCTGCGTATCAAGCATATCAAGATAAACCTGCGTCCCATTAACGGTTGATCCTTCTGTTGTTTGGGGAACCAAGACGCCCGCACCGCCCTGCCCTGGGTTAAATAAATTATATACGCCAGAACCGGCAGTCTGCTTAAAAACACCCGGGACAGCTTCTTTCAACGCATTTGCATTATTAAATAGGGCTACAGGAATTTGACAATAATTTGCTTGCCTGCCGTTTGTATAATGAGCAATACCAAATCCTTCTTTAGTGAATTCCATGCTAGAAAAGTTCCCCGCTGCATAACCATCTGGAATAAGCGAATTTACAGAAAACTCAGCACCCGAAACAATAACGCCATCATTTTTTCCAATAGTACCAAGTCCCAGTGCTATGACCGATGGCACAGGTCCGTCATGCCAAGTAACATCAAGCGTAGGCGGATTAGCAGAGCTAGGGTTACCATAGCCAGATGGAAATCCTTCTCCATCGAATTCAACAACCATACCACTTGCGTAAGTCTCATTAATGGTTCCTGGCACAGCACTCGAATCTGCTATCGTCAATGTCCATACTTGCGTTCCGTTAGCACTTGCCGGAGCAGCATCTGTTTTTGTCCATGTGGCTGTCAGATTACGTACATTTCCATAAGAATCAGTTATGGGTAATGTCATCGGATACGTATCAGCGGCTACTGCCTTTCCATTAAGCAACATCTTAATATCTATAGTGCTTGTTGCCTGCGCTGCCTGCGCGATGGTACCAGTATTAAGGGTTGTCAAGTTAGTCGTCGTCGTTACATCGGGATTAATTGGCGTACCGTCCGCATCTGTCAAAAAAACTTGCAAGAATTGCCCCAGATTGTTAACAAAATTCTTGTTTCCATCCGCATGGAACGTACAGTCACGGCAAAAACCAATAGTACCTGCTGCCGATGTCTCATCTCGAACGACAGCAAAACCTTGCCCTGCAATTGTGAAATTTGTTGGGTCTATTGCTGGCAACGCCTGACCTATTTGGGTAAGATAACGAATATCTGTTGATTCTATTCCTTCTTGACCATTAACATTGAATGTTGAAATAAAATTTCCCGTTGTTTTTCCTGCAACCGCTCCTGCAGCAGCAAGATTTAATGCATGCGTCGCAAAACGATCACTACAAACACTTGCAGCTTGAACGCTAATCTGTACCATGAAATTATCCTTTTTTTTATAGATTCATTTTTATATGTGAGAGCCATCAAATACGCCATCAAACGCCTTGAGCTGAGAGGCTTGTGCTGCCATCGCTGGAGCCGTTTGCATGGCCACCTCTTGATAGCGCTGCGTCGCTTTATCATTAATTGTGCGTCGTAAAATATCATTAATTGCAATACTTCCTGACAATAAAACAGGCATATTATTTTCATTATAGACTATATCTGTGATATTACTTTTTAAGCGAATAGGTATATCAATCGGATTTCCTTGGTCATCTTCTGCTGTTACAAATGCCGTATAAATTCCTTTAGGCAAGTTCTCACCACTATTTGTTTTTCCATCCCAGACAAATGAACTGCGCCCAATTTTATTATCAAGCTCAACCGTTTTGATACGTTGTTTTTGTGCATCAAAAATATTAAGAATTGCTGCTCCGGTTTTAGCGGGCAAATTAAACACAATTTCTTGATCTTGGTCTCTGTAATCAAATTCATTTCCGGAATGCTCTACCATTTCACCTTTAAACGAATTCGCTGATAAACATGCAAAATCTCTTTGTAGCTCCATATTTTGCCTTTGGATATCTACCATTTCATTATTTTGCGCAACGGTGACCATACTCATCATCATTTGTGCCATTTGAGTAGGATCAAATGAATTATCAGGTGTTTGGCATTCTAATTGTTTCAAGAGAATATCCTGCGTAAATTTCATTTGACTTTCCCCAGTCTTGCCAACAATGCCGCTCATGCCTACAGCAGCAGATTTCTTGGTGCAGTCCTTAAAACTAAATCCTTTAGAATCTGCAGACTCGTTGAGCTTATTCTCCTCGTCAGTTTTTTTATCCATTTTTATCGGGCTAGCATTATAGGATACTTTTGTAAGTGGCATAGACATAATTTAAATCTCCTTTTGATAAATAAGTATGGGATCACTATCAAGCGAAAGACCGGCTTCAGTTAATATTGATTCAATGTTGGAAATATTTTGACGTAATAGATTTTGCATTACTTTCTTCTCACCAAAGAATTTAGTGCTTACCTTGTTGTCTTTTATTTTAAGTTGAACATCAACATCACCAAGCGTTTGATGCGTCAACTGAACATTGATGCTTGTATTTCCAGAATTCCTAAGATTGGCTTCATTAATACGCGCACGAAACGTTTGCATTATCTGCTGAACAGCTAGTGCTTTTTGTATAGAAACCTCTGTCGCAGTTGTTGATATTTGTCCAGCATGATGCTCTGATTCTCCCGAGAAAGATTCGTCAAAACCGCCTTTTGTTTCGGCTCCCACATTCTTATTTAAGAGTTGTTTTTGATTCGTTGATGTGTCAACAAATAAAGTTATTTCCTGATCTTCACCTTCAAAACCGACGTCTTCTGGAATAGAATCATTAAACAAAAAGCTCGATAATAAAATTGGCGCGATAGATACATTTGCAGGATTCGACGCAACGATGCTGACCCGATGCATTTCGAGTGGAGCTGCCGCTTGAATGCTTTTTAAAATAGTATCAATACGAGCATCTGGTTTCTTCACGTCTGTATTAGGTCTATCCCACTCTGTTACAACTAATTCACGCTCGTTTAATCCGTCAGATTCCGTCCCATCGGGATTTACCAAATCCATTCGTACGCCAAAAACTTCACTTTCAAAAAGCTGAATACCTTTAGTAACCAAGGGTATTTCAGGCTGCATATCCTTCATTAAAGCAAAATCTTCTGAGGGAAAAGAATTACTATCATGCGCGTACACATCAAATTCCAAATCATCTACACACAAAACAGGTGATTCCGAAGAGATATCGAGCGTTCTTAAGATAGGTAATTCTGAAGAAGTCTCGAGCTTTAAAAAAGACTGGCCTCTAAGCAACGGCTTATCAGCCTGGCTCTCAATAGCTTTTGCGTCTTCTTTGTTTGCAGAGTCTATTTGTTTCTTATTTTCAAAATGAATTCTTTTTGTTGTTCTTTCAGAATCCACATCCGCACAATATATCTGTTTTTTTTTCGACGTTTCTGCACTTCCTTTTTCATCCGTTAATACGGATAAGAAACTGCATTCTTTGAAATGTGTCGCTGATTTATCAACTGAATCCTGCAATTTTCTTGATTGCAAAATCACATCAGACCACTTATTTTTCGGTAATTCAGTGACAAAGTCAGGTGCGCTTATATAGCTCATATGCTCATTTCCTACATGGAAGATCTACTTATTGGAAGGTAATGCAATTTACATGCCAGAAAGGACTTGCATAAAAAATATATGCATTTAAAATAAGTTTAGTTTAATTGAAACTTTTTAAGGTGTGTAATGCAAAACAAACAAAATGATTCAACGATGAAGATCATTATTGGAGCTGTTATTATCGCAGCAATAGCAATCGGAATTTACTTCAGTACAAACAATAAATCAGCCGGTATAAAGAGTGGTGATTCGTCACAACAACATGCAGAAACAAAATCGACATTCACTGCTGAGCAAGCAAAAGAAATCGAAGACATTGTCGTTAAAGTTGCTCGCGAACAAACTGATGTATTTATGAAAGCCATAAATGAAGGCATGCAATTACAGCAAGAGAAAACATCGCGTGAACTTGAAAAGCATGCATCAGCCGAGATGGATGCAATTAAAAAGAATGCCATCGTATGGGGAGATCCAAAAGCAGCTATGCAAGTCTATGCAATGATTGATCCGATGTGTCCTCATTGTCATGATTTCATGCGAACAGCGATTGCTGCCGTATCCAAGTCAAAAGATGTAGCATTTACACTTGTTATTGCACCAATTTTGGGACAAAACTCTGTAGCTGTTTCAAAAGTTATGCTTGCAGCTAATGCACAAGGTGCAGATAAGTCAAAAGTATTAATGAGCAAATTTGTAGACAAGGTCAATGATTTAACACGTGATAAATTGCTAGCGCTTATCAAAGAATCAGGCCTTGATGAAGCTAAATTTAAAGTTGACGAAGAATCCACCCCTATACAAAAACAACTCGAGGAGAACGTTGCTCTCTTTGAAAAGCTTAAAATTCCGGGTGTACCAACTGTATTGCTTCAGAATAAAGACGGAACACTCTTCGTTGCACCTCCTATGAAGCCAGAAGTGTACATACAGCTAGCCGCACGTACAAAGGCAGGTGAAGATATTTCTAAGCCACCTGTAAATGAAGAACCTAAAAAAGAAGAAGCAAAACCAGAAGAAGCTAAAAAGAAAGAAGTTAAACCAGAAGAAGCCAAGAAAACAGACAAAAAAGCTGATTCAAAGAAGGCCTAACACCGAGAAGTGAACTGTTTATTTAATGATAAAAGGAGGGCTAGATGCCCTCCTTTTTATTTCCTTTCAGACATAAAAATAGATTGTATATTTTGATTGAAAATCACATCAACGCCCCCCATATTAGATATAGTAGAACCGCGCAACCTTAAAGATCTGGTGTTTTAATGACTTATTCAGCTTCTGCACATATAATTTCGTCTCATTCTAACGTGCACAAAGCCAATCAGATACATGAAGAAGCAATAAAAACAACGTATTCGTCTATTCATAATACGTACAATTTACGTGAGATCAACTTAAGCTCTATCATAAAAAATTTCAATACACTGCAGTCAATATGTGGCTCATCACACGTTTACCCTGTTCTAAAAGCAAATGCATATGGCTTAGGCGCAATTCCAATAGGGACTGCTCTCCAAAAAGCAGGTTGCACCGCATTCTTTCTTGCGTACATAGACGAAGCACTTGCTCTGCGTGAACATCTACCAAACGTTACCTTATATGTTCTAAATGGTCCTTATGATGGTGATTGGGTAAGCACGTGCTTAACACATAATATTATACCTGTTCTAAATACATACGAAGCTATTGATGCCTGGCATACATATGCGCAAGCGCTAGGGACACCACTTAAAACAGCACTTCATGTTGACACAGGCATGCATCGACTCGGGCTTTCTTCTACAGATCTAAAACGCTTACGTGCAAAGCGCCTTCCATATATTGACTGGTCACTCGTTATGAGCCATTTAGCCTGCGCTGATGATCCGCACAGCAGCCTAAACGAAGAGCAACGTTCAACCTTTGATGCATTACGTCACCACTTCCCAGGTGCACAATTCTCGCTTGCAAATTCATCTGGTGTTTTCTTAGGTAAGAACTATCACTATGATATCGTACGTCCAGGGGGAGCATTATATGGACACAAGCCAACAGGCCTTGAATCGCCTATCGTGCCCTGCGTGACGATAAAAGCAAAAATACTTCAAATACAAACGTTGAATCCTGGCGAATCTATTGGATACAGTCGTACATTCATTGCAGAAAAACCAATGCTAATTGCTACACTCGCGCTTGGATATGCCGATGCGATGTTGCGTGGCTTAAGCGGCACTGACGCATACGCGATCATCAACAATCAAAAAGCACCTTTTGTTGGACGCATATCAATGGATCTTATTACTGTGGATGCAACACATATCACACATATTGCTGTTAACGACTGGGCAATACTAATGGGTGGCTGCGATAATGCAATGACACTCGATGATATTGCAACAAAAATGCAAACAGATAGTCGTGACGTGCTCGTAAGTCTTGGGGATCGGTTTAATACGGTTTATACTAAATAAAAGTTATGCAAATCAAGAAAGCTTCCTTATGCCCATTTTAAGTCCAATTGGACATTCAACATTAATTTTAATGGCAAATCTCGGTCGCATTATTCATTTTTTTCTAAATGCAGTATTAAGTGTTTTTCGTCCACCTTGGTACGGTCACGAAATTTTAAAACAGTTTATACAGATTGGCTTTTATTCCCTGCCAGTCGTTGGCCTAACGGCAATTTTTACCGGCATGGTACTAGCACTTCAATGTCATACGGGTTTTTCACGCTTTAATGCTTCGAGCGCAATTGCCACTGTTGTTGTGGTAACAATAACCCGCGAGCTTGGCCCTGTGTTGGCAGGCCTTATGGTAGCAGGGCGTGTAGGGGCATCAATGGCAGCAGAGATTGGTACAATGCGCGTAACAGAACAAATTGATGCGCTAACGACTCTTGCCACAAATCCATTTAAATATTTAGTTTTCCCACGTCTATTAGCGGGCTTTGTTACGTTACCTTTTCTTGTGTTAATCGCAGATTGTATTGGCGTTTTAGGTGGGTACTTAGTTGGTGTTTATAAACTAGATTTCAATTCTGCAACCTATATGAGCCAAACATTAGAATTCCTTGAAACAGAAGATGTCGTATCTGGTTTAATTAAGGCTTCTGTCTTTGGAATCATTATCACACTCATGGGTTGTTATCACGGCTATCAATCCGGCAGAGGCGCAGAGGGCGTTGGACGTGCAACAACAAATGCAGTTGTATCTGCGTCGATATTAATCTTATGTATGAATTACGTATTGACGGCATTACTATTTGGTAAATAAAATTGAGCTGCTTATTCAGTTCATACTGAAAATGCGCCTGTTTTTGAAATCGTACAGATTTTACTAAACGAATCTTTCGTTCCTTGCATTGCATCGACAATTACATCACGCACACGTTGCGCAACTTCGAGTGAATCCGCAACAGCGAAACATGTTGGGCCTGAACCTGATATGCCGAAAGCAAGCGCACCTGCGTCAAGCGCTGCACATCGTCCCTCGTGAAAATGAGGTATAAAAACAGCACGATACGGCTCAATAAGCATATCCTGCATCTGTTTTGCAGCAAGAGCGCCATCGCCTGCATATGAAGCATGCACAAAACAAGCCAATTTTTGCCAATACAGAATAGCTGCGGCACGAGGAAAATTTTCCGGCAAGATAGCACGTGCCATCTCTGTAGGCACTTCAATACCTGGATGATAAAGCACAAGAACCCAATCAGCAAAAAAGGGCAATGCAGTGGATGTCGCTGCATCAGGCGTAATTAATTGCACGCCACCAAACAAACACGGCGCTACGTTATCATAGTGAACAGAGCCACTGACTACACCTTCCATCTCACCTGCAAAAATAAGCAGTTCCGAATCGTTAAACGGCTGATTGTAAAAACGATTTAAAGCAACAAGCGCTGCCACGATAGACGAAGCGCTTGACCCAAGACCACTTCCGATGGGCATGCGTTTTTCAAGCGTAAGGAAAAATGTTTTAGCTAATATACCGCGATCGGTCAGATGTCGATGGAAAAGCTCAGAGCATTTGGATACAAGATTATCATCAGGATTCAATGGTAATTTATAGGCAAAAGGACCTGTCACATGAATTTTTGTCACTGGCACCGACTCAATTGACACAACATCCCCGAAGAGTGAACCATCAACATCAGACAATGCCGTACCAAGAGAATCAAATCCCACACTAAAATTTGCGATTGTTGCTGGAGCGAAAATGCTTATTTTCATTTAAGTGTCCTTGCCTAATTAAACTCAACCGTTCGTAATATATCCGCAAAAAGTCCAGCTGCCGTTACACCAACGCCTGCCCCGTAGCCACGAATCACAAGTGGAATAGGACTATATCGTTTCGTCGTAAAAGCAAAAGCATTTTCACCGCCTTTAATCGCGTACAAAGGATGCTCAGCACTAACAGAGCGCATACCAACGCTACACACACCGTTAGTGATTGTGCCTATAAAACGAAGTACTTTTCCCATTGCGTGCAAATCTCTTAATTCTTCGGCAAAATAGGTATCGACTGTTTTAAGGTTATTTAGGAATTCCGTAACACTGCCTGTTGCTGAAAAATCGCTTGGAAACAACGGCTCAATCACGACGTCATCAAGTTCAATCATTAAGCCAGCTTCACGTGCCACGATAAGAACTTTACGCGCAACATCCATGCCATTTAGATCATCACGTGGATCAGGTTCAGTGAATTTCTTTGCACATGCCAATTGAACAGCTTCAGAGAACAACATTCCTTCATCGAGCAAACCACAAATCAGTGACATTGAACCAGACATGATACCCGAAAAATCAACCAACTTATCGCCGCTTTTAAGCAATCCCTTTAACGTATCAATAACCGGCAAACCTGCGCCAACATTCGTTTCGTATAGAAAACGCCTTTTATACGTATCAGCAACGGTTCGAAGTTGAGCGTGATAAGCCATCACACTGCTATTGGCTTTTTTATTGGCCGTCACAACGTGCAAACCAGCTTTAAATATGTCTAAATACGCCTGACCAACAATCTCAGACGATGTGCAATCGACAAAAATACCATTAAGTGGCTTTGAAAAACCGGCATGATCAATCATAGCAGAAAAACCATTTATGTAATTTGCGGTACTTAAATGCTCACGCCAATTGATAAGATCAATTCCCTCTTCTGCATAGATCATATGTGTAGAATTCGCAATTCCACACACATTAATATCGATACCTTCAGTCAATAAAGTCTGACGTTGTCGTGCTATTTGATCAATCAATTCAGATCCGATAGAGCCAATTCCACACACATACACATCAATGGACTGCATGCTTTTAAAAAACGATCGATGCACAGACTTTATTCCACGTACGCTCTGATCTCCATTAATAACCGCAGATATGCATCGCTCAGATGACCCTTGCGCAATGGCAGAAACGTTGATACTCGCAGCTGATAATGCTTGAAAAAATTTACCAGCAACACCGCAATGTGAACGCATTTGATCGCCCACAATACAAATGACAGATTGATTGGGAATGATTTCAATAGAATCAATTAAATGAGCATTTCGCTCGAGCATAAATTCATCTGATAATGCTTCCCTAACAAGAAGCGCATCTTTATCAGGCACACAAAAACAAATTGAATATTCAGAACTTGATTGACTGATAAGAGCAATCGACACATCACATTTTGAGACTGTTCCAAAAATACGCGCAGCAATCCCCGACATTCCTTTCATGCCAGCACCGCTCACATTAATCAAAGCAACATGATTCATTGCTGAAACAGCACGAATCAAATAATCATCTGCCGGAGCGCTACAGGTAATACATGTCCCAGGATGCGCAGGATTAAATGTATTTTTAATGTAAAGAGGGATTTTTCGTTCAGCCAACACGGCCGTCGTCTTTGGATGTAAGACAGTAGCGCCATAAAAAGCAAGCTCCATTGCTTCACCATAACTCATGTTAGTAATAAGCATGGCATCTGGAATTTTATTCGGATCAGCCGTATAAATACCATCGACGTCCGTCCAAATTTCACAACGTTCAGCATTAAGGCCAGCTGCCATAAGACTTGCGGAAAAATCCGACCCATTACGACCCAAAAGGCTAAGCGTTCCATCCATATCTGACGCAATAAATCCTGACATCAGAACACACTCATAAGATGCGTCCCAAATAGCAGAGAATCGTTGAACCAGCTCCTTTATGACAGGTGTGCCTTCGGTAAGAGGCCCTTTTGTTTTGATAAAAGCTGCAGCATCAATGAACTTTACATTAACATCAGCACACCTTAAAAGTTCTGTAAAAATGCGTGCTGACAAACGCTCGCCAAAACTTAAGATCTGGCAATATACTTTTAGCGGGCATTCATTGATTAGCTGCACACCTTGTAATAATGCCGCATACTTTTGACAAATATCATCCAAGAATTGTTCTAATTCATCTTTCGCAAATGTCGGCCTGTTTAAGGCTAATTCATCTATGATAGTACGATGAATATCAGAAAATGCATTGACTAACGGATGAACGTCGTCACCATTTTGCGCAGCGTTAATACTTGCCTCAAGTTTATTCGTAACACCCGATATAGCCGAGAGCACAACACCAATACGATTGTGGATAACCCTCTCTTTCACAATGGCTAAACAATCTAATAAGCGTTTTGCTGTGCCGACAGATGTCCCGCCAAATTTAAGTACGTGCATGTGATCTCCACGATTTTACAAGGTATTCTATGATCACACGCAAATCTATTTAATTTCAAGCCTGAATGCACTTTTCTAGCGAGGGGTTGACATCCAACCAAAAAGCAGGCTTAGTGTCATCCATAATCTTATATCTTGAATATTCAGGAGAATTTATTATGGCTAAGCCAAAATTAAGTGGTTATTTTCTATGTGCAGCATTGCTATTTTTTGGAAAGGCATGGTGCGCGGATTCCCTTGAATCACCTAAAATATCCATAAAATTTACCACTTTTGATGCTATGAAAATGGAAGGGATGCCATTAACAGTTAATCTAAGCATTGATGCCAGTGAAGATGAAAAATCGAGAGAAATTGCAACTCAGTTCGAGTTATACTTGAGAACTGATCCTGTTTCAAAGAAAGGTCCAGTTCCAGGTGATTATTCTTATCGTGAAGATTACGTGTATAATTACATCAAAAATCCATCCATTCTTTTCGATCTTAGGGATCAACTTAAACAAATTTGGAATAAGGGGCCCTTTAGAGGCCGCGAACTTCATATTACTGAAGTGAAATTCCCAGGCACAGTAGTCCTTGAACCTGTATTTGAAATTTCATCCACTCGAACAATCTACCTTTATTATGATAAAGGTGTGACAGATTTTAGTGCGCGCATATGTGAAGAAGCAATCGCTGCATTAGAATCGCGCATATATGTCACTCAAAGAATCAATGCGGAACAAACAATTGCAGGGCTTTGGAGACGAAATGCAGCAGCTTATCTCATACCCGGCGGTTCTGATCTATCCTTTTGTGAAAAGTTAAATGGTGCCGGTAATACACAGATAAAAGATTACATTACAACTGGCGGTACTTACATTGGTTTTTGTGCGGGTGCGTATTATGGATCACGTAGTGTTGAATTTAACAAAGATAGTACAGTTGGTGACGAAGTTATTGCTGAACGGGAACTTTCATTTTTCCCAGGATCTGCTGTAGGGCCAGTATTAGCCCCATTTACGCCAACATCCAAAGAAGGTGTCAGAATTGCTAACATTAAATGTCCTGCGAAAGAGGCATCAGGTGAACAGCTCTTTAATGTTTACTATAATGGTGGCTGTCATTTTAAGGATGCTGATCAACACTCAACTGTGAGTGTTCTCGCTCATTATAATAATCCTGGCTTTGAAGTACTTGCAGCGATCGTTAAATGTCAAGTTGGTGAAGGAAAAGCTTTACTCAGTGGCGTGCATCCCGAATATAGCACCGAAAATCTGGAAACACTGCAAGATTCATTGTCAGGTGAAGTTTGGGATTATATGCAAGAAAACATCATCCCCACACTTTCTGATGGTTCTCATAAGAAATTATTTAGAATGCTGATAGAACAAATATATATAATTTAAAAAAGCGCCTTGGAAAGATTTATTATGATACAATCTATAAGCGTAAAATTAAGTACATACTTTTTATGTGTATTTTTATTAATTGGGTGCAGTGTAAAATCTGTTATTGCATCCAATCCAATAAATTCGCGTATAATCTATATTTATAATGATAAAGGCACTTCAAAAACAGGCATTAAAAACTGTAGAGATGCCCTATCTGCATTGGATCCACAACTTTATGTTGTTAAAGAAATCAATGCGCTGCAAACCATAAGCGGCGAATGGTGTAAAGATGCAGCGGCGTTTATTATGCCCGGCGGGGCTGATTTACCCTACTGCAAAAAACTAAATGGAGAAGGCAACGCACAGATCAAAGCTTATGTTGAAGCTGGCGGCACATACATTGGTTTTTGCGCTGGTGCTTACTATGGGGCACATTATTGTGAATTTCATAAAGGTGATACACGTGGATACGAAGTTCTTGGCGAACGTGAGCTTTCATTCTTTCCAGGTTCAGCTGTAGGACCAGTCTTGGCACCTTATGATTATAAGTCAAAATCAGGGGCTCGGATTGCGCAAATCAAATGGAAACAAAGTGATGTGCCAACAGATCAAATCTACAACGTCTACTTCAATGGGGGCTGTTATTTTAAGGATGCGGATCAATACGAGAATATTCGTGTTCTTGCAACCTACAACAATGAAGGTTTTGAAGGGCTAGCTGCAGTTGTTGAATGCCAGATTGGACAAGGAAAGGCCTTGCTTTGTGGTGTTCATCCTGAATGTAGTTTTGATGATTTGGAGGAAAATGATCAGAACCTATCTGCAGAAGATCAAAATCATTTAAGAACCCACATCATACCCCATCTTTCAGACCGCTCACACAAAACACTATTTACTCTTTTGATGAATCATATACAATAGGAAGAACATAATGGGAGCTTTCATGAAATACATCTGCCTATTTTTAATAATGCTAACGTTTTTACCCCTTGTAAATTCCGCGCCCATCACCCTTCCCGTCCCCACTGGGACCTACTCAGTTGGCACCAAAACGATTGAAATGCGTGATCCAGCACGGCTCATGCTTAAGGATGCAACCCCAAGACGTTGGATGATCCAAGCCTTTTACCCGTGTAATAAACACCAAGAAACCTCCCTTTATATGCCGGGCACCATTCAAAACGGCATGATTGAAGGCACTATCGTCAAAACACATTCCAAAGAAAATGCGACAACGATCGTTCCAGAACAAATATTGACACTCGATGATCCTGCCCTGCTAGGGCAAAAATTTCCTGTGATTTTTTTTATTCCAGGCATTGGTGGGTACCATCAAAATTACACGATCCTTTGCGAAGAATTGGCTTCGCACGGGTATGTCGTCCTTGCTATTGGTGAACCTTATGTTTCAAGCTTTGTCAAATTTCCAGATGGCACCGCTATTACGTACTGTCTTACGGACGCTTGGAAACACATGCGACGCACCGATCGGGATTACCGTTATCAGTATTTTGATGACGCCATGGATAGCACGATGAGTGATATTAATTATATGCTTGATCATCTCGATCAAATTGATCAGGCTCTTACACAAACCATTGAAAATATTATGATCAATGGTCGTAAGTATGTATATGACGCTGATATGGGATATCCGAAAGAGATGCCTATGGCCTACCGGAATAATTTCATAATAGATCAAAGTCAACTCATCATCATGGGACATAGCTTTGGCGGAAATGTCGCGCATACCCTTGGATTTAAGGACGCGCGCATCAAAGCCGTTATTGATATTGATTCTAAAATCACAGACAGGCCAGTACATGGAGTTCTAGGTGTACCCGAGAATATGAGTGCAAAGCCTGTACTGTTTATACGGGGCATGATGCAATATCAAGAAGATTTGGGTGATCATCTTACAAAAGTCACCAATGCAACAATTTGGCAGCCGCATGTAGAGCATGGGGCGTTTACAGACAAAGCGTACTTTGCGGCAAATATTAAGGATTTTGGCAACCATGGTTTAATTCAGCGAATATTCAATTATGCATTTAAAACTGGCCCTTTATTAGATGCGACTGATACCAATTTGGGCGGTCAGGAAATCAATAGCTGGCTTAAGGCTTATCACATGACAATTATTGATTGGCTAAAGGAAAAACTAAAATAATCTTTACCCATTATGTTTATAATCCTCCATCACCTCAGTTATTGTCTGCCACGCATATGACGTTTCAACCGCGTTTGATTCAGTCAAGCCAGCCTCGATAATGAGCGCTTTCCAAAAAGCCCAGGCCCGGGCGCGTGACCATGTGCCTTCATCAAACAAAATGCTGTTTTTAAAGGCTTCCCTGCTCTCCCCTTTGAAAAACTTCCAAGCAATGGCTAAATCACATGCGGGGTCACCGATTGAAAGCCCACCAAAGTCAATAACCGCACATAGTTTTCCATGGTTCACAAGCAGGTTTCCTGCGCTGATGTCTCCATGAACCCATAGTGGCTTAGACGCCCACGTCGTTTCAATCGCTTTTTCCCAAACTTGGGTGGCAACGTTTGCATCGATTTTGTTTTTTAAAATGCCAATGGCCTGCCTTGCCTCGTCATCGTAACTCTTAAGTGCTTTTAAATGCTCAAAATTAGACAATTTAGGTAAGGGGCCGTCTGTTGTATCTATCCGGTACAGTGATTTGAGAAAATCGGCAAGGTCTCGTGCTAAATCACAACGATCAGCAATATCAGCACATGCGGCGGTATCGCCCTCAATCCATCCATAAATAGACCACGGCCAAGGATAGAGATCATCTGGATTCCCCATTATTAATGGTTCTGGAATTTTAAGTGGCAAAAAAGGCGCCAATCGAGGCAACCATGTTTGTTCTTTTAGGACTGCCGGAACATAACTTTCAGCACTCGGCAGACGAACCAACATACGATCGCCTAGATGAAATGTACGATTATCCCATCCACTCATCGCAACGGGCTGAATGGGTAAATCACGCCATTTGGGAAATTGAGTTAAAACCAAATGACGCGCAAGATCAAGATCAATGATGGGTTGATCGTTAGACATTCACCGCATCTTTTAATGTTTTTCCTGCTTTAAACACAGGGCGTTTAGACGCTTTAATCTGCAAGGTTTCGCCCGTACGAGGATTGCGTCCTTCTCTTGCCGCCGAAGACTGCACAGCAAACGATCCAAATCCAAGGAACTTAACTTCCCCACCTGATTTCAATGTTTCTGTTATTGTTTCAAGCAACGTGCTTACAACACTATCGACGTCCGACGAAGAGACATTTGTTGTCTTTGCAATATGAGCAATCAGCTCTGATTTTGAAAGCGTAGTCATGATAAAAAATCCTTTAAGAAATAAACTATTTCATAATGTAACAAAACGCTGTGCTCAATCAAGAAATAGAAAGCCTATCCGTAGAAATTTATTGATAAAATGTGAATCAAACGACACTAAAATTGATTTAAGAGAAAATTCGTTAATTTTTCATTGCTCAATTGCAAACGCTCATCAATTGCATGGGCTGTGTGCAACTCAGCATTTCAACGCTAATTTCACTATATCTTATACGAAGAATAGCAATGTCCGTGTTTATCTCAATATTCTTATTGCAGTTCCCTCCCTCTTAATTTAAAACTAAGATAATGCTCACAAAAAATGGTTAACATAATGATAAAAAATAGTTCAATCCTACTGCTTGCTGCCTCATTTGCCAGTGCAGCCTTTTCCGCAACATCAACTGCACCTACAACTACAACAACGTCAGTAGCTTCTACCGCTTCCGTGCCTGCACTTCCAGCGCCAAATCCTGACAAAGCTGTCACAGCGATTTCTCGTTTTGGCAAGCCTAGTTACGAACATCTTAAGCTTATCAATACAGAGGCACCTAAGGGCGGCACATTTAAGCTTGCTACCACAGGTACATTTGATACGGTGAGTGATAAAATTGTAAAAGGTATCGCGGCGCAAGGCATAGCGCTTACACTAGAAACGTTAATGGTACGATCACCTGCTGAGCCATTTGCGCTTTACGCTTTAGTTGCAGAAAAAGTTGAATTTGCCAATGATAAATCTTACGTAACAATTTTTATAAATCCAAAGGCACGTTTTCATAATGGCGATCCCGTCACGACAGCGGATATCCAAGCCACAATGGAAACATTGCGTGATAAAGGTTTGCCACGTTATAAAAAATTTTACGGAGCCATTTTAAAGACAATTATTCATTCGCCACACGTCATTCAATTTCAATTAAAACCAGACGACAACGGTGTGTATGACCAAGAATTGCCACTTATCATTGCATCAATGCCTGTTTTATGTAAAAAGCAGCTGGATCAAATCGATTTTGCAAACTCAAGCCTGACACCGTTGATCGGAACAGGCCCTTATATAATTGATCATGTAGAACAAGGGCGCAGTATTTCATTTAAACGAGATTTAAATTACTGGGCAGCTGACTTGCCTATTGCTAAGGGGCAATTTAATTTTGACGAGATTCGCGTTGAATACTTTAAAAATGCGACAGCCTATTTCCAAGCATTTCTGGCAAAAGAATTTGATATTTTCTTCGAAACAGACCCAAAACAATGGGAAAGTGGCTATGATACAGACGCTGTGCGTCGCGGTGACATCGTGCGCATGGATATGCATCATGAACGAGCTGTTGCAGTTAAAACAATCATTATGAATATGCGTCGTCCTATATTTCAGGACATAGAGCTCCGTCGTGCTATTTTAATGACGTTTGACGCAGACTCTATTAATCGTATGGTATTTGATGGCGTAATGCAGGTTCCTCATAGTTTGTTCGCCAATACAGTGCTTGCACACCAAGGGTCAGCAGAAGGACGTGAAAAAGAACTGCTCCTCAAGCATGCATCTAACATAGAGCCTAAGCTTTTAAAACGTATGTTAGCCGAACCCTTCTCACCAGCCCATACTTCTGGAGCAGGCGATCAACGTGAGAATCTAAAAAAGGCCGCTGAAATTCTAGACGCAGCTGGTTATACTGTGAAGAACGGAAAACGCATTACACCTGACGGAAAACCCATTCAACTAAGTATTATGGTAAAAGATGATCGTCTCGAGAAAATTGCACTTAGCCTTCGTGAGAGCCTAAAAGCAATTGGCATTGATTTGACTGTTCGTAAATTTGATGGCAATAGCTATGAATCCCGCGTTGTTGATTCTGACTTTGATATGATTATTCATACATGGGCAAATTCAATGTCACCAGGTACAGAGCAGGCTTATTTCTTTGGCGTAAAGACAGCTGACATCAAAGGAAGCAGTAATTATATTGGGCTTAAAGACCCAGTGGCAGAGGCGCTCGCGAAAGAAGTAGCCCTTGCAACAGATTTCGAAGAATTAAAGGCGCGTGTACATGCACTTGATCGCTATGTTATGCATTTATGTTTACAAATTCCATTCCAATATGACAACACATTTAGATGTGCCTATTGGAAAGATAAGCTCTCTATTCCGCAAATTCAGACAAAATATGACGTGAATGTAATCAACAGAGGCTGGGATCCAAAAGCGGTAACCAATGCGCAAATAATAACAGAAACGACACATACGAAAGAAGTATGTGAAAACAAATCTACAGAGGCAGTTAAAAACGCATCCTGTGGTATCGTCTGTACTATCCGTGGATGGTTTGCACGACTGTTCTAACACAGACGATTACGCATTAAAATTAGCTACAAAGCGCTAGCATGCACCAGTAATGAGGTCTTGAAATTCAGGACCTCACTCAATTTAGATCGGATGAGTATAACTTGCATAATTACGCAAATCACGATAACTTGATTACATTCATTTCAAAGAAACCTATTGGTTATTAATAAGCCCTTGTCAATTTATAAGGACATATGAAGTATATGCTGCAACAAACCTTTGATTATAATTACGACTCCACATTGCGCACGCATGAGAACAAGCTTTTTTTCAAGCAATGGATAAGACACCCAGGTCGCCTGGGAACAGTTGCGCCTATATCCGTAAAATTAGCACGCGCTGCTGCTGCACACGTTTCACATTCAAGCGACACAGGATATGTTGTCGAGATTGGTGCAGGAACGGGGCGTTTAACCCGGGCGCTTCTTGAGTGCGGCATAAGTGCGCCAAAATTAGCCGTCATTGAACTTGACACGAAACTGTGTACATTTCTAAAAGACACCTTGCCGGCTGTGTGTCCAACTGTAGGCGCGCCGCTTGTGGTTGAAGGAGATGCAGAGTATTTACCTAATCTAATACCTTCGTCTTGGATTGGCAACGTTGATACCGTGGTGTCCGTTGTTCCTTTAATGTATTTTCCAGAAGACAAACGCATTGCTATTATTGAAGCCGCTTTTCGGATTCTTAAACCAGGCGGGCAGATTATACATGTGACATATAATCCAAAATCTCCACTTGCCTTTTCAAGCGCGTATACCCAAAAACGTGTAATGGGGTTGTGGATGAATATCCCCCCAGGATTTGTATGGTCATATACAAAGTAAAGACGCAACCAGCGTGAATCAAACGTTTGATGAAATAATTGAGTCAGCTCAACGCGCTTATTCCCATTCCAGCTCATTTCACGAAAAATAGGTATTGGTATTCTCTTAATTATTCCCGTCCGCCGTCATTGCGGAAAAGCTTAGGCGCTCAAAGCAATCCATATCTTTTCAACACCCCTGGATGGCCGCGCCCTTCAGGCCCGCCAGGACGGCAACGTTCGCAAGATGATCTGTGATGGGTAGATGTT
This sequence comes from Pseudomonadota bacterium, assembly GCA_040389165.1. GTDB lineage: Bacteria > Pseudomonadota > Alphaproteobacteria > Paracaedibacterales > CAIOTO01 > CAIOTO01. The sequence continues at coordinate 39,456 of JAZKAK010000011.1, forward strand.
GAACATGCCAAGTCTTTCTTTTCACGTGCGTACTCCAAAGAACCTGTGCTAGGGTTATGATTAAACATGTCGTAGAATTCGCTTGATTGTATGCGACAAAATAATCAAGCACAAACAAACGGCTCTTATGATGAAGTCAGAAAATGCGGATAAATGTCCTCCACTAAACGTGCCTCGAACCGTCAAGAAAACATGTTATTCCTGAAGCGTCTGATTAAAAATCCGAAGGCTCTGGGGGCTGTTGCACCAAGTTCAAAGGCACTTGCCGAAATGGTAGCACGGCATGTACGTGTTGATGATACAACTTATGTAGTAGAAGTTGGCGCAGGAACAGGGCGATTCACACGTAGCTTATTGGATGCAGGTCTCGCCGCAGATCGATTGATCGTTGTAGAGCTTGATCGTGAGCTATGTCAGTATTTACGCAATAATTTTCCGAACATAACAATCATTCACGGTGATGCGACGTTGTTGGATCAATTGCTTCCTCCTGAAATTGTGCTTAATGTTGAAACAATTATTTCAGGCATTCCTCTCATTAATTTAAATAAAGATGAGCAGCTCGATTTAATCAAGGCTTTTAAAAATACGCTGAGCCCAAGCGGTCAGATCATTCAATTTACGTATGGCCCTGTATCACCTTTGTCGCATAAAAAATTAGGATTGACGGCAACCAGACTTGGTCATGTTTTTCGCAATGTACCACCAGCAACGGTGTGGTCATACACATTTCATAACGGTATGGTGCCACGAAAACGCCGCCACCCGATTCAGATTTATTTCATCGTTGCCAGAAAAAGAGCACGCCAAACATTTAGAAAAGTTAAGGAATCCAAAGCTTTCCGCTAATATAAAGTAAAATAAACATAACGAAGTGCTCATGTTTTTTAAACCTATATTTTTCTTCGTGTATTCCGCGTCCCCGGACATGATCCGCGGATCTAGATGCCCGGATCAAGTCCGGGCAAAACACAGGGGGAGGACTTGAGCACCGCGCAAACGAGTAGAGACGCATATGAATACGCAAAAGAAAATAGCGCTCATCGGCGCAACAGGTCGCATGGGAAAATGCGTGATTGAATGCGCGCAGAACCATAACGATTGGTATATCACAACACCAATAGCACGTGATCTTTCAGATCTTTGGGATACCCCTGCCCCCGCAGATATCGTCGTTGATTTCTCAAATGCCGAAATGACCGCTGAGCTTGCGAAACGTGCCAGTGGTAAAAACATCCCTTTGTTAATCTGCACAACTGGACTAACAGAAGAAACAAACGACGTGCTCGCACATTGCAGTATTACTTGCCCCGTCATGATCGCGCCCAACACAAGCATTGGCATCTTACTACTACGAAAAATGCTTAAAGAAGCGGCCTCTACCCTTGATGACACCTTTGACATAGACATCATTGAGACGCACCATCGCAACAAAGTCGATGCTCCATCGGGCACAGCTATCTCGCTTAGAGAAACGCTTCAAACAATTCGATCAACGCCAGTTGGTATGCATTCCATCAGAGCAGGCGACGTAATCGCAGAACATAGCGTGTCATTTCGCGGCGATCATGAGACAATTACATTAACGCATACGGCCAATGGGCGACATGTGTTTGCCGATGGCGCACTGCGGTTAGCAAAGTGGTTAATTAAGCAAAAGCCTGGGTTTTATACGCCTGAAGATGCTGTTTCATAAAATTGAGAGAAAAATCATGAACACATTCACCATCGACGACCGTCTATTGAAAAGCACAGAATGGGTTGCTGATTTGCCGTTATGCCGATTGTTTTTGCAAAATGATACGCGCTACCCCTGGTTTGTTTTGGTGCCAAGGGTTGCGGGCATGACCGAAATATACCAGTTGCTAGATGCCGATCAGGCACAACTTATGACTGAGATTTCATTACTATCGCGTTATTTAAAAGACGAACTTTCCGTGCATAAAGTGAATGTCAGCGCGTTGGGCAATGTTGTGCCACAATTGCATATTCATGTGCTTGGGCGAGATCCAAAAGATGCGACATGGCCTTGCCCTGTGTGGGGCGTTGGCGCGGCAGTACGGTATGAAGCAGAGACGTTACAGGAATGTACAGAGCGGTGTCGGCAGTGGATGGAAAATTTAGTTAAAGCTCATGAATCCAAAAATTAACTGATATTGACAGAAGCATCTCTATTTTTGACATTCAACAGTTTTTCACACCATGAAAAGATGATTTTTTCTCATTTCGTATATTCCACAAGGAACAAATGGTAATAGTTTTTATGAAATATGTTTAAATATCAAAAATTGGGATGCTTCCTAAGCATTACTATGTCCAATCTATAAAGGTATGATTGCATTTAGGATTTAGCTCTAGGTTCCTCTTTTTCAGAAAAAATATTTATATATTTTCACTTGACCTTCAGGAAAATTGATTTATTGTTTGATTTGCGTATTAAAATCTGAAAGAAAAAAATGAAAATCAAGCCAAGTGTAACGTGCCTGTTGTATGTAGCGTTTTGTGTAAAATGCATAGGAGCAACTCCTTTATCAATATTAGATACTGAACCTACCAGCTTGCCCACGGTGGACAGTAAATTAGAGCAAGAACATGGAGTGGTAAAAGATTCTGTATCAGATAAGGTAGTTGATGACATATCCCCTAATATGATGCTTGAAAAAGCGAGTGACGCACATAACTCTACTGTTGATGTAGACACGAGTTTTTCAACAACAGAAGAACAATCTTCAAAGTTTACGACACCTGGCATGGCAAATTCAACTACTGCTGCTACAGATAAGTCTTCTGGTTTTTCTTCGCCTCTCAGCAAATCTGGTGTGGCTGATTTTCCACAAATTGAACTATTCAAATCTCCTGAAGATAAAGCAGGTATTTCTGTCGCAACAGAATTAGATTCTGTTGGAAAAAGTTGCAGCGTTTCATTGTTAGAAGCTGAATCGGATTTAAAGCTTTCACATACAACAGGAATTGTCGATGAAGAGGATATTAGTGCTTCTTTTGGCAAAATGAAGATTAAATCAAAGAAATATATTAAAAGGCTCTTTTTAGGAGAAGCTGATTTTAGTTATACTGTTGCTCTCCTCAAAAAACATGAGATATCTCATCCCGGGATTGCAACAGAAATTATAGCAACAGAACTTGCAGCTATGGAGAAATTACAAGAAAACTACCCTGACACGTTCTCGGATAATTTAAGTTATCTGATACAACGCCAGGTAGATGTTCGATATGATGTTGATGCTAGAAAAATTCATGAATTATTTAGCGGAGAAAGAATTCGTCGAATTCATTTTAATTTCCCGCATGACGGCAGCAATTATAAAGCCCAGACTTTACCAACAATTATTGCTGAGTTTTTTCTGAGCGCGAGGAAAATTCAAAATAAGGGTGATAGGGTTTATATGGCCTTACCTTACAAAAAAGGAGAATTGTGGCAAGAAAAGTGTTCACTTGGTAATAATTATAGAATTTATGAAGCAAGCATTTGTAATGGCTATCAATTAATAAAGAAACGAAGATTTAAAGAAGATGAAGTTTGTCGATACAATGGATATCAACATCGCGAAACAAAGAGCAACCAATCTGCTTCTAGTGCAACACAATACTGTCGAGAATATGTTTTTGAGCGCATGTTTAGTGGTATAAAGGGGCTTACGCAAGAAGTAGTGGATACTATACAAAAAAATAGTCCTTCTCGTACCTTAAACGTAAAAAAGAGCTCTATACGCCATACTTCTTCTGAAGACCTAGAACACATAGATTCTTTACCTTTTTTAGATACGGATAATGATTCTAGTGCGTACGAAGATGATGATTAATTTTATTTTAAATATATTATTCGTTGGATGGGAAAAAGTTTTTTCGTTAACCTTTTCTTAACAAATACAGCTTATTATAAATAATGTAGCTTATATTTTTTATTAGAAGGATTAATCATGAAACATACATTATTAATATTATCAGCCTTTTCATTTTTGTGCTTGACACAGGCAACATATATCTTTGCTAATCCAACGGGTAACTACGCTCCAACCTGCGCGAATTGCACAACTTCTGCCAGTGGAGTTTCTTGCGAGAAATGTAAAAAAGCTAATGGTACATGGGGGGCAACAACATCAATTTCAAACTGTACTGGCACCAATGCTACAAAAGTTCGTAATTGTAATGGCGTCTTAAAATGTGGATCTTGTTAATTAAACGTCGAAACAGTGCACGTTAAACCATTTTGCGTTGAGTAATGCCTAAGAATAAATATTTTTACTTGACGCAAATACATAAAACTGCGCATTCTAAGTCTATTATAAGCATCCTATTTTGAACAACCTATTGTGAATCAACCTAAAAAAGATCTTCCCTTTACGCACTTTCGTGCAATGTTTTGGCCAATTCATTCACATGAAATAAAGAAATTCGTTTCATTATCCTTAATCATGTTTGGTCTTCTTTTTATTTACACCATTGCACGCGATACAAAAGATACGCTCGTTATTAATGCAGTTGGCGTGCACATCATTCCTTTTCTGCAAGGAAGCGCACTGACAGTGGCAGCATTTTTGTTTGTCCTGATATACGCAAAACTATCTAATACGTTTTCTCGTGAAAAATTATTTTACATCATTATCACTCCTTTTTTGCTCTATTATGCTTTTTTTGGTTTCGTTATTCATCCCAATAGTGAGTGGTTTCATCCATCAAAAGAATCCATTGATGCGCTGAATGCTGCCTTTCCGGCATTGACAGGGCTTATCGATATGTACGCATGCTGGTCGTACTCACTTTTTTATATTTTGACTGAAATCTGGGGCAATGCAATGATCGGCCTTATGTTTTGGGAGTTTGCAAACCATATCGTGCTGCTTGATGAATCGAAACGATTTTATGGTTTGTTTGCTGTCATTGCTAATATTGCACTCATTATATCAGGTTATTTTGTATATTTTTGCTCTCATACAATTCAATTTTTTCTACCGCAAGGGAAAGACCCATGGACACTATCAATGCATCTTCTGATGGGCAGCGTTGTTTTAATGGGCATTTTTGTCATAGGTATTTTTCGTTGGATGCATATCCATATTTTGCATAGAGGCAATGCAGATGGTTTTCCTATAGAAAACGTAAAAACACAACTGCTGGAAAAGAAATCACTCCTCCAAAGTGCATTAATTGTCGTCACATCGCACGAGATCTTATTGATTCTTGTACTTGTATTGTCGTATTCCATTACGGTTAGCCTGCTCGAATTGCAGTGGAAACATCAACTCAATCTATTTTGCCAAGGGAACAGGGGAATTTACAATGGCTATATGGGGCTATACTCATCCGCAACAGGTGCATTTACGATCTTTTGTGGGTTAGCCATTAGCACACGCTTGCTGCATAGTGGCACGTGGTTTCGCGCAGCCATTATCACCCCACTATTGTTTTTAATCGTTGGAGGATTATATTTCATACATGTGATCAATCCAAATCTGTTGGAATTCATTTTGGCCAGATTCGCTGTATCGCCTCTTGCGTTTGCAGCAGCAGCAGGCGGAGTAGTTGTTCTCATTTTAAAATCAATGAAATACACATTATTTGACCCTACAAAAGAAATGGCCTATATCCCTCTTAATGAAGAATTGCGCACAAAAGGAAAAGCTGCCGTTGATGTGCTGGGCAGTAATTTTGGTGAATCAAGCAGCGGGTATGTTCATATTATTTTATTTAGCATAATGGCGACCAAAGATGTGCTGTCCATCGCGCCATACGCATGTGGGGTTTTTCTGGCTTTATGCACGGTGTGGCTGACGGCGGTTAAGGTAATGTCGCGTAAGATTAGATAAGAGCAATCACGCTAAAAATAGCGATATGAAATACCAAAAATTAATGGTAAAGTCTATCAAAATGGAAGCAGAGCCTAGGATTTTCCTTCCACCATAAACAAAGGATCACACTCATGACAATCCAGCTAAATCAAAAAATTCCAAACATCACCATGAAGCTAGCGACGAATGAAGGCGCCAAAGAAATAACAACGAACGATCTCTTCGCTGGCAAAAAAAGCATTGTTTTTGCGCTTCCTGGTGCGTTCACGCCTGTTTGTTCTGCACGTCACTTGCCTGACTTTGCAGCAAACAAAGCTGCACTTCAAAAAGCCGGCGTTGACCAAATCGTTTGCTTGTCTGTAAATGATGCATTTGTTATGCAAGCATGGGCTGAAAATTTAAAGATTGGCGATTCTGTGCTTATGTTGTGTGATGCTAATTGTGAGCTAACAAACGCGCTTGGCATGGCAATTGATCTTTCTGCGCATGGTCTTGGCGTGCGTTCAAAACGTTATGCCATGATTATTGAAGACAATATTGTAAAACACCTTGAGATAGAGGAAACACCTGCAACATGCACTGTTTCATCAGCAGAATATTTCGTTAATTTACTCTCAAAAGCATCATAGTAATTAAAAAAAGGTCTTCATTTGTTACATATTATCCTTGATTTTAACAAAAAAGGATGTTATCGAATGAAGATCAGCTGTTTATGCGTTAACCTTTATTAAAGTATTGATTGTGCCTTCTTCTGTTCAAAAACAAGATCATCCTATAGAGGATTTAATACGTGATGCATTGCCATCCATAGATCTTATGACTAAAGAACGAGCACATTCGATTCTAAAAAAAAATACATACACGTACGATCACACGTACTTTGATTCCATATTGGCCGACGAGAGCTTTGCACTATTTGAGCAACGCCAATGGAATATTGATCTTCGCACGCCTTTAGGCACGGAGATTTTGCTACGTATACCAAATGCAAATGCTTCACAATTTTATTTATCGACGGCGTATTGGATTGATTTTGCTGAATCAACGCACAAATTAGAAGAGCTTTCGTACAAAATTCTATCAAAACTTCTTCGTAATGCGCATTTGTTGAATCCTGTCCATGCGCCTTACTATGTAAACATACCGCCACCAATTGTATCTGTTGCACTTGTTGATCATCTCAAAACGTTACTTGATCAAGCACGTCTGCCATATAATTTTATTGGGATAGAATTAACCGAACGCCAGCCTATTTTAAACCCTATCGCTTTCAGACGAGGTATTGATACCTTGCAGAAACTTGGCATGCCAGTAGCACTTGATGACTATGGGCGCGGCTATGCAACGATGCAGTTCTTACGCGATGTACGTGTTGATCGTGTGAAAATTGACCGTGGATTATTACATGATGCAAAAGTTAGCTTATCACAACGCTTAACGCTCGTGTCGCTGCTTGAATTTGCAAGCGAATTCGAGATCGAGGTTATCGCTGAAGGCGTAGAAATAGAAAGTGATTACGATTTTGCGCGCCAATTAGGGTGTGATGGCTTACAAGGATTCTACATCGATTCTCCAAAAATGCTGATTCCTGTTGACGCGTGAAGTTAGTCTTACTAAAACGTTAATTAGATGCTAACGTGATTGAAAAGAAATCACGATTAACGTCACCGTAGGGGAGCGCGAGCTGCGGCCAACTCAGATTATTCAAGGTTTCCGTATTTATTCAGAGCTTACAGTGACTAAAAAAGATAGACAAAACACAAAAAACGACGAAAGGTTTTTTTCCACGTGAGTATACAAAAGATTTTATTAACGACGGTTGCTGTTGTATTAGCAACGCCGGCATTTGCAAGTTTTTATTTGGGCGCTCAGGCTGGCGGTTCATTGATGCGCGGAAACATTAATATTGCCGACCAAAATGTTCAGCAAAATACGTTAAGCCATACCAGAGGTATGGGGGCTGATTTCGGCGCACAGCTAGGATATATCCACCAGCTAACAGCAAGTAAAATGTTTATTCTTGGTGAAGGCTATTTTATAAAAGAATCAGGGAAAGCTAAGTTATATGGACTAGCCTTTCAAACCCCCTCCACAGCCACTCCTGCTGACTTCACTGTTAAACCAACTAACAATTACGGTGCTGCACTTGGGTTCGGTTTATTTATGAATCCTAAATTTAACATCTATGCTAAAGTTGGCTTTGAAAGCAAGGGAATAGCAACTACATACACGCTGCCTGGTCAAACGCAAACGTTCTCTGGGGTAAAGAAAACAGCTTGGTCAATTTCACCAGGAGCAGGCTTTATGTACAAAATAACAGATTCTATCGCTATCAATCCCGAATATACATATGTGATTGGAAAAACATACAAAGCTCTTCCGCAGACAACAAACGCTGACGGTACATATTCAAAATGTATCAACTTTACACCAACAGAGCACCGTTTAATGTTAAAATTAAACTACATGTTTGGGTAAGTTTCTTTGCTCTAAAGTGTCATCTCCTGCTAAGTCAAGGGATGACAGAGAAATGACGGATTAATATGAACAAAAAATTTATTTTATTAAGTGGGTTGCTAGTCGCCGGAATCGCATTATTTTTTATGCGTCAAGCAGAGCATCCCGCAGATTCAAAACATGCGAACAAGCCTGCACTCACCGAATTTCGTGTGGGTGTTACAGCTGGACCGCATGTAGCAATTATGGAATTTATAAAAAAAGAGGCCGCACAACAAGGTCTTAACATAAAAATTATCGAATTCAACGATTTCATCTTACCCAATGCCGCCCTAGATCATGGCGATATTATGATGAACTCGTATCAACATAAATTATTTTTGGATGATCAAGTCAAGAACCGAGGTTATCACCTGGTTGCCGTGGCGCAATCGGTTGTAATGCCGCTTGGCGTGTATGCATTTTCCTTAAAATCGCTTGCTGAGTTAAAAACAGGTGCCACGGTGCTCATTCCCAATGATCCAACCAATGGAGGACGTGCTCTTTTGCTGTTGCAAAAATTGGGGCTGCTTAAGCTCAAAGAGAATCCATTGCCAAGCATGCTTGATATCATTGAAAATCCAAAGGAACTGATCATTAAAGAACTTGATGCGCCCACGTTACCACGTGCAATGGTTGACGCGGATATCGCAGTAATTAATACCGATTGGCTTTTTGTGGCAGGGCTAGACCCAACAAAAGCGCTCGCTAAGGAAGATAAAGACTCGCCTTATGCGAATGTGATCGTCGTACGTAGTGGTGCTGAAAATGATCCCGATGTAAAGAAATTCATTGCGATTTATCACAGCGAACCAGTTCGAAAATTTATTGAATCTGAATTTAAGGGTGCCGTGATTCCGGCTTTTTGAGGTTAATTTATGAAAACAATAATAATCGATACCATTAGTGTATCAAACACGCACCCTCTTGTGCTTATTGCAGGACCATGCGTACTTGAAAGTCGTGATCATGCCATGATGATGGCGGAAAAACTAACCATATTGTGTGCACAAAAAAACATCCCCCTCGTGTATAAATCATCGTTTGATAAAGCAAATCGCACGAGTTTAAAAGGTCAACGTGGCCTTGGTCTTGACGCGAGCCTTGCTATTTTCGAAGAAATCAAGCGAACTTTTGATTGCCCCATTGTGACAGATGTGCATTCGCCAGAGCATTGCGCGGCGATTGCAGGTTCGGTAGATGTATTGCAGATTCCAGCGTTTTTGTGCCGTCAAACGGATTTACTTAAAGCTGCAGCTGAGACCGGGAAAGTTATCAATATTAAAAAAGGTCAGTTTTTAGCGCCATGGGACATGAATAATGTTGTGGCAAAGATGGAAGCGTTCGGTAACGAATCAATCATGCTATGTGAGCGTGGTGCTTGCTTTGGTTATAATACGTTAGTATCTGATATGCGTGGCCTCACGATCATGGCGAAAACAGGTTATCCTGTTGTGTTTGATGCGACGCATTCCGTACAACAACCAGGTGGCGCAGGCGAATCAACGGCTGGCCAGCGTGAATTTGCACCGATCCTTGCACGATCCGCTGTGGCAACAGGTATTGCAGCTGTCTTTTTAGAAACGCACCAAGATCCAGATAATGCACCAAGTGATGGGCCTAACATGATTCATTTGTCAGATATGGCGCGCGTCATTGACGAATTGATGGCATTTGACGCAGTCGCAAAGGCGATGCCACGAAGGATTTAACATCGGCTGTGATACATTTTATATCTAATGCAGCTTCTTGCCGTTTGGGGCCTTGGGATCAACTGTTACCAAACAAATGCCGCCAGCTTCATCTGCAAAGCCAACCAGTAAAAACTGTGACATAAATCCGCCGATGTTTTTTTCGCCTAAATTGACACAGCCAACAACTGAACGACCAAGCAATGTTTCTGACGTGTAGTGTGTTGTGACTTGTGCGGATGTTTGCAAAACACCAATTTCAGGACCAAAATCAGCCCATACTTTAAAAGCTGGTTTGCGAGCTTTAGGAAATTCTTCGACTTTTACGATCGCGCCTGATCTAAGGTCTACTTTCTCAAAATCGTCATACGTAATAGTTGTCATGGGGTGTCCTAACGTTAGGGTTGCAGAAATTGATGTGTCCAATCTCCATTAATTAAAGCATAACACAGACGTTTGTGAAAACGATCTTGGCTTCCATGCCAGAACTCAATTGATGTAATAGCAATGTGGTATGCATGCCATGTGTCGGGGCGCGTTATTGGATCATCGTTTGCAATAAGTTGTTCAATTTGATCACGAAGATCGTTTTCATTTATCAAGCTATCGCTTTGATGCGACATAGCTGCGACCGCTTGCGCTTCTCTCGTTCGCTGTAGAAACATATCATCAGAATAAGATGCATCCATTTTTGAAACAGTCCCCTTGAAATTGATCTGTTGCATGGTTTTTTGCCACCAAAGCGTGCCTGCCACATGTGGATTTTCGTCGATATCTTTTATCTTCTGACTAAAGCTACTGGTTCCAAACGTAACGCCTGTTTCATCGAATGATTTCATCAACACGACGCGGCTAGAGGGGGCGCCTGCAGCATTAACTGTTGATAGAATAAGTGCGCGTGGTTCAGGTATATGTAGGCGATCAGCCTCAGAAAGCCATTGTTTAAAAAGATCAAAGGGATTTAAAGTTGGTGAGGAAAAGCCAGAATCTGTTAGATCTGGATTACCGGTGAGGGTAATTAGTTTGTCATTATTCATAAAATACTCCTGTTGTAATATAACGACGTAAAAGCTTTAAAAGGACGTCAGCAGGATAGGGCGTTTGCTTTGAATGATAAATCAGCTTCTGGTAAAAATCACCCATAACAAGAGCTATTGGGCCCAATTGCTTGATGTAAGTTGCTAGATATTCGGGCAAGTCTTGGCAGTCATTATTAAGGATCTCTTGAGAGTTTATCTTTAAAATCATTACGACCATTATAAGCGGGCCCAAACATATTTTTGGTGAGACTGTGCAATATATTGATAGATGTACTGCATTCATCGTAACTATAATGATTTTGGAAAAATATATGTTCATCTGGAGAAAAATCAAAGTGTTCGGATAGGCTTAGTCCAAAATCAGTAAAATAAAGGCCTTGTCCATCTGTTGCAATGTTTTCTAAATGAGCATCAAAATGTATGAATTCTTGTGTTTTCATAAATTGAACAGTGCTTTGTATTTGTTGGACAGCGTTTACAATCGCAAAAGAAGCTTGATCGCACTTTTCAGTATTCTTAATAATAGTGTTCATCCAGTCATGCAGTGTTTGTGGAATATATTCTGAAAACAATACAAGATGTGCTGATGCATTATGAATGGCTTCATAACGTTGTTGAATGGCCGCTGAGTTTTCCCAATAAATGATGTCTCGTTCAAAAGATGAACGCTGTTCGTCGTTCATGGGAAGAGGTTTTTCAGTATCGAAAATACGCCAATTATAGAGCATTGGAAAATTTGGACATTGGCCTGATAAAACCCAACCTGTTGTTATTAGATGTGCTTCAAGTTCTCGCCATGCACTAAAACCTTTTGATCCAACACCATATTGAAAACACATAGGCAGTTTAAATAGATTGGCCGTTGAACGAATATTGCATGGCAGACGTTCAAGATCTGTTAATGGAATTTTTTTAACAAACACAGGGAAGTTATCAATCATCATTTTATAAGATGTTCCGCCCATGCCAACATGAACAGGCGTTTCGGAGCAAAGATGAGATTCAAGTTCAGTATTACTCAGTTGAGAAATTCGTGACGATAAATTTTTAAAAGATGTGATGCGTTCGGCTTTATTCATAGCACTTTCCACATATCAATAAATTCCGCTGATATACATGGATCATTCCAGTATTGATCGTTCGGTATATCCGTATAACCAAGCTTTCGATAAAAATCGAGCGCATTTAAGTTTGCATGCATTTAAAGAACTGTTCGGTCATGGTGTGTTAACCATCGTTCTAAAAGCTTCATCAAATGACGACCATAGCCTTTGCACTTAAAGGGCTCATCTGTTGCTAGTGAACGCAGCGCTGCTTCATGATTGTTTAAAAATTCAACATGTGCGACAGAGACGATTTTAGTACCATGCATGCAAACAAAATGATGATGGTTTGCATCACTGATAGTTAGGTGATTTGGGTCGTATTTAACATTAATGGGGGCAAAAATCTGTTCATTACGAATACGATGGTAAGCGTCCCACTCGCGGTAATGCGTGCAGCGCACCACACTGAGTGCCTCATAACCTGCTGCATCAAGCACGTCATTGATAAAATTATGTTTTTCAAGCGTATAACGCGGGAATCTTCCTGCGACGCGCTCAAAATTAACAGGATCATTTGTGAGGCGTGTTTTTAAATCTTGGTAGGCAATACGAACAGAATCGTTTGTACAGAGGGTGTTTCTGAAACACAAGTTGAGTGCGAGAAAGTGATGACCCTGTTCGACCACATGCAGATTGACTTTCGATATGTCAGAATTCTTTGAAAAAAAGGTGCGCAGAGGTATATTAAGCTCACCTTTAAAAATATAGCCTATTTCAGTTAAGGCCAGGCTATTTTTCAAATCATCACTGACAAGACAAATATCAATGTCTTCTTTCGCAGCAAGCCCTGGAACACTGGTTGATCCTATATGATGTAAATCAATTACATGGTCAGCAAGCGCATTTCGTATAAGCTCTGCTTCTGCTATGAACAATTCCGGCCAGATGGAATTATAGGCGTGCAAGATGATGGGTTTTCTGTTCATGTTATTTTCTCGCACTTGTAATATCGGTTTGTTGTCAAGGTCCTAAATCCAAGTTTTTGATACAGCGAAAGTCCATCTGGACTTGCTCCTAAAAAGCAATCTGTGCAGCCTAAATCAATCGCCTTTTTAAGGCCATACGTGACAAGCCTCGTTGCAAAGCCCTGGCCTTGAAAGGCCGGCAATGTACCAACATCATCAAGACGTGCGAGAGTGCCTATTACCGAAATTGTAAGCGATGCAACCGGTTGATCGTCCTTGTACAACGTAAAATGATAGAAGCGCGCGCTATTGCCTAATGCTCTTTTATGCGCATCAACATAAAATGCGGAAATTTTTGGCGTTGATTCAAACGCCTCAACCAAAGGGAAAATCCAATCGTTTAGATTGGTGTCGACAGCCCTGATAATGGTGCTATCATTCACCTTATGTGTTGCATCAAACGTGCTTAAATCGAGGTGCATGGAAACGGATGGATCGCCGGATGTAAAGCCAAGATTGGAAAAAATAGAATCCGTTTCTTCATCACAAAATTCTTCTGCAATATCAACTATAAAAGGCTGATTAAAGGTGGCAAAAAAGCTTTTTCCAGCGTTGTCAATAGCAAACTAAAAGTGCACCGAATGGCAGAGTAAAAGTGCACCACT
>JAZKAK010000012.1:0-63798 GCA_040389165.1 Pseudomonadota bacterium
AAAGCGTATGTGGGTATGGATATTAAGTTAATTTATTCCGTAAAATGGTATTATCACCCTTTTTCTTTGTTGATGCGCCTCATGGATTAATTTTGGATCCTGCTCATCAACTTCACAAGCTTGCTCCAAAACTGATGTTCCAGCATATTCTTCCTGCAATTCAACTGGGACTGAAGAAGTTGCTGAAGTTGTGCCACAGACAGATATTAGCGATACTGTTCCTATCTCATAGGTTACACTTGTATCGACAGCCTCTTGATCAGAATCGGATTGAGCTATATCGGATTGGGCTGCATCCTTTTCTGAGATTTCTCCTGCAGAAGGCACTGCAGCATCAATTTCTGTGGCTACGAAGAATGGGGGCGGAACGTTTTCTGAAGAATCACGTATAGCTTTACCCTTACTTTTCTTTGTTTTTTTCTTTTTTAAACCTGCAACAGTAGTGACTTCTTTTTTTAAACCTGTTGTGGCAAACGGTATGGAAGCAGATGGCACCACCGCAGCAGAAACGGCCGCCGTATGTGTTGAAAAAGCAGGGCAAGCAAGTGATTCTCTTCTAACATCGACGTTAGCTTCTTTTAAAACACAGTGTCTGTACAAATTAAGATCGTCGTTTATTTCTATTGCCTCATCTGGATGTCCAAAATCATCACTTGGCATCGTGATGAGCGGCCAAAGACTAGGTGACATGCGGATCTGTTTTTTTATTGCTTGCGGGAGCAAACATAGGTCTGTTAAAGAAAGCAAACCGAGTATAACTTTATTAAATGTTTGATATGAGTCTGTGGTAATGTTTGCCATTACTTTTTCAATATCAGTTAATTCAATTTGCCTGGCTGGATCTGTTGTGCAAGGGTAATTGTAATGTTTTCCTTCCTTTTTTGTGCGTATTGTTTTCAAATTTTCACTACGACTACATAAAAGTTCAAATCTTCTGTTGAAAAATTGATCAACAACGATGTCTATTTTTTCTAGAAAACCATTTTTTCCTTTACTTAAAAAATATTGTCCCTGAAAAAAATCAGGATTTTTTAGAAGGTCAATCATTTCTTTATGTTGCCTTATACTTGCAATATTCGTTGTTGTTGTGGTATTTAAAATCGAGAAATTCGCTGAATTATACAGTTCTAAAATTTGCAAACTATCTTTATAGTCTTCCAAATGCTCACTATGCATTTGAAGATGTTCACTTAAATCATTCAAAACACTTGTTTTTCGTGCGATATATTCTTCCATCGACTCTGATGCTGCGCATTTATGCACGAGTGCAATAGAAAACATAAAAGAGATAATGATTAATAAAATTTTGGTATTCATTTTTATGTATTTCTAATAATAATTATCTTTTTTAACATTCAGATGTCAATACGTCAATATTATTTTCTAATAAACATACAGCACATATATATTCATTTTCTATAAAATTTGTATTAATTCCATAGCCATCATATCCCCACCCCTTATTCACATCAAACGTCGCCGCTGGAAAATGCCCGGCAATCCCTTCTCCATCGCATTTAAGGCGTGCCTCTTTAAGGGTCCAAAGCTGATAAAACCGCTGCCGTGTATCTTGTTCAAATACCCAGGCCTTTTCATCATCCGACAACACAGCCGCTGCCAGCCCTTTAAAATTACGATTAGGTTTCATTTTTTCAATATCAACGCCGATCTTGTGACGGCTGACGCCAATCAGGGCAAAATCACCGGAATGCGAAATATTAAACTCTACCCCATTCACTGGCACATAGGGCTTTCCGCGCTCGGTATACTGAAAACTCAGCGCCAACGGATCCAGCTCAAAGAATTCACCAATCAATTTTTTCGCAATAAAACGGCACACAATAAATGCATGACGTTTAGCGGCCACTGCTATGTTCTCTAAGCGTTCTTGCTCGGCAGAATCGAGATATTTACTAAACGATGCCACCTGTGCCTGACGGACCTTTGCTAAGTCAACCAGCACAACACGTGCATAATCGTGCAAACCTTTGATAGGCTCTATAAAGTCAAAATTTTCTAACAAAGGTGGTTTCCAAAAGACTATAATCAAAAACAATCATATCCTTAAATAAATAAAACAACCAAAGGAATCGTCATGAAAGCTGTCATTTTTGGCCTTAAAGGCACTGCTCTATCAGCCGAAGAACGCACCTTTTTTGAACGTACGCAGCCGCTTGGATTCATTTTGTTTCGCAGAAATTGTGAAAATCCTGATCAGATCAAAGCCCTCGTGCACGATCTTAAATCAACAGTTATGCATGATGATGTGCCGATTCTCATCGACCAAGAGGGCGGGCGCGTGGTGCGTCTTTATCCTCCGTACTTCAAGTCAAACCCGCCTGCTCATCTTTTTGGCGACATGTATCAAAGTGACCCGCAAACAGCACTCGATTTAGTGACCGAAAATTACGCGCTTATCGCTCAAGAATTGCGCGAGCTCGGTATCACAACTAACTGCGCACCCTGTGTGGATTTGCCTGATGAAGACTCTGATCCTATAATTGGCGATCGTGCTTTTTCCAAAGACACAGATGTGACCGCCGCGTTGTCGGCTGCCGTGATCAATGCGCACAACCAAAACGGCATCATACCAGTGATCAAACATTTACCCGGACATGGGCGCGCAAATGCAGATAGCCATGAAAAATTACCGATTATTGACGCAAATCAAGAAACGTTGATTTCGTCAGATTTTTCTGCATTCAAAATTGCGTTAGAATCAGCACACACACATCCATGGGGAATGACGGCACACATAATTTATTCAGCGATTGATCCGATATATTGCGCAACTGAATCATCCACTATTATCCAGCAGGTTATCCGTAACTATATTGGATTTAACGGATTTTTGATCAGCGATTGCATCTCTATGAAAGCACTCTCGGGCAGCTACACACAGCGCGCAGAACGGGCCATCGCTGCAGGATGCGATGCTGTATTATATTGTATGTGCGATTTAACAACAATGATTGAAATTGCAGCTGCTGTTCCAGAACTTGAGGGTGAAGCATTGAGACGATGTTTTAAGCGCCCAGAATCTTTTAGTGAATTGACACTGGAGTCAAAAGATAATTGGTTAAAACGAGACAGAATTTTTCAAGAACAAATGACCGAACTAGGTGCAACGTGGCATAGCCGGCTAAGCACGATTGGTGAGAGTACAGGGTAAACGATTACGAGCAAGGTTGCTCTTTGCGTAGGACAATTGCCAAATACACACCGGCTGCCACTGTAAAGAATAAGCCACCCCAAAAGGCACCCACAGCGCCATGCATCCAATCGGACAAAGTGCCGGCCACATGGTTACCACACAAAACAGCAAAACCCATCACAAGGTAATAAAGTGCAAAGGCTGTGCCACGTAAATGGGGCAATGTAGATTCTGCAACAAGTGTGCCCAAAAGTCCTTGCGTCATCCCCATATGCAGGCCGGCTAACAACATGCCAACCCAGACAACTTCTTTGTTAGGTGCATAAATCATAACCAAATTAGTCAGCGTAAGCACCATAATCCCAGTTAATAGTATTTTCTTTCGGTTAAAGCGGTCGGCTAATTTCCCCGTGGGCATAGACGCAAATGCTTCAACCAAATGATAAAGAACCATGGATAGGGGTATCACGGCCGTAGCAAAGCCAAGATCTTTTGCGCGTAACCCTAAAAAAGCTGTACCAAAACGTGCATTCATTAAAATAAAAGTGACCACCATCAGATGCCAAAATTTAACCGGTAAGTACTTGATGTCGCGCCATTTCCATTCTTTTGAACGGGATTCTTTTTTGGCAATCATTTCAATTGATTCTGTCACATAGAAATATAAGATAAGAAAGGCTAAAATGGCAGGAATGAGTGCAAGCCAAAACACCAAACGATAATTATTTGCCGATAAATACATAAGAAAGGATGCAATGCCACCGCCGCACATGAAACCAAATGCGTAAAGTGCGTGACGGATGCCATAACTGCTTCCTTCACCTTTGCTCGGCGACAAATCCGCAATCAATGCATCTGTTGGGGCGACACGAAATCCTCTACTGAAACGATCGATTGTTTTGGCAACAAAAATCCAAAAGAGACCGCCAGCAAGCGCAAACATTGGTTTAATCAGAATGCTTCCGAATGTGCCAATCAGGATGAGAGACTTTCGGGCCTTAATGTAGTCGCTTAGAATTCCTGAAAATACTTTTGCCATAAAGGCTGTGAATTCAGCTATTCCTTCAATAGCGCCTAACTCTTTGTAGCTCAGGTGTAATTCTTCACGCATAAACACAGCTAGCAAAGAAAATACCATCAGGCTCGCCATGCCGCCAAAAAAACTAACCCATGAAATCGCCCACAAACTTTTATTGTGTGCGGAAATAGGGCTCATGGTGAGCGTGTTTTTAATCTTTTCAGAAAATTGGAAAAGCATTTTCATATGATGACCCTTGCTACCCAGTAATTTTGCCATCTTCTAACTTGATCCGAAGATCTCTAACAGTCAAAAGGCAAATACGTGGTGAGATTAAATAAACTATATGACACTGCTTTTGTAAAGATCCTCGGATCAAGTCCGAGGATGACAGGCAAGAAAAATAGTTTTGCAAGACCGTCAACTTTTAACTGGACTGCAAGCGTTTCGGGTTCTCCAACAATAACTTTTAACTGGACTGCAAGCATTGCCAAGCTTCGCGCACTTATCAAGTGCTGCTTTGCGTGATTGGATTGTCGGCCCAGCAACAATACGGTATTTCTTGTGGCCATCTGACGCCACAAAGGATTTAACACTTAAATCCATTCCGGTCAATTCAGCAGCGTAACGTTTTTGAAGACGTTCTTTTTCTTTCTTTGCAAGCGACTCACTAAGAAGTGTACCAAGCTGCAGGTAGTAATGTGTGGTATCAGCTGGAACCACTTTCTCTTCTTGTATCGTATTCACCACCGCATCAAGCGTTGTAGCCGCATTTGGTTTTACGTCCAATTTAGGTTCCATCAATGTTGCTGGATTTTGCGCCATCTGTTGTTGATATTGCTGCGGTTGATTCTGAGGCAATGCATTTAAATTAGGCGCACTTTGTGGAACAGGCCCTTGTTGCATGGCTTGCGGTTGCACAGGATACTGTTGCTGCGGATAAACCTGGTTTGGATAGGGTTGAGGCTGAGCTTGAGGCTGCTGCACACCTTGTGCCGCTTGAGCCTGGGGAACAGGTTGATTTTGCTGCGGATAAGCTGCATACACCTGCGGCGCTGGTTGAGCAGGAACTTGTTCTTGCTGTTGCGGCTGAGCTTGCTGTGGCTGAGCAGAGGAAGGATAATATCCCTGCTGTTGAGGGTATTGTCCTTGCGGCTGATTCGGTTGCTGCGGCTGTTGCACACCTTGCTGCTGGAATTGCGTATCATAGGTCGGTGCCATAATAATCGGTTGCTCAGGTGGTGGCAACAAACGCTCTACAGGCTGATCTGTGGATGGCGCTAATCGTCCATAAATAAGCTTATCTTGATGTGGGAAATCTGTTCCTCCGGGATTTTCCGGACGCATTCTATATGGATCTGCTTCCGCCTGAATAAGTGGAGGCGTATCTGATGTAGGCAGGCTAATCCATCGATATGCCAGCCATGTGACCGTACAGATAAAGACAAGACCGGTGATAGCAATAATAAATTTGAGCGGCGACGGACGATCAGCATCGACTTCTGAATCATCATAGTTGGCATCAGAATCATCATTTTGCCAAAAACCAAGACCTTTCACATCATCACGTTGTGCTTGACGGCTGTACTGCTGATTTTGTCTTTGGTCAAAGCCATTTGTTGCCCGTTGCCCAGAATGATTTTGCGACTGATGAACATCGTCACGCTGCGAATACCCGCGCAGAAAATCATCAGATGCAGTATTTGTACGTCTAAAGCCAACAGGAGCATCTTCATACTCATCTTGATCGGATCTTTGGCGTGAACCACGTTGGGAACGTGCATCCTCTGCGCGATAAGGCCGCATCATCAATCGTGGATCCCGCGGATCACGTGAATCATATGATGTGTTATCTTCATATTCTTGCTCTTCATAAGCATCGTATTCAGATGAAGCTTCATGCCGTAATACAACATCATCACGATCACGTCGTATGTTTTTCTTATTATCGCGACCAAAATTAAATCCAAAACGAGACATATCCGTTACCCCTTAGCGCATTTCTTCAACAGCAGTTATGCCAAGCAAAGATAACCCTGACTTGAGTACGTTTGCAACCCCCCAAATAAGAGCCATACGTGCTTTTGTGAGTTCAGGCTGATTTGCATCAATAAAACGTAACGTTGTATCATCTTTTCCTTTATTCCAAAGCGAATGGAATAGACCCGCAATATCATATAAAGAATTAGCGATACGGTGCGGTTCACGCGTCATTGCAGCCATTTCGATAACACGTGGCCATGTGCTTAATAATTTAATAAGACTCATTTCCGCATCGTCAGTTAACAACTCAAGCTTTGCATCGTTTAAGGTGTCTGTGGAAAAAGATGAATCAACTGACTTAATATGACGAAGCACTGAATGAATACGTGCGTGTGCATATTGAATGTAAAAAATAGGATTATCTTTTGATTGTTCGATCACTTTAGCGAAATCAAAATCGATGCTCATATCTTGATGACGAGACACCATCATGTACCGTGTTGCATCTTTTCCAACCCGATCGATCACATCCCTTAGCGTGATAAACGTACCCGCACGTTTTGACATACGAACAGGCGCACCATTATCCATAAAATTGACCATCTGGCTAACTTTAATTTCGAAGGTTGCCTTTGATTGAGTAATTGCCGAAACAGCTGCTGTAAGACGTTTTAAGTACCCTGCATGATCGGCACCAAAAACATTCACCATATTTGCAAAACCACGGCAATGCTTATCGTAATGATAGGCTATATCACCGGCAAAATAAGTCCAGCTTCCATCGGATTTTTTAAGAGCACGATCAATATCATCGCCATATTTGGTTGCGCGAAATAATGTCTGCGGGCGTTCTTCCCAATCGTCAATAACCATTCCTTTTGGTGGAGCCAACACACCGGCATAAACGTCATCCGTTGCCTCAAGGGCTGCGAGTGTATCATCAACCAAACCTTTTTTAACGAGCGACTTTTCAGATGTGTAGACATCCATAACAACGCCAGCTGCAGCAAGGTCAGCTTTCACATCAACCATCATAATCGCGACAGTGGCTTCTTTAAACGGTTCTAACCAAACGCTTTCTGCTTGTCCTCGGTATTGATCGCCAAATTGTTCAATGAGGATCTTACCAACAGGAACAAGATAGTCGCCGCCATACATTCCTTCTTTAAAGTCTTCTTCGGAAATGACATCGCCCAAAGCTTCGCAGTAACGTAAATAAACAGATCGCGCCAACGCATTCACTTGTCCGCCAGCGTCATTGATATAGTATTCACGTGTAACATCATAGCCAACGCAGTCGAGCAGAGATGCAATAGCGTCACCCAAAACAGCGTTACGGCCATGCCCTGCATGAAGCGGCCCTGTTGGATTAGCAGACACGAATTCAACGTTAACAGTTTGATTTGCACCACTATTAGCACGACCATAACTCACGCCAGCACGCAACAAACTGTGCAATTGTGCAATCCAAAAATCATTCGTAAAGCTGACATTCACAAAACCAGGACCAGCAACAGCTACTGTGCTAACCTCAGGCAACACAGTAAGTTTCTCGCATAAAAGCTCAGCCAACTGACGTGGATTCATACCCATTGGTTTTGCAAGCACAAGCGCCGCATTGGTTGCCACGTCGCCATGACTCGCGTCCTTTGTAGGCTCAATCACAACTTTCGTTGTGTCAGGACAAACAATGTCTTTCGTTAAGGCTATTTCAGTTACAGCTGATTTAATATGATCAAGCAAGTTATGAAAAAAGTTCATTTGTATTCTTTCTTATTTATAACTGTCATCGCAGTGTGCAAGTTCTTTAGATTGACGTTTTTCGTCATGTCATTCCCGTTTCGTCTTTTGTCATTCCCGTTTCGTCTTTTGCCATTCCCGTTTCGTCTTTTGTCATTCCCGTTTCGTCTTTTGTCATTCCCGCGTAGGCGGGAATCCAGAGAATAATTGAATCCAAAAACGATATATTTATGTAATTTGAATACATTGGATCCCCGCCTTCGCGGGAATGACAGCCACTTAATAATTTCGATCCCTGCGAACAAAACATGAAAAACGTGAGCACTACGTTGTTTATTTAATTCCAACGAAATGTGTAACCGATGTGTACACATCAACAAACCAGGATTTTTTTCGCATAATATCCGCACCCGTCGTGTAAACCATCAACCCAAGCACAAGCGCAAGTCCGGCCATAAAAATCCGTTCTTGCAATTTTTCCGAAAGCGGACGCCCGCGAATTGCTTCAATTGTGCAGAACAAAATATGCCCGCCATCAAGCACTGGAACAGGCAACAAATTAATAAAGCCAAGATTAATTGATAGCATCACCATAAACAACACAAGGGCTGCGGGGCCACCTTGCCAGCTTTGACTCGCACCTTCAGCGATGGCTATAAAACCACCCACCTCGCCTTTGGATGTTCCTGTGAATATATTTCCAAGCATTTTTAGTATTTCAGCAGACATTGAATAGCAATAATGAATGGATTTTCCCAAAGCACTTATGATTGACGCTTTTTCATAAACAGTACCAGGCGCAATTCCAAGCGTTTTAATTGGTGATCGCACTGCGTTTACTTCGGTATAAAGCTTAGCCTCTAACACAACGTTGGCATTATTACGATCAACGATAATATTTACATCTTTATTTACAGAATCAGCAATTGCCGCGCGTATATCGGCAAATTTCTTAATTTCATGCGTACCAAACTGAATAATCTTATCATCAACTTTAATACCAATTTTATCTGCAAGTGACCCTGGTTCAACATGCGCAATTGACGTGACCTGAACCGGCATGCCTTTAACGGCAATCAACGCAGTTAACGCAATAATTGCAAAAAGGTAATTCGCAGCAGGTCCAGCAACAGCAACAGCAATACGTTGCAAAGGCGTTTTGTTATGCAGCATTGTCGCTTTTTCGGCATCAGACAATGTGCTTACAAGGCTTTTGTCAACAGTAGTGCTGCTGACATCTTGATCACCAAAGAATTTTACATAGCCGCCCAGTGGAATTGGGCTAACACGCCAGCGCGTTCCATGCTTATCAGTCCAGCCAAAAAGCTCTGGACCAAAGCCAATTGAGAACGTACTCACACGAACACCGTTGCGACGTCCTACCCAAAAATGACCATACTCGTGCACGAATACAAGGATGCTAAGCACAAGAATAAATGGCAGGACAGTTGAAATAAACGTGGACATGAAAAACCTTTCAATGAATTTAGTGTCTATCTAGCACTACTTTGATTCGTGATAGAAAAATATTATTAATGACATATACAAAGCAGGATACCCTTTTTATTGAAAAACTTCAACTAAGATTCAATTGCTCGATGTCATTCCATAATTGCTGAAAAACCAATCCATAACGCAGTACTCACGTCCCCCCCCTGTGTTTTGCCCTGACTTGATCCGGGCATCTAGATCCGCGGGTCACACGAAGAGAAATCTAAGTTTTAAAAAACGTGAGCACTGCGTTCCATACGTTTGAAACAAGAGATTGGGCGAAAAAAACGTCGCTGTATTCATAAAATTTTAATTAAAATAAATATTAATGAAAAATTAACCTCTGCAGTAGCAAGCTTTAACCAGAATACAAATCTTATGTGAAAATCTATTGCTATGCGTAAATACTCGGTCAACAGTCAACAGTCAACAGTCAACAGTCAACAGTCAACAGTCAACAGTCAACGGATTCGCGAAGCCACTCAGAACAGCCTCTTCAAAGGAAGCTTGGTAAGATCAGCAATGATGCATGGAGGCCGTTATTTGCATGGGCTGTCGTAATGCAGTTAAATTCAGCAAGCGCCGTCCCTGCAACGTATTATAATGCACATGATAATGCAGGTGTATGGACATCAACTGACAGTAATGGTAACAATTCAGCAACGATAGGCACACCTGCACTTGGATCTACATTTAACTCAACGAACGGTGGCATAACACCTGCCTTAACTGTGAATAATGGTTATGCAGGTTTTAGTAATCATGGCGCCGGCACTGTTACCAATACTATCACTGGCGGAGTAAATATTAGCAATGGTGGTTATGCGGATTTTAGTAATTCCGGCACCGGCACAGTGACAAGCACCATCACGGGCGGCATAAATCTTAGCAATGGTTATGCGGATTTTGGTAATTACAGCAATGGTACTGCTACCAATACCATCACGGGCGGTATTACAGCTGATAATAGCTATGTGTATATGTATAAAGGAAACACAATTATAAATAATATAGACACAATGACTCTCAATAATTCAATATTTTATATTGGGGGAGGCAGTAATAGTAGGACACATATAGATAACCTGAATTGGAATAGTGGAACTTTACGTTTTTATTTTGCTGATGGTAGTTTTGGCAATACAACAATTGATACATTAAATATTGGAAATGGACCATTAATAATAACTATGAGGACATACAATGGAAATTATTCTTATACAAATCCATCTGATTTACACACTGAACAAACTCTTTTCACCGTTGGCACGGTAACTGGCGATCCATCAAATATTACACTTAATAACAACAACCCCTTTCACGAAGTCATCGCAACCAGCGGTGCACCTAATGGTATAACTGTTTCCCCCAACGGACAAGTAACCGTCACCCTTATTCCAACAGCAACATCCGCAACGACCAATCATATCGACGCCCTTAGCGCGGCAAGCGATTTACTACCAAGCTTACAAAATACAACCAGCCAAATGACGAATGACTTTGCCCCATCAGCCTACAAAGTTGCTAAAGCACGTGCAAATATGACCAAGATTATGCGCGAAAATCAGCGTGATTCACTTGAATCACTTATTACCGCACTGGCCAAAGAAGACACAGGCACAATCACCAAAATCAGAGGTGATTTTCGTGTGTTTGCCGCACCCTATGTTACACAAATTCGTAACAATGGTATGGGTGGTTATATGGCTGGCTATAGCGAAAAATATTATGGGATGTTAGTAGGTGGCAGTCATTATTTCAAAGCAAGCGGAGTCAATCTGCTGGGCATGATTGGGTTTGGCGCGTCGAAAACGCAACAGGATCGAAGTGTAAACAGCAATACTAACGGCAAAAACTTAATGCTGGGTCTTGATGTGCGAAAAACCTTTGTCGATGCATGGAATATTGGGTGGGATTTTGAATCGAACCTCAGTGGTATCGCCGTAAAGAATGTGCAACAACGTCAAGGTAATCCAAGCCCGAGTCAAAGCTACATTGCCGTTTCGCGTTATAATACGTATGCTGCGGCCTTTAAAAATGAAATAGGCCCAATCTTTATATTACCACACGGATTTTCAATTAAGCCCGACATTGGATTACAGGTAAATCAATCGAAACAGACTAAGATCCAAGAACAAAACGCTGGTATTTTCGCACAGAATTACAAAGAAACGATCGCACGTAACGGTGAAATTTATGGCGGCGTTGGTGTGCGCAAACAATGGAAAGCAGATGGCTTTGAAGGGAAAATTACGCTTAAATACGAAGTCGGCGAAAAATCCGGTAATGGCAAAAGCACATCAACGATTTACACAGAAACAACGCCAGGGGGTGTGAATTCAACTGGCACGAAACCTGGCAAGACAACACATTATATCAATCTGTATGGATCCATGCTTGATATGAAAAGCAATTGGAAATGTGTTCCTGGCATGACAGTCACACTTCAAAAAGGGCAAAAAAGTATCTCTGGAACGATTAAATTTGAACGTCGATTTTAATGAATGATGACACAGCTCAATGAACATGACTTGTGTCATCACATAACAAACGTTTAATAGCAAACGCAGGGGGAAAACGTGCACCCTACGTTAATAAGAAACTCAAAACTACTTAATGGAAATAACGGTTCCACCTGTCATCGCAACCAAATCCGTTCCTTTTACATTAAAAACAGAATTTGGTGTGCCAGCCGCTGCCCAGACATTGTCAAATTCCAATAGATCTTTATCGATAAAAATGAGCTTTATTGATTTCTTATGCCCAACAGGCGGAATACCGCCAATCGAAAAACCAGTGAAGTCGCGTGCAAAATCCGCATTCGCTTTACTGACTTCCTCGCCCAATTGATGCTCGACACTTCGTTCGTTTACCCGATTCAAGCCAGAGACAAGCACCAATACAGGCTGCCCCATCGACTGCGTTTTATAGATGAGTGATTTGACAATTTGCCCTACCTCGCACCCAAGCTCTGCTGCCGCATCACTCGCTGTTCGCGTGCTGTCGGAAAGTTCAATAACGTTGCATTCCACACCGTATTTTGTAAGTGCCGTTTGTACGCTAGGCGCACTTTTTGCTAATATTTGCTTCATTATTTTTTTCCTAAAAAAGTAGTTGTTAGTATACTCATTTTCTAACTTTACACAACCTTTTGATCAGTCC
Organism: Pseudomonadota bacterium; assembly: GCA_040389165.1. Classification (GTDB taxonomy): domain Bacteria; phylum Pseudomonadota; class Alphaproteobacteria; order Paracaedibacterales; family CAIOTO01; genus CAIOTO01. Next base: position 12,549 of record JAZKAK010000012.1, read on the forward strand.
GCGCAATCATCAAAAATCCAATCACACTAACGGCGAGCGTCGCAGGAATCACGCCTATGCCATAAACAAATGCACTCGCAACTTTTGTGCCACCACAGCTATGAATCACACATCCAATAACTGTATGAAACACCCAACCAAAGATCATGATAATCATGTTAGCAACAGCCGTTGTTAGCCCTGCAACATGCTCTGGCACATACGTAGATGCTTTGTAAATCGCCAGAATCTGATAGGCGCAGCAGATACCAACGCAAACAAAACTAATGGTCATCGTGCTTACCGTCAACATGTGCGCGACAAGTGCCCCAAACGTCGCCAACATTACAATACCTGCCCCTGCGATAACAGCAACATAACGTCCTGTTTTTTCGGCAACAAGGCTTAGCACTGGTGCACCAAAACACATGCCAATAAAGATCATGGATGGCAGATAGCTTGCAACAGCGCCGTCATATCCATAAACTTGTTTTAAAAATTCTGCGCCCCATACATCAGCAAAGCCTTCAAGTGGCCCTACCATTAACCCTGCCAAAAGGCAAATTGTAATAACCTTGCGATTTGTCAGTACCAATTTTATATTAGACATGACTGAGCCATGATTCGTTGATTCCATCTTAGGAACGATGACATATGTCACAACCGCTAGCGCCAACCCAAGCATTGCAAAAATCTCGACAACGGCTTTATAGCCTAATTGAGCACACATATAACTTACAGGGGCGCCGCCATAAATTGCACCAATTAAGCCAATCGTAACGGAAAGGCTGAGCATCCGTGTAAAGTACTTTTCAACGAACGCCATACGAATGATCTTAAACGTACCCAAAATTGCGGCTGATGACCCAATACCAATCAACAACCGGCCAACCAATGGATACACCCAATGTTCAGCAAAAAGAATTGGCAACAAACCGACAACCGTAAGTAAAATACAACCTGACATGACATTCTTAGGGCCATAGCGATCAAGCATAATGCCAATTGGCAAATGCATCAGTGAATAACCAATGTAATAAATACCCGAAAATTGCCCAAAAACCGCGGCATCGATGTGAAATTGATTCATAATATCGCCCAGCATAATATTGGGCATGACGCGTATAATGTATTGATATGCGTAGAAAATAGAGGCCGTCATCCAGACTGACCATGCAATGGTGCGTGACTTAAACATAAGGTGTCCTTCTTGGAATTGAGTTGATAAATTAAGCGTGAAGTTAGAAAAAAGATAAATCGAACAAACTATTTTTGCTACAACAAATCAACAACGCCGTGTCGTTTGCGCGTCAGTCCCAGCAGCATCCCCATGGCGATGGCCAGCGCAATCAACGACGACCCACCATAGCTAACAAATGGCATTGTCATTCCCTTGGTAGGAATTAAATGCAAGGCCGAAGCCATATTAACAAACGCTTGCAAACCAAATTGGATCACCAAACCTGACGCCGCCATCATGACGAACAAACTTGAGTCTTGCATGGAACGCATCAATGATCGCAAAACAATAAAAGCAAACAGCGCAACCATAAATAAACATAAAAACAAACCAAACTCTTCACCCGCTACGGCAAAAACAAAGTCAGCATGCGCGTCAGGGACATTTTTTTTAACAATCCCCTCCCCCGGCCCTCGGCCAAAAAAGCCGCCCTGCATAAAAGCCTTTAATGATTGTGTGACTTGATATAAATCTTGCTTAGGGTCGCCAGCTGAAGGATCAAAAAATTGATCCATGCGTCGTGCCACATGCGGAAATAGAAAATAGGCGCTACATAGACAAACGATACCAAGTCCTGCCAGAATTCCCATCCAAATCAATGGCATACCTGCCACAAATAACTGCCCAATCCAGGTTGATATCAATACGAGCGTCATCCCTAGATCTGGTTGCAACAGCAATAATACCATCAAAACAATCAACAACACTAATGACACTGAAAGGCCTGGGAATTCAGGATCTTTATATTTCTCGGCTAACATCCATGCGGCAAGCACGGCAAACGCTGGCTTGATAAATTCAGACGCCTGCAAGGATATTCCAGCAAGCATAAGCCATCGTTTTGCCCCCTTGATTTCGATTCCATAAAACAGTGTAGCAACAAGCATGATCACCCCCACTAAATACACAAACGAGGCAAGCCTACGTATATGTAATGGAGTTAATAATGAAATGCCAAACATGATAAGAAGGGCTGGCGGCACCATAATCAAATGACGCTTGACGAAAAAGAATGTGCCAAGGTTCAAACGATTAGCTACAGGTGGGCTGGCAGCAAAACTAAGCAGTACACCAAGCGCAATAATGACAAGAATAGCACCTAAACTCCATCGATCAACGGTCCACCACCAGCGACCAATAACACTTGTATCTCGTCTTGAAAAAATAGTTTTTGTCATTGGTGAGTCCTTGATTTTAAGCTATTTAAGGCCAATCGTTTAAATTCGTCACCACGATGTTCAAAGTCACGGAATTGGTCATAACTCGCGCAGGCTGGTGAAAACAGAATGAGATAGTGTCGCAATGGATCGTACCCATGGGCGCGTACCTCGTTGCGCATATCAGCAAATGCAGCGCACACAGCTGTCTCAAGATCTCCACATGTTTTTGCGTCAATACTACCCTCTGTCGTTGCCAAAAATTCTTCTTGTGCAGCACCAATAAAATAAGCTTTTCTAATCATACTGAAATAAGGCTTAAGCGATTGAATGCCACCAGCTTTTGGTTTTCCACCTGCAATCCAATAAATATAAGGTAACGGCGCAAGCTGCGTATAGTGCACAAGTGCACGCTCTGTTGAATCAGCGTTCGTTGCCTTGCTGTCATTAATAATGCAAAAATCACTGCACGTATAAACAAGCTCCATCCGATGCGCTAATCCAAGAAAGGAATTGAAGCCCTTTACAATAAGGTCATGCGCAACACCCAATTTTGTGCATACCGCATAGGCAACACGCATGTTTTCTTCATTATGCACACCAGGAAGCCGCTCAATCCCTGACAAATCATCAACTGGCTCGACACATTCCGCACCAATAACACGACATTTTGCATGATTAAAAATACGATCTTTTGCCGCACTATACGCATCCATTGATCCATGACGATCAATATGGTCTTCGCTAACATTAGTCAGAACTGCTATATCAAGATCAATACGATTCGTTACTTCAAGCTGAAATGAGGAAAGTTCTAGCACATGCACCGAAACATCACGTTCATCCAACAATGACAATACCGGAACGCCAATATTACCGCCCATAACCGCTTTTTTGCCAGCCATGTTTAAAATATGTGTGACCAGCGCCGTAGTCGTTGACTTACCGTTCGTTCCTGTGATGCCTACACACGCAATAGATCCATCCCTATATTGATTAAATAAATCAATGTCCGTCATAACGGGAATGCCTTTGACAATAGCGGCCGCTGTTACAGGATGCGGTTGTGGCTTAAAAAATGGAATACCAGGACTTTGTATAACAGCTTTGATTGTTTCCCAGGGGATATCAATGATAGCGGATAATACATCTCTCCCCTCATAACATATGGCTTGATCATCATACACAACGTAAGATTCCCCAATACGACCAAAGAAAGCCGCTGTTGCTTTGCCTGATCGCGCTAAACCCAAGATGAGATACGTTGATTGCTTTTGAATATTCATAAATTGGCTGTTAAAACGATGTATTTTTCTTTTACCATAACGTTTTTAATGTTATTCAGCAATCATTACATCATCTCGCATTAGTTATCTCACCGTCAGTTATGGAAATAATATAGCTGTTCACACTTAATTTGAGTATAAGGCGATCGAGGCTCGAAGCGCGGAGTGTACTAATACCATTTTCACTAACTTTCAATTAGTGCAGTCCTCTGCAATATCTCTGTTGCTCATGTACAAGTGTACACTGCGCACCTCGAATTTTGATGTCTTACTACTCAAAACTTTTTGAAAACGGTATAACGTACATGAGCACTGCAGATTTCCGAAGATCAACGCCATAATCAATTTAAAAGTGAATGGCTATGATGCATTGAACCCCGTACATTGCCTATGTTACACTTCAATCATAATCTCAAGATAAATGAAAATAATGACGTACTTAATTGATGGAATTAGCATTGACTCATTGATTAAGGCGTTTCGTAAATTTGAAATCTTTCGTCTCAATACGCATACAGAACATGAAAAAGCAGGAACTATTCAAGCTTTTGAGTATTGTTTTGAACTTGTTTGGAAAACAATGAAACGTCTTTTAGAAGTCCGAGGACAAATTCTAAATTCCCCACGTGAGGTAATACGTGCCGCAGCGCTGGAATCTTTCATTAACGATCCAGAGCTTTGGTTTGATTTTTTAAAGAAACGAAATATTACTGTCCATACCTATCAAGAAAAAGAAGCCGATGAAGTTCTCTCTATTCTAGAAAGCTTTTCAACAGAAGTTAAAGATTTTCTAAGCAAGATAGGGGTTGATCCAAATGTTTATGGATGATCAGCATCTCAATATTGTTGAAAATGTCTTGAAAAAATACCCTTATACATTTTATGCTTTTGGATCACGGGCTAAAGGAAATCCAAAGAGACTATCCGATCTTGATCTTTGTTTTATTGAAAACATCCCCGGTAATATCAGATCGCATATTGATGAAGATTTTGAAAATTCCGACTTGCCTTATAAAGTAGACATTGTTGATTGGCATATGTGTGACGAAAATTTTCAAAAATTAATACGTAAAGACCTGCACCTTATTCAAATGGGTAAAGATTCACGAGAACTTATACTATTTTCAAAAAAGTTTGAGTGGTAAGTCTGCAAGATTCGAGCAGCGGAGTTTACTGAAGTAAATGAGCAGCGCAGACATCGCAGGAGGCTGCATCAATCAAACTTTAGTGAAATTGGTATTACGCCATTCTCAACATAGCAATAGCTTACGCTACTGGAACCACTTGCTGCTGCCCAACATAAGGAACAAGCATTACACGCTTCACAAAATCCACAACAAAATCATCAATTGTTGTATGGAATGGGCTTTGGAATCCATATTCCTCGGGATAAACAAGCGTCCAGCCATGGTAACGTGCAACAGCTTCGAGAACCCATTTTGTGATGGCTTCGCTGCCACGTGAATACGGCATAGCGTGCGTTTGAATAAAAAAGACGTTAGCGAGATCTTCTTTAATTCCATCGACATCTGTGCGTGACCGCAAAACAGCCTTTTCCCAGAATTCCTCGGTAAGCTTCATCAATGTTTCTACATATTCTTTTGCTGTGTGCATAACCATAAAATGTGATTTTTTAGGAAGCTTATCGATATACGTTTGCGTAACCCCATTTGCTTTATTTGGATCCGACTGAAAAAGACCATAAATAACACTAATAGGAACCATGCGATCACCTACTTTGAGCCGCATTGCGTACTTCAAAATACGAAGGCCATCTTTTTTACGTTGAAGCAATCTTAAATCACGCTTGATATCAGCAGTTGGCGGCCCAAAAAACAGCTCATCCATGCTGACGGCTTCATGTTGAGCAATTTTCACAACTCTCTCATCAGTAAGCTCTTCAGGATCATATTTGTAATGATTTATCAAAATATCACGTGAGAATGGGATGTTTTTATCATCCAGGCAGCAATCTTGATGCACGACATGAAAATCGTTATGAGATCTCGCACTTCTTAAATGTACAATGTGATCGGTATCCGTCTTATCTAAATGCTTTAATAAATCGCAAAAACAATCAGCTATATCATCATGCCAACTTTTCCTAATAGGCGTATAATCCAATAAGTGAGGTGTATCTTTAATACGAAAAGCACCAAAAACATCTTTTGACTGCGTATTAGTTTCGAACGCAATATCGCGACGAAATTTAGCAAGTCCTGTATCTTTTTCGCCTAAAAGTTCCATATAGTAAGATCGTAACGGTTTGTTTTCATTGTGCGAACGGTTAACAAGGAAAGCGATCATATGCGTTGCCCATTGGATGGCATATTCAGATTTCATTTTAAAAACTTCAGCGCCCTTTTCGCCACCATAGGTGACTTGCTGAATATAATTCTTTTTTACAGGAGCTGGTGGCTGAGTTGTAGCCACAGTGGCTTGCATGCATGGTGAAACAAAACACATTACCATAACAATAAATAATAAAAACTTAGATTTCACTAACAAACAACTTCATAACCAACATGTAATAAATTATACATAAAAAACAGTGCGCAATCAAGGTAACTCAAGGCTTATGCATTAAAGCATTTCAGCCAAGAAAAAAAATCTTACCATCCGACCGTTTCAAAAAGAAAATCCTGCCTTACGCAGTGTGCACGTTTTTTAAGCCTAGATTTCTCCTCGTGTATTCACCGTGCTTGACACGGTGATCTAGATGCCCAGATCAAGTCTGGGCAAAACACAGGAGGGAAAACGTGCACATTGCATTGCTTAACTATCCTACAAGCCGGACGTCAGCATATTCGCCTGGTATGTTGGCGCAGGACTAATGGCAAGATTTGTGAGTGTTTTAAAGTTGAGGCTAAGAAGATAGCTTGTATCGGGTCTAATATCACGATCATAGTAACCAGATCTATATATACCAAAATTAACAGCAAAGCATTCATCGTCATACGTAGCCGCCACATAGGTTTCGAGCGATGCTCCACCATTGGCACGTTTAAGATTGCGAATCTGACCAACAGATAAACGCCAATTTTCGGTAACTTGCGAAGAAACATGCATATTTAGTTGAGAGATAAAATTTTCATTTAAGGTTGCTCGTTTGTTCAAAAACACATAAGCGCCATCAATCTTAAAGATTGGCTCTCCTATACTTGTGCCAAATTCGGCATATCTGACAACTTTTAAATCAGGGCTGGCTGCCATCCGATAACGGCTTGATAGCCACGAGGCTGGCTTTACCTTTAGTCGCATCAATACGTCTGATGCAGACTTATCCTCGCCAAGGCCAGAACGAACAACGTGCTGATCATCCAAACGTTTTGATTGACCTAAAAATAAACTAACACTGCGCTGCTTTGTGAACCGAAATTCGTTTTCAAGACCGGCAATAGCCCGCGTACCGGTGTCCACCCGATCAATTCCATCAAAACGATTTGATAAGAACACACTTGTATCATCAAGCTCAAAGGTCATCGAATCTTCATTAGGAATGTGACGATTATTAATATTAAGAGGGCTTGATACGACCATTGCCTGTGGCTTTACAATCCAATTTGCCAGATCCATTCGTCTTTGGAACGGCCACTGCCAATCAAGACTGCCCTGCGGAAAAAAACGGACATGGCGATGTTCTAATTTTGAGTTAGGCGTATTTGCATCCACATCTGTCGTGAAATAACGCCTCATCATATACACATCCGAACGCCCTTGCCCTTGCAAGGTAACGATTTGTCCATGAGACAGAACCCAAGGACGCTTCCATGACGCACCGTTTGACACACGATACATTTCAGTGCCTGACCGCCCAGGCACCGGTTGATGACGAAACAGGGCCAAGACTCCGCCTTCGACAGCTGCTGTCCCGCCAATCTTTGGTGTCTCAGTTTGATAATGATACCCTGCCTTTGGCAAAATAATAGGCGTTGTCTTTGGTGCATCTGTTTGAAATGCTGACGATTGCACATCAGCATAGCTATCATTCGAAAAATGTTGCCATGTGATATTTGATCTTAGATTTTGACTGTCTTGTATAAAAGGTGATTGGCTGGCCAAGCTGTAACGTTGAAGATATGTTGTATCACTCGCACGTTTAAGATCGATTTTAACACGCTGGCTATCGCTTACATCAACACGCGACTGCGCTGTTATGTTCCATCGGTCTGGCTTAGGAGGGCGCGGTCCATTTGGCAATAATTGACTAGATGGAGGTGGTGGCGGTAAATGTTGCGTTCGTGTATAGCTACCTGCCAGATTAAGCACACCATCATGAAACCGTTGACGATATTCTGTTTTTAAAATACCTGACTGTTTTTGCGTCATAAAAGGTGTAATCGTCATATCTTTTTGATCAGAAATCACATAATAAACAGGGACACCTGCAATGTAGCCAAGGCTGTCATTATGACCGTAGATTGGTGATAAAATTCCTGATTTTCGTTTGACTGTCGGGTCAGGATGCGAGAAATAGGGCGTATAGAAAATTGGAATACCCTTCACTTCGAGACGCGCATTTGTATATTCAATTGTTTTTTCTTGCGTGTTGTGCTCAACTTTTTCTGCTTTTAACTGCCACACCGGTTTTTTTGTACTGCAAAATGTACAAGGCGTGTAATCCGCATCTTCCATAATGGCAACGATACCATCTTCACGATATCCTGCTGCGCCATGGATTGTTGCTTTTTCATTCGTCAATAACGTAAATGTTTTAAGAACACCTGCTTTAAAATCGTCTTTTAGTGTAAGTTCATCTGCATAAATGGTGTTACCAATGCCATCTTGATAAGAGATCTGCTCGTTTTGCGTACCATAAGCGACAATTTGATTGTTTTTTGAATTATAGACAATACGATTGGCGTTTAATATACGAATACCCTTGCCAGTAATTTGTTTTAAACACACATGACCTGTGGCCGTGACATTCTCTTGCGCGGCATCATACTGCACAAAATCTGCTTTTAAATCAACAGGAGCATCTTTGGCGTATGCAAACGTTAAGCAAAGAAAAAGAGCTACCAATAATTCTATTTTTCTGATCATATTGCTAATTCTCTTCTGCATGCATTAAATACCCAACACCAAGAAGACCTGTAATAAGCGGTGGCAACCAAGCAGCCCAAAAAGCCGCCAATCGATCACCGGTACCATAAGCATGTATAATGTTATTAAAGAAATGGATTAAAAACCCGGTTATGAGTGCCAATCCGATCATTCGACTCGTTGCATGATGACGTGAAGACGGAAGGCAAAAACCAACAGCTAAAACAGACATTACGCCAAGCAACGCAATTTCAGCCCATAAACGATGCCAATAAACTTCGTAAGCTAATGAAGAAAGTCCATTCCTTTGTTGCTGCCTTATAAACGCAGGAATTCGCCAAAAAGGAAGCTGATTAGGCTGAATCGTACTTCGTTGAATTTTTTCCAATGTAAGTTCGGTGGGGCGATATTGTTCAGCATGCTTTTCTAGAACAGCACCTTCACGCCAGGAGCACACATCCCGCAGCAACCATTTACCGTCCATTAATGTGGCTTCTTTAACATCAACACGACGTTTAAAACAATCGTTCAAATCAAACTCATAGAAAGTAACATTCTTGAAAGTCCGATTCTTCAATGAAAATGACTCAGCATGAAAAATCGTTTTTTGCGTGTTTTCTGTTTCTTTTAGCCAAAAACCAGTGGGAGATATAGTAAGGCGTTGATGATTACGTTTTAGAATGCGCTCCTCGAGCGCGCTGTGTCGTGCGTTAAAGCTTGCCGCAATTGGATTAAGCACAAGCAGGCTGCTTGCACCAATCATGACAGCCGTTATACAAAGCCCAAGCGCAAGCTGTCCGCCAGAAACCCCCATAGCTCTAAGGGCGGTGATCTCTTGAAGTTGATTAAGGCGCCATAGGCTGAGCAAGCTCGCTAGAAAAACAATAAATGGAAGCAATTCAATAAAGCGCTGAGGCAAGACAAGCAATGTCAGTTCTAAAACAATACTTAACGAGGCGTCAGGGCGGCTCATCGCACGTCTTAGCATTTCAATTGCTTCAAAAAAGCCAACAATTACGAGTAACGCGAGGGCGGTAATTCCAAGCCAAATCAAAAAATTCCTTGAAACATACATGTTAGAAGAGCTTTTTAAATAACGAAGAGGTGTCATGCACGATCTCCCCAGACAAGACGTGGTTTAGGCGCCCCACCTTTTTGTGTATATATTAGCAATAAATCTTTGGATAAATACCAAAAACTGGCTGCAATACCAGATGCAATCAATACATACGCGAACCACAATAATGATTGGAAGCGAACACTGCCGTGAAGCAATCCCATTGCTAATAAATGAACAAAAAACACGCCACTTGAGGCAACGCCAATTTTCTTTCTGTTATAACGACGGCCTAATTCCCCCGACAATAATACGCCAGAAATAAACAATGCATCGAGCAAACATAAAAAAGGCAACAAAATACGCTGATGCGCCTCGGATCTGAAACGACGTTTCATGTCATCCACGACAGCATCATCAGGATTAAGCAATTGTTTAATTGACTTTTCTGATGCGCGCTCAGGACGCGATTCTGAACCTGAGATCGCATCTGTTAAATCATAAACAAATTCATCAAATGAAAAATATGCATATTGCTTTGTGACTGGGTTGTAGTCCTGACGTTGCCCTTTCCTAAGCAAAATCAAGAGACGATCGCTACTTTTAAAAACTTGACCTGATTCTGCCAACGTTGTGTGTGATGGAATTCCATCTTTGGCTGGCTGATAAATAAAAATCCCATGCAATTCATCCTTATCATTATGCTCTCTCACATAAAGAGTGAACCCCTTTGACGTATTAAAGGATCCTTCTCTAAGGAGAACACCTGAGAATGCGCTACGCATAACATGTTCTTGTTGTTTTAATTTTTGAAACGACGCTGGCACAACAAAAACATTGAGAGACATTAGAAATGCAAAAAGACCGGCTGCAAGCGATAAAACAGGAAGCGATAACCGTAAGTTGCTAATACCCAACGATCTTAATGCAGCTAACTCATGTGTAATCATCAATCGGTGAAAGCTAAATAAAGTTCCAATGGCAAAAGCGATGGGGCTAATGACAACAAAAAGATCAGGCAATAAGAATGCAACAAGTGAAAAATAGGCCCCCAGAGACACACTGTTATTTACAATTAAGTCCATATACTTTAAAGATTGTGCTAGCCATAGCACAGAAATAATTAAGATGGTAAGCGTTGTGCTAACCAAGAAAAACTTTTTAAATGTGTATTTAAATAGGAGTGTCATCTTAAAACGTGGCAAAATCTTAAAAATGTGTTTATATATCTCATAACTAATTGTTGAGCGCTGTGTGTTAATATAAGGTTAATCTGTGATTAACATATGTAACTCTCCTAAGGTATCGCAAACCCAACCAAATTGTATAAGGAAACTTATTTAATGAACAAAAAAATAACGGCACATGTTGCCTTTTGTCTCTTATTAACATCATTTGTTGCAACAGAGGTGTCTGCAGAAGCTAATCTCTCGCCGTCTGCCGACATTTTAGCTAAGTCAGAAAGCCCTGTTGATAAAAAAAACGAACAAGCTGATGATAGTCTTATTTCTGCTGAAACAGATGATTCTTCAGCTAAAGACAATGACGCAGAAGAGACCACTCAGCTAACTATTGCAAAAAATGTAGAGGATGCTAAGCCTACAGTCACCAAGGCGAAGCCTAAACCATCAGCAGCATCGATTGCGGTCGAAGTTAACAAAGATGCCATCACAAATGATGATGTGCAGCGTCGTCTTGCACTGAATTTAATATCTTCCGGTGAAATTGACAAGAAAGCGACTGACGAACTTGTTCAACAAATCAAAGAAGCCCTTATTCAAGAAAAATTGCAACGCCAAATCGCGGGTTTTCTAAAGGTATCTGTATCAAAAGAAGAGCTCGATCAGGCGATAACAGGAATTGCTAAAGAAAACAACATGACACTTGAGCAATTGGGCGCTTTCTTTGCAAGCAAAGGTGTCGACATCAAGACCTTACGTGACCGTATCGAGTCAAACTTGCTCTGGATAAAATCTGTGCGTGATGGCATTGGTGCACACATTCAGATTCCAGACCGCGAAGTAGAGAAAGAAGAATTTCGCTTAAAGCAAAACGAGGAAAAAGAGCAGTTCGAAATAGCTGAAATTGTTTTATTTGTGGACACACCTGAAAGCCGCATGCATACGCAACGCGAAGCAACGAATCTCCATCGTCAGCTAGTAGAAGGTACTCCCTTCGCTTCCCTGGCACGCAACTTCTCGCAATCACCATCAAGTGCGCAAGGAGGCATGGTTGGCTGGGTTGCAAAAGATCAATTACCGGATGACGTTACAAAGCTAGCTGTCGGTCGTTTTAGCGAACCTCTCTTACGCGGGAATCGTTATATCATCTATTTTATCAAAGATCATAAATTGCCAGGCCAAACTGCAGCAAGTGAATCTAAGATGAGCTATATTGATGTAAAGATCACATTGCCATCTGAGTTATCAATTGATGATCAGGCACGTATTGGTGGATTTCTTGAGAATGCACCAACACTTGAGGGCTGCAAAGCACTAAAAGAAAGCGCTAAGGCATCTAATTTTGAAGTTGAAGAAATGACTGATATTTCAACAGCTATTGTACCTGATGGGATTAGAAAATTATTTTCGACAGGTCGCAAAGGAAAAGCAACAGAACCTGTTCGCTTGAGTGAAACTGAACTTCGGGTGTTTATGTTATGCGGACAAAAAGCACCTGAAAAAAAGACGCCTCCTACGCGAGAAGAAATTCGCATGGCATTGAAAGAAAAGCGTGTGCAAGAGCAAGCGGTCGCACAGTTTAATAAATTAAAAGCACAGGCAACAATTATATACCGCACACCAAGGTAAGTTTGGCTGCCACTTATGCTATTCCTCGGAATTAATCCGAGGTTCTCTAACAATTCAACAATTTAGTGAAGACTTTCATGAAAACCACATTTGAACGTGGCATACGTGCTGAAGAATCCGCTCTTTTGTATCTTGAACGCAAGGGCTACACAGTGATTGCGTCACGTTACAAAACGCCACACGGTGAGATTGACTTGCTTATGCAAGATGGCGACACCATCGTCGCTGTAGAGGTTAAATACCGCAAACATGAAATCGATTCTTTTGAATGTTTGACCACGCGCCAACAGAAACGTATTGAAAATTCTTTGCTCCATTACTTAAGTGAAAACAATATAAATGAATCAGGCGCACATTCCTCTTTGCTTCGCTTTGATGTTGTTCTATTATCAGCTGGAAAACAAATAACGCATATTGAAAATGCATGGTAGAAAAAAAATGAAATCAAACTTAAAAATACTAATGGCACTTTCTATATCCACTTTTTTTGTATCAGGTTGCCTTGCTCCACTCGTTGTTGGCGGAGGCGCTGCTATAGGCACACTTGCCATACGTGAAAAAGGCGTTACAGGATCGATGAGCGACAGTCAAATTTCAGTGGTCATAAAAGCAAAACTCTATAGTTTCAATCCTGATTTACACGCACGTGTAACCGTTACTGTTGAAGGCGGAGAAGTATTACTGACAGGTTCAATCCAAAACCAAGAATGGTCAGTAGAGGCTGAACGCCTTGCATGGGAAGCGAGTGGCGTTAAGAAAGTACTTAATAACATCGAAATAACAGACAATGACGAATTAGGCATCGGCATCTACGCAAAAGATTCATGGATCACAACTCAGTTGAAATCTAAATTACTATTTGGCGATGACATCCGGTCTCTTAATTATGGTATAAAAACAGTCGGTGGCGTTGTTTATGTAATGGGAATTGCACAAGATCAGACCGAACTCGATCGCGTACTCGACACTGTCAGCAAGACGCTTTATGTGACACGTGTTGTTAATTATGTAAAAATACGCGGTGTATCAGAATAAAATTACAACGACCAACCACAAACGTGTCATTCTCGGGCTTGCCCCAAGTATCTCTATAGTTGAGGCGGCATATGGCTTGCAATTCAAGTGTTTAACTCTATGTCTTTGCCTTTTATCCATTAGAGATCTTCGGATCAAGTCCGAAGATGACAAAAAGAGGCTTCCGAAGATAGCAAAAAAAGGGCTTCCGAGGATGATAAAAGAGAACGTTCAAGAGTATACTTACATATTCAACGATACATACAGACCAGACAAATTAACTATTTTTTAATCATTCACATATATTATGTTAAATAGATACGTTTTACATAAAGTCTAATGATATGAAAAAATTACTCCTATTAATATCTACAGCAACGTTGCTTGATAATCAAATTTTTGCTGAAGAGTATGGTTATCGCGGAAGAACTGATGGCGCGAGAGTGCAGAGTGAGCAAGCAAGAAATAGATCTTTTCAGCAAGGGGATGAACTGGATGCGAAATATTCCGCCCTTAAAAGGCAAACGCAGTTAACACATATTGAAAGAGAACATGCACGTCAAGAACAAGAAGTGCGCGCGCAGAAAGAAGCTGCTCTCGAAGAAGAAATTTGGCAAGAAGCAGTAAAACGTGCCCGCATTCTTGTTGGAAAGAAAGAAATTCAACCTCTCCATCATGAAACCTATGCAAAAGCAGAAGAGCGCATGTTGCTTGCTGAGGCAGAAGCACAAAAAGAATTAATTATACGCGAATACAAAGTAGAAGAAATTTGGCAAGAAGCAGTAAAACGTGCCCGCATTATTGTTGGAAAGAAAGAAATTCAGCCTCTCCATCATGAAACCTATGCAAAAGCAGAAGAGCGCATGTTGCTTGCTGAGGCAGAAGCACAAAAAGAATTAATTATACGCGAATACGAAGCAGAAGAAGCACTTAAACTAAACGGTGCCCCTAAAGCTACGGCTGCTGAAGAGCATGCAGAAAAAGCCAAGCAAAAGGCAGAAGAAGCCATCAAGGTAGCAGGAAATATTGCAGACAAAGTCGGTAAAATTGCAAGTGAAGAAAATATTGCAAAAGCCGGAGAGAGTGTAAAAAAAGCAAAAGCAGTTTGGGGTCAGTTATCAAGTTGGTTTGATTAATCTGAACTTGCGGCTGCGGCATAAACTGCATCAAGATCACCGGGCCACGCCCGATGAATACACAAAAGGACCATGCTACCCATTTATAGGTAGAATACATGATACAAGCATCACCATTCAATTACGCAATCGCGCGCCATGAATCACCAAGCGTTTGCCAGACCGTATCTGGCGTTAATCCATCCATATAACACAACTGATTTTTATGTGAAAAACCAGGCATTTGCACTAATTCCTCATAGCTTTGGGGTATACGCAGCACGTTATGTCCTGCGCCAACGTTGGGATATGGTCCATAAATTTCATCACGTGAAGGGCCAAACAAACCAATCACTGGCACATTAAGTGCATAGCTCATGTGCATCAATCCCGAATCATTTCCAAGAAACAAAGCCCCATGCGACATAAGCGCGGCCATATCAATAAGTGACAATGTGTGACGTTTAGCTAAATCTGTACTGAATGTTACGCGCTCTGCAGGTAGGTTACGAAGCAACTTCAGCTGTGCATCTTCGGATGGAGCCGCCACCACAAGCACATGTGCATCTGGAAAAGAATCGCAAAAACGTGTAATCGTCGACAAAAAATAGGCCATAGGCCATTGCTTGCCAATCCAATTTGCAACCGGCGCTACAACCAGCAGCGGGACCGCTGGCAAAAGCGTATGCATACGTTGCTTACGCTCTTCTGATAAAATAATACGTGGTTGCGCAGGCGCCAATCCGGCAATGGCAGCAACTTGCTCTATTTTATGCCGCGTATCGTTTTTTGTTTTTTGCCATATATACCGCTTTTTTGTGCGCAAGAAATAACCAATAGCCGACCCTCTTGAATCAGCTACCCAATCCCACGACCGAACAACGGTATGCAACCATAAAGAGAGCCAATGCAAAGATGCTTTTTTCTTAGGAAAGAGGATGATCTCATCGCATGCTGGATCATCTTGAAACAAAGACGCGACAAGCGGATCTGCCGCCACATGATAGCGCATACCGGGGACGCGCAAACGAAGTCCTTCGAGTAATGAAAGTGTCATAACAGCGTCGCCAATACGACTCGATGTGATAAAAAGGCCAGGCATAATGTATGAAAATATACGTATAAGAAGATTAAATCTACATTATCAAGGACAGCTCATTATTGGTATGTTTTTCTGACAGCTTTCACCTGATGAGCAGCTTTGCGTTCTTTCCATTTCATAAAAAATGACTATACAGCTGATGGCTGTTCAGCCTGCGCAGTCTGCTCGGCTAAATCAATGCGTTCCTGATGCCTCTTATTGAATCCATTTTGCGCGAGAATACTGTAAAAATAGCAAAGCGCTGTTGTCGCACTAAAGACATATCCGACATTTAATAGATATTTTTTATGAGAATCTTCGTCAGGCAAAGTTAGGGCGTACGAGGTAAGAACAGGGGCGGTATATTGCCCAAGAACTTCTAGATATCCAAGAACAGAAACAGTTTCTCCCCAAAATCTCTCTGCAAAATATAAATAATGCAACTTAAAGCTAGTTACTGAACTATGTTTATTTTCCACATTAAGGGCAGAGGCGGCGCCATTTGATAAGGATAACATTTTTTTGCTTTCGGCCTCTTTCTTCTTGGTAACAAAATCATGTGACCGTATAGTATACTTAGCAGCATTTGCTAACATTGACGCCAAATTCACAGAAACGGTAACTAATTCCAGTGTGTTATTGCCTGGATACGCAAAATTAGCGAGCCCTATAAGAGCACCCGATTTGCATACTCCTTCGATCGTTTCACATACATTGGCCGCCACATAACCAGCTTCTTCTTCAATTTCTGGTGATATAAGAGGCTCCTCCAAACGCGCACATTGAGGGGTTGCTATTTTTGTTTTCCCTACCTCGCCAATCTCTACAAGATTTAAATCCCTCGATTCGCATTTAAGAATTAAGCTTATTAACAGGCTGGCATGTATACATAGACTTTTAAAATTGACAAACATTCGGCATTTCCAAGATATGGTCTTATCATGTTTTATTATTACGCCTTACGTGTTAATAATTAGTATATAATATCAAAAACAATACGCACATAGCGATATATAAAGTTGTGATCCGATGGGTATAATTTATGATTTTTTAGCTATGCCACCCGGAACGATTGTCATCTTCGTTCCCTCAACCCTGTCATCTTCGTGCTTGACACGAGGATCTCTACACGTGGAAGCGCATGTGCATTGTTGTCTGGTTATAAAATCATCAACTATTTGCCTTTGAACCTTTATAGATCTTCGGATCGAGTCCGAGGATGACAAAAAGGGGAGTCCGAAGATGACAAAAAGGGGAGTCCTAGGATGACAATGTGGGAGTCTTCGTTCCCTCAACCCTGTCATCCTCGTTCCCCTCAACCCTGTCATCCTCGTGCTTGACACGAGGATGACAAAAGGGGCGTCCGAAGATGACAAAGAGAGGAGTTCAAAGATGACAGTGCGAGGGTTAGTTTTAAAGTGACGGGTAGCGTGTTTTTTAGCAGAACCCAACCTTGTCTCTGTTTGCCTAAATATGCTACTAATAAAGCTGAGATATTAAAAAACAGTAAAAGCAAGAACAATTATGGATATAGCACTTTTAAAAGGCCTCCAAACTTCAATTCCCGGACGCTATGCACGCGCATTATTTGAAGTTGCACTAGAACAAAATGAATCATTTTTAATTCTTGAAAAATTAAAAGAATTCGATCAGGCTTGCCTTCAGGATTTTCATATTCAAAAATCGCTCCCCTTTTTCACGGAACATGAATTCTGTGAATTCCTTGTAAATATTGCTGAAAAATTAGCTTGGCCACAGTATTTAATTCATTTCTTTCAAATCTTACACGAACGTCAACGTCTATCACTCTTTAGTCAAATCATCGATGTATTTGAGCGTTGCTGTAATCACAACGACAATCGTTTAAATGCGTGCATTTCGATGCCAACTATGCCAACAATGTCGCAAAAGAAGAAAATTCAAGCGCAGGTGTTTTCCATCTTTGGTAAAAAAATTAATTACGAATACGAATCAATTCCTGATTTGCTTGGCGGTGTTATTATCCAGGCAGAGAATCTTCGCATTGATGCAAGCCTCAAACGGCAAATTAACACTCTGCACAACAGCCTTAACGAAATCAGCCTAAAAGGAGCCGCTTAATGCAAGCACGTGCCTCGGAAATTTCCGCACTCATTAAAGAAAAAATTATCGATTTCAAAGCCTACGCTGAAGTTTCAGAAACCGGCCGGGTTCTTTCCGTCGGCGACGGCATCGCACGTGTGCACGGACTTGATCACGTAAAGTCAGGCGAATGGGTTGATATCATATCATCGCGCACTGGCGTTTCCGTACGCGGTATTGCATCCAACCTCGAAACAGATAATGTGGGTATTGTTATTGCTGGTAATGATCGCGATATTCAAGAAGGTGATCTTGTTAAACGTACCAATAAAGTTGTGGACGTAAACGTTGGCATGGGGCTTTTGGGCCGCGTCGTTGACGGCCTTGGCAATCCGATTGATGATAGAGGCGCGCTTACCGACGTTGCCTTTGCCGAAGTTGAACGCAAAGCCCCTGGCATCATTCAACGTAAATCTGTGCATGAACCAATGCTCACCGGTATTAAAGCCATCGATGCACTGGTGCCGATTGGGCGCGGCCAACGCGAGCTTATTATTGGCGATCGTCAAACTGGAAAAACAACCATTGCTATCGATACGATTCTCAATCAAAAGAAAATCAATCAATCGGGCGATCCATCCAAAATGCTGTATTGCATTTATGTAGCCATTGGACAAAAACGCTCATCCGTCGCACGTATTGTTAAAATGCTGCAAGATGAAGGCGCTATGGAATATACCATCGTTGTGGCGGCAACGGCTTCTGACCCTGCCCCGCTTCAGTATTTAGCACCGTACACCGCGTGCGCTATGGGTGAGTATTTCCGGGACAATGGCATGCATGCCTTAATCATTTACGATGACTTATCAAAGCATGCGGTCGCGTATCGTCAGATGTCGCTTTTACTTCGCCGTCCACCTGGCCGTGAAGCATATCCTGGCGACGTGTTTTATTTGCACTCTCGTTTGCTCGAACGCGCGGCAAAAATGAGCGATGACTGTGGTGGCGGTTCACTTACAGCTCTGCCTATTATTGAAACGCAAGCAGGCGATGTATCT
Source organism: Pseudomonadota bacterium (assembly GCA_040389165.1). Classification (GTDB taxonomy): domain Bacteria; phylum Pseudomonadota; class Alphaproteobacteria; order Paracaedibacterales; family CAIOTO01; genus CAIOTO01. The sequence goes on from JAZKAK010000012.1 coordinate 31,453, forward strand.
GCGTATATTCCAACCAATGTTATTTCAATTACGGATGGTCAAATTTTTCTTGAAGCCGAGTTATTTTACAAAGGCATTCGTCCAGCAATTAACGTTGGCCTTTCGGTAAGTCGCGTTGGATCTGCAGCCCAAACAAAAGCTATGAAGCAGGTTTCTGGTTCTATCAAGCTTGAGCTTGCCCAATATCGTGAAATGGTCGCTTTTTCGCAGTTTGCCAGTGATTTGGATGCATCTACGCGTCAATTACTCGAACGTGGACAACGCCTAACGGAATTATTAAAGCAACCGAATCAATCACCATTATCAAGTACTGACGAAGTTTTATCTGTATTTGCAGGTGTTCGCGGATTCTTAGATACAATTCCGGTGCCGTTAATTGCCGCATTCGAAGCAGAACTACTCAGGTCAATTCATCTTTTCTTGCCTGATGTTGTGCGCGATATCGAAAATACAGCCAAAGTTTCACCCGAGACAGATGAAAAACTATCTGCCTATTTAACTGAATTTTGCCCACGCTTTCTAGCCGAACATGGAACGGTGCGATGAATAATCTAAAAGATCTTCGTGTTCGGATTAAGTCTGTAAAATCAACACAAAAGATCACTTCAGCAATGAAAATGGTGGCAACAGCTAAACTTCGCAAAGCGCAAGAGCGCCTTGAAAATGGCCGTGTCTATGCCACGAAGTTTGAGCATTCCCTGCACCATGCACTGCATAACTCGGCTGATATTGATCCATTGCCCTTACTCAAAACCGGCAATAAAGAGGGTGGCATATTTATCTTAGCCATTGCAACAGATCGCGGTCTTTGTGGCGGGTATAACACCTCAATTATGCGTGAAATAAAGGCTTTTACTCACGCGCTTTCGCAAACAGACAATCGTGCGATTACCATCGCTGCAATCGGCCGTAAAATAAAAAGTACGCTCGGCCGCGAATGTGACGCAGGCCGGATAGATGCGCGTCTCTTTGAATTCCAAACAGCTGTTTCAGCAGAACACACAACAATGGATTTCAAACAGGTGAGCGGTATCGCCGAGGAAATCATGGCTTTGCTTGAGTCGGGAGAAATCGGAAGCGTCCATATAATAACAGGCCGTTTAAAAAGTATTATCAGCCAACCCATAGAAGCAAGGCAGCTGGTGCCGCTAATCGACGAAACGGTCGCAGGTACCGAGGCAGAGGCCCCATATACAATTTTCGAACCCAAGCCAGAAATTCTGACTAAATTAATGCTTATGCATAATTTCATTGTGCAAATGAATACCTTATTCTTAGAAAACACGGCGTGTGAACACGCTGCGCGTATGACGGCTATGGACAACGCATCGCGAAATGCACGCGACATGATTCAAAAGCTACAGCTGCGTTATAACCAAGGGCGCCAAGCACAGATCACCAATGAACTCATTGAAATCATTTCAGGGTCAAACGCTGTTTAGATGCCGATTTTTGAGTCGAGAAGTGCAATAAGTAGTGGTCCCGAGTCTATGGAGGTCCACCGCCCGCACCGGCACCACGTGATTCATTGGAATCAACCAGTGCACCATTCCACAGGATGGCACCTAAAACCTTCGCCCACTTCCTGGGCGCTCCAGAGGGAGTGAGTGTTGTAAAGGGAGTGGGTGTTCCAGAGGGAGTGGGCGTTCCAGGGGGAGTGAGAACATTGTCAGCAGAAACAGCGGCATTCGTAGTAGGTGTGGATGCAGCAGCAACAGCAGCAGCACGAGAGGAGGCAGAAATAGGCTCTTCACCAAAGGCTTTAGGATTCCTCTGACACAAACCCTCAGCATAGACATCTGCAGCAGTTAAAAGTTGTTGCAAATCTGTCAGACGTGTAACTTTTTCAGGTGTCCAAGGATTTTCCCAACCTTGATCCAGCGCAGCTTTTTCCGTCGCAGCTTTTTTACTTGCTAGTTGAATAATGAGAAAAGACTCCACAGCTTTGACGTCATCACATAGTTTAGGTAAAGCTGCAGGCATCAGGCTTGGTTTCCGTATCAGCTCATTATTAATTACTATCTTTGATGCGTTGAATGTTTCAATAAGATTCTTTGTCTCATTCCATTCGGCGTCTTCTGAAGGTTTCATTGCTACATATTTTTTTGCCGGTGCAGCCAATTTTTTATTAGAAGTGAGGTGTTGGGATGGACCTGGCGCCAGCTTAAGCTCAGTCCAAATTCTGCTAAGATTCAGGAAATTCAGAGATGTGACTTGATTGTATTGCATACATCTTTCATACAGTTCAGTCAGATCCGTTGTCAGTGCTCCTGAATTTTTTTTTAAGTGTTCCAACAATTTAGTTTGAAAATCTTTGGTTGCACCCAATAATAAAGCGTTTTGATCTTTTGATATCTCGTAATCAAGTAAAAATATAGAACGTATGTATTTTCCAATATCATTTCCCCACTCAGTGTACAGTTTTTCCTTGTATAGTGGATCAAGCATACAAAATACTTGTGATTGCACGTCAGGGGCAAAATTTTCAAATGCTTTCACAAACGCTTCAGAGTCATTCCTTTCCTTAATTAAGTCTAATTCATTATTGTCTAATTCAGACAGGTCTTTAGGAACATATGGTCGTTTAGCAACAACTGGTATACTTGCCGCTACTGCACCTGTCTTTCCAATCCTAGAGGCGGCAGATGCTTTTGCTGGAGTTAAACTTACCTCCGTCATAATCTTCTGTCTTATAGCGCCTTCTGGCATATTCATCTTCTTCATCTTCTGATACTTTTTTATCTGGTCACTTGTTATTTTTCCTTTATATTTTGCTTCGAAGCCAGGGTCTGACGCCCAGTCAGCCACCAGAAGATCCCATTCATCTTCAGTACACGTAGCAACTACAGGAGTTAAAATTATATCCGTCATAATCTTCTGTTTCACAGCGCCTGCGGGCAGCATCGTCTTCATCTTCTGATACTTTTTTATCTGGTCACTTGTTATTTTTCCTTTATATTTTGCTTCGAAGTCAAGATCTTGATTCCAACCAGCCACCAGAAGATCCCAATCAGCTTGAGTGCACGACGCATCAGTGTTAGGAGCAACAGCAGCTACAGCAGAAGCATCGTCAATAGAACTTCCTACTGATTCTTCTGTCTTTTTCACAACAAGAGGGTGAGTAGGAACAGGGGGAGTAGCACTAACTGGGGGAGTGATAACAGGAGGAGTAGCACTAACTGTAGGTCTAGCAATTCCGCCACCGCCACCACTGCCACCACCAACGCTGCCAGCACCACCTAGCTTAAAACCACCACCACCACCGCCACCACCACCACCGCTAAACTTAACACCAACGCCAGCTCCGCTGCCACCAATGCCAGTTGCAGAAGCACCACCACTGGCGGCATTGTGATTAGCTCCATTAGGCGCCCCCACGGTCATTCCACCTGCATGTGCAGTTCCTGTTCCTAGCGTATTTGTTAATTGCGCAGTGACCAGCGCTTTACTAAGCGCCTCTTTCGAATGATGCTCTGTAAGGGCAGCTTGAAACCATATCGAAAACTGCTCTTTGGTTATTCCACCCAAACGTTCAAGATCAGGGTAACGACCCCATTGCGCATTTAATTTGCATTCATTCAAGGTTTTTATTCCATGGAAATCAATAAGATTAGTGGTCATTAATTCTGATAGATTGCCCATTGCCGCCAGCACGGCAAAATGATTCGCGCGCTTGGCATCAATAAGACCTCTTGCTGGTAAATCCAATTTCCGAGCATTATTATGAATGAAATGTGTTGCCACAACAGCCTTTAAAATATCTCTCTTTTCATCGGGAGTTGCGTGCTGTTCGCTGACTTTTTTAGGATCAGAAAGCGTTGTAATTATATTGGTCGTTTGTGGCGAAGTTCGTGCAGTTGTCACTGGATTTTCCACATAAGCATCACGGCGCGTGGTGTATTGCCCCCGAATATACATAATTCCCGTGAGGATTTCTTGTGCAGGAATGTTTAGTTGTGCAGGAATAGCTGGTTGCACAGGAGCGCCGGCCGCTGCCTCACCAGGTAATGCTGCTCCCTCTTTAACGGCCTTTAATTCTGCAGCACGTCGAGCTGTTTCGACTTTAAGACGTCCTAGCTCGGCTTTCTGCTGAGCTCTTAGAGTTTCCATTTCTAATCTTTGTTTTGTAAACGCTTCTTCTTGCTGCTTCTGTTCTAGGATAGCCTCTCTAGTAACTTGTTGCTGTGCCGCTAGGTTTTTGCTGACGATAGTTGATGGGTCTTGCGGTGCCTGCGCTGCTGCCGCTATTGCTGCCGCTTGCCTTGCTGCTTTTGCTTCTCTTGCTTCTCTTGCATTGCTTGCTGCGTACGCCTGGCTGCATATTACGAGCACCATGATTATTTTCAATATATTATACAACATCACCAGTGCACCATATTATTAACTATGCACTCATTATGAATCACTTTGTATTAATAAAACATTAATCGCGTGCATGCTGCCCGGAACGATTGTCATCCTCGTGCTTGACACGAGGATCCCTATCCTTGGAGAGGCATATAGGTGGCTTTCTTGCACCTTAATAGTTGCCGTCTCACCTATAGAGATCTTCGGATCGAGTCCAAAGATGACAATAGTAAGCGGGGATTTTAAAAAGTACTAAATTTATAGCCAAGACCGATACGAATTACATGGTATCGGGGCGACACACTGTATATGACCTTGTTATCTGGCTCAAGAAGATGAGCATCAATATTTGTTGTTGTGAATTTTCTAAACATTTGAAAACCATATTCCCCACGGAAAAACACGCCATGAGGCATATTAATATCGACACCAACGCCTGGTTCGATTCCCATAAGATTCTTTTTATCACTTTTTGCTAATTCTTCAGAACTATATTCTAAATGAAATGTGCTAAATACAAGCCCTGCTTTTGCATAAATTGTCATTGATGGTGCAATGACGTAGCCTAATCTAACATTTCCTGACCACGTATTGCCGCGTTTAAACAGAATGCTGTAATCAGTATTTAAAGGTTCAGGAAGTGGATTTCCTGGTTCATATGCAGACATATGCTGATGTTTTAAACTCTGATTTAACTTATTGGAATCATAAGAAATATCACTCATCAATACAATTTTAGTAAAATTATACATATATCCTGCGAAACAGCCAAAACCAAAACTACTGTGCGCTAAACGTTTGATTTCGGATTCTTGCAAGTAAACTAAATCGCCTGCTGCATTTGGTCCACCCGCTTTTATAAACGTCGTCACATGATTATTACCATACGTATAATTTGAATTTATGCCGCCATATAAAGCGCCAGATTGTTGCGCAGCATTCTGTGCATTCGCTTTTGTTTCATTATTAGTTGCGTCTGATGCAGTACAAAACGCACAGAGTATGATTAATGAAGCTAATGCTTTCATGCATTTTTCCTTATTACGTTATTCTTAATGCCATTCTGTTTTAGAAAGGCGCCGAAGACTTACTATAGCAAGACATAACGTTTATTGCCATTAGTTATGGCAATTGTAAGATTTTTCCGTCCATCACAGCAAAATCCTTGTTCAGGACCGTTTCCATTGTACAGACACGACTAAGCTTGGCGACATTGGCTTACTTTATCATGCAAACGTCAATACCATTGATATCATTGCCCCATTTACATGTGTTTCCGTTGCTAACACCAAGGCACAGCTGTTGTGTTGGAACCGCATTACATTTAAATTGACACCCTGCTGAGTCTTTCCATTCACAGTGACCTAAACGGCGTCCACAATCATATTGCGGCTTACTCTGGCAATCCATGGCAGCACTCGTTAATAAATCAGAATTAGTCAAGTCATAGAATGGAGCAGGACCATCATCTTCAGCAATCTTGGCTGCTTTTGCCGCAGAACGCGCAGCAGCATTTGCAGCAGCAGCAGATTGGGCCGCGAGCAAGATAGGTTCAACGAGCTCTTTTGCTTTCATTGCGGCATTAGCCGAATGCTGAATAGGCAATGTAGATGCTTGTTGTGCAGAACGTGCGTTGGACATGGACTGAAATGTTTTTGTCAGTTGATCGATACGTTTTTGTGACGCTTTCTTGTCGTCATTTGACGCTGTTAGATCTGCTTGGACAATGGCATTTGCTTCAGCGGAAATACGCGAGGCGTGTTCTAGCTCCTCCAATACTTTATGTTCATGTTCTCTTACATCAAGTTGAAATGATTGAGCCGCTATGGCAAGATCTGCTGCATCAGCTACTGCTTTTGACACCGCATTAGCGGCATACGTCGCTGCCGTTTCAGTTTCCAAAGCTAATCTTTCTGTTGCCAATTTATATTTTGTGAGTGATTCAGCCACCTTATTTGAATGCACTTGAACCTGTTGGCTCATGCTTATCGCTGGCTTTAATACTTGGGGAACGCTTGTTGGCGTTAATACCTGTGAAACGATTGCTGACTTTAATACTTGTGGCACGATTGCTGACTTTAATACTTGTGGCACGATTGCTGGTTTTAATACTTGGGGAACGCTTGTTGGCGTTAATACCTGTGGCACGATTGTTGCTGGCTTTAATACCTGTGGCACGACCGCTGGCTTTAATACTTGTGGCATGCTTGTTGGCGTTAATACCTGCGGAACGATCGCTGTCTTTAATACTTGGGGCACGATTGCTGTCTTTAATACTTGTGGCACACTTGCTGGCTTTAATACTTGTGGCACGCTTGTTGCTGACATAGAAACGCCAGTAGAACCAGATGAGGTTGTTATCGTTGTTGGATCTACGGCTGGATCTGCGGTTGGCTCTACGGCTGAAGTTGCTACTGGATCTGCGGTTGGCTCTACGGTTGACGTTGCTACTGGTTCTGCGGTTGGCTCTACGGCTGACGTTGCTACTGGTTCTGCGGTTGGCTCTGCGGTTGACGTTGCTACCGGTTCTGCGGTTGGCTCTACGGCTGACGTTGCTACTGGATCCGCAGCTGGCTCTACGGCTGACGTTGCTACTGGTTCTGCGGTTGGCTCTACGGCTGACGTTGCTACTGGATCTGCGGTTGGCTCTGCGGTTGACGTTGCTACTGGTTCTGCGGTTGGCTCTACGGCTGACGTTGCTACTGGTTCTGCGGTTGGCTCTGCGGTTGACGTTGCTACCGGTTCTGCGGTTGGCTCTACGGCTGACGTTGCTACTGGATCCGCAGCTGGCTCTACGGCTGACGTTGCGACTGGATCTGCAGCTGCCTCTACGGTTGGTTCTACGATCGGCTCTACGGTCGGATCTGCTGCAGGATCTACGGTCGCGGGTGTTGTTACCGTCGCTACTGGATCTGCACTAGATACCGCCTCAGCTTGCTCCTGTGCGTGCGATTGAGTGCCGCACCCTAAATAACACAACATAAGAAAGAGTAAAGGAAGACGCGAGCCTTTTCTTGATTTTGTGCGTTTTGCAAATTTCTGAGAGGAAACCACTCGGCTAACAACCTTATTTGATTCAAATATATTTTTAATTTTCATCTAATTTCACAAAACTTGCATGGTTTATACGTTTAATCTATCAAGAAATCTATTAATAGATTATTAACATGCTAGATTTTTATCTGTGTTTCGCTGTAATTGGTGTGGCTATACTCATTACAAATCATCTTGCGCACTGCACCCGTCATGGCGAGTCCGAAGGACGTGGCCAACCAGTGGCTGTTGAAAATACATAGATTGCCACAAAAGCCAGAGGCTTTCTCGCAATGATGGCGGACGGAAATAGTTGAGAATACCAATACCTATTTTTAGCAAAATGATCTGAAATGGGTATATCTCTTCGAAATTCATCCAAGGCGCCGGGCCGCATTACATCAACAATTCCTTGCAACAAATCTTCTGGCATGGCACCATCGGCTTATATAATACAAATGAATTGATATACATAAAAAATGCTACTTTACGGACTTCATTCGTGCATTGCCGCTCTTAATAATCCAGAACGCGTTGTCGAAAAAATTTATGTCACCGATAAGAAATTAATCGAACGATTGCCACCTACAGCGACAGGCGCCGCACGCAAAAATGTTGAATTGACATCCAAAGAAAAGCTTGCAGCGCTTTTACCAAAAGATGCTGTGCATCAAGGCATTGCGCTTAACGTACAAACACTGCATCCGCTTGATTTGTCGGATCTGTTACATTCTGATGAGCCAAACCAGATTCTGGTGATCCTTGATCAAGTAAGTGATCCACATAATATCGGTGCAATCTTGCGAACCGCTGCTGTGTTTGGAGCAAAAGCCTTGATTTTGACGGATCGTCATGCGCCAAAAGAAACACCGACGCTCGCGAAATCAGCTTCGGGTGCGCTCGAGCATGTACCACTTTGTTTTGTTAAAAACCTGGCTCAATCACTTAAAGATATCAAAGAGGCTGGTTTTTGGTGTGTTGCTTTTGCCGAAGAGGCCACGAAAACGCTCAATCAAATCGATCTTAAAGGTAAGATTGCATTGGTTCTTGGTGCAGAGGGTGACGGTCTTAGGCGATTAACATCGGAGAATTGTGATTTCTATGTTAAACTACAGTCGGCATCAACTTTTTCAACGTTAAATGTGTCAAATGCAGCGGCGATTGCCTTGTATGAAACGTTTCAACAACAGCGTGCCAATCTCATTAAAGGTTGATTAACGCGTTAATCATCGGCTTTTGCTCAATCATTCCAAAGGCTGGCCAGAAAAATAATACTTAAGGAAAAACAGTGACTGATACACTTCACGCAAAACTAACGCCTACAAAAAATGATTTCTGGTTTTTGCCGCTTGGCGGTTCCAACGAAATTGGTATGAATCTCAACTTATTTGGGCATAACGAACAATGGTTGATTGTCGATCTTGGCATTACGTTTCATGATCGATTGGGCGTTGACGTTATCACGCCGGATCCAACTTTTTTGATCAATAATAAAGATAATATTACCGGTTTAGTGCTGACGCATGCGCACGAAGATCACGTTGGCGCAGTACCCTATTTGTGGCCGTACTTACGTTGTCCTATTTATGCCACCCCTTTTACGATGCGTATTGTTCGTCAGAAAATTGCTGATAAACCTTGGAAAAACGATGTTACGTTAATCGAAATCCCATTAGGCGGAACATTTAAAGTTGGCGACTTCGACATTGAATATGTAACGTTAACCCATTCGATTTTAGAACCGAATGCACTTCGTATCGAAACGCCACACGGGGTTGTGCTGCATTCGGGTGACTGGAAAATTGATCCAGATCCCATGATTGGCGAAGCAACAGATATTACACGTCTTAAAGAGATTGGCGATGAAGGTGTTCTGGCACTTATTTGCGATTCCACCAACGTATTCAATCATGGCGTAGCAGGATCTGAAAAAGACGTGCGTGATGAACTCATGAAACTGATGGGGACCTTTCCAGAAAATCGTGTAACCGTTGCATGCTTTGCATCGAATGTGGCTCGCCTTGAAACAGTTGCTAAAGTTGCGGCTGCACATGGTCGTCAAGTAGCGCTTGTTGGACGTTCACTTCATCGTATGGTTGCTGCAGCAAAAGATACCGGTTATTTAAAAGATCTCGCGCCTTTTATATCCGATAGTGATGCTATGAAATTGCCTGATCATAAAGTTTGTTTTATTGCGACTGGCTCACAGGGCGAGGCCCGCGCGGCACTTGCCCGTATTGCAGGTGATCAGCATCCTGTTGTCAAATTCGCAGAAAATGATGTTGTTTTATTCTCATCACGTATGATTCCTGGAAACGAGAAGAATATTTCAGCACTGCAAAATCGTTTGATTCACAATTCTGTGCGCGTTATCACATCATCTGAAGAAGATATTCATGTGTCAGGTCACCCTGCCCGCGATGAGCTTCGTCAAATGTACGAATGGGTCCGCCCAGATGTGTTGATTCCCGTCCATGGAGAGGCACGTCATTTGGACGAGCAAGCTCGATTCGCGCTTGAATGCGGTGTTGACACGGCGGTTGTTCCTGAAAATGGATCATTGATCCAATTAAAAAAGAACGACACCCGCGAGATCGATTTATTGCCAACAGGACGTTGGGTGTTTGACGGTAATCGCATGATTGATATGAAAAGTGTGGTTCTAAAAGATCGCCAGAAACTAGCAACAGAAGGCCTCGTTGTCGCAACCGTGGTTATCGACAATACAGGACAAATCTTACAGGCACCACAGCTTACCTTTAAAGGTTTGTGTGATACAGATGCCGAAACAGAAGCGTTATCACGCGAGATTTATCTATCTCTTCGTGAAACATTAGAGCGTGGTTATCGCTCAAATGATGATCGCCTTGAAACACTAAAGGCCGTTATTCGCAAATCTGTGCATCGTTATTTAATGAAAAAACCTGTTGTTGATGTGCACATCATTGTGGCCGAGATATAGGATCAATGGCATAGTCCATTGATCTTACCTGGTTGGCAGGCGCAACATCGTTTCTTAATCGATTAAGCATTAGTTATCTATCAACTTCTCTTGCCATTCTTGCGTCTGCCCCGTAGACTTATGGTAGGCAAGTGGTTGGCAGCCACTAAAATTATTAATTTTTCTCGTACAAAAAGAAGTTTTTATGAAAATTGCATCCTTTTTCTTTCTATCTTTATTGATTATTGTCACCACATCGTTTCCAAGCATAGCCGCACATAAAGGTGAAGATGTGTGGGAATATGATAGTGTTAAAAAAACGTATAAATGCGTAGCTAGTGATGCAAAAGCAGAAAAGAAGAAACCGCCTTTTCAATCAACAGATTTTGAAAAAATTCATAATACCGTGGTTGCTTACAACGCTATGCTCGCTGATCTTAGAGATTCCAAGGCAACAGTAACCCGCGATGAAATAAAAGCTTTATTCAAAAAAGATGCAAGCCTAGAAGATATTTCTGAGTCAACAGGACATTCAATCTTTAGAAGCGTAATTCTTGACAGCTTCGTTTTTAACTATGCATTAAGGGATAAGGAAAAAATCCCATTTGGTCTAGATAAGGCAATCACAGATGACATTCAAGAATACAGAAATTTTCTAAATGTTTATGTGTTAGGTATTGAACGATGGAGCAAAAAGGAAGAACTTGATTACAAAAAGCTTCCAGGAAATCTTGATGCAGCGATGAAGCGATATCATGAATATCTTGCAAAAATGGCTCAACAAGAAACGGATAATAATGAGCCTAACCTAGAAAAGCATGAACTTAAAACCAAGAAAATTAAAAAAAAGAAAAATCATAAAGGGTGAGAGTTTCTTTAAAATGTGCGCTGGATCATATTCAAGTCAGATATAATTCTGGCTTGAATTTATACATTTACATCATCAACATAAATCCTTACTATAACAATCTGAATTCTTATAAAAATAACAGTCATGCCTAATCCTACCCGCCGCGGTCTTATGCTTATTTTATCGTCTCCATCAGGTGCTGGAAAGACGACAATTGCGAATGCACTTCTCACAAGTGAGACCCATTTAAAGACGTCGATATCCGTTACAACGCGTCCAAAACGTCCTAACGAGATTGATGGTCGTGATTATTATTTCGTCACGCACGATGAATTTCAACAACGAATCAGTGCCGATGATTTTTTTGAATACGCCGAGGTTTTTGGAAATCTTTATGGCACCCCGAAACAGTTTGTTCTGGATACATTAAGCAGCGGTCAAGACGTTGTGTTTGATATTGACTGGCAAGGCACGCAGCAAATAAGTCAATCTGCACGTGGTGACTTGGTCACCATATTTATTCTCCCCCCGTCTTTAGAAGAACTTGAAGCACGCCTTCGTGGACGCAATCAAGATTCAATAGAAGTCGTCAATCAACGCATGCATGAAGCCAGCGCTGAGCTAAGCCATTGGCCAGAGTATAATTATGTCGTCATCAATCACGAGCTTGATGAAAGTGTCATAACCGTCAGATCTATTTTGCGTGCTGAACGGCATCGCCGAAAACGACAAGTCGGTCTTGCCGATTTTGTGAATCATATGCGCGTATAGCTGATTTAAACGGTTTAGAATGGTGAAATATAACAAAAATTGATGTGCAATCTTTATAAAGTTTCGCTAGCATTACGTCTTGATTAAGGGTATAATTTAAGCTGAATTTTATATTTTAAAGAATGCAACAACCAATAGATATGGTAACATCAAGCCTTTTATTAGTCGCGTGATTGTACAGATGTTGATTGTTTCTAGAAAACGAGTGCTATGAAATTTTGTACAGTTGATGCGTTTACCGATACCCTTTTTAAGGGTAATCCCGCAGCCGTTTGCGTTGTCGAAGAATTTCCAAGCGATGATTTCATGCAAAACATTGCCACTGAAGTAAATTTATCTGAAACAGCTTTTATCGTACCGCTGAATGATAATCACTTTGACATTCGTTGGTTCACCCCAACCACCGAAGTTTCTTTGTGTGGTCATGCTACGCTTGCTGCGGCTCATGTATTATGGACAGAGATGGAAATTGTCACGCGTGAAGAAATCTATTTTGAATCTAAAAGTGGCGTGTTAAAAGCATGGCGCGACGATGATGGCATTACACTTGATTTCCCCGCCCATTATGTCGAACCGATTAGCATCCCCGAGGGCTTGCTTGAAGCCCTAGGCGTTTCACCCGTATTTGTAGGCCGTGCGAACGATGATTGTTTGGTAGAGCTACATTCTGCGCAAGAAGTGATTGATTTGGTGCCTGATACAGCCCGACTTGCAGATATTGATTGTCGTGGCGTTATTATCACCGCTGAAGGTGGTGCGGATATGGATTATGATTTTGTTTCTCGTTTTTTTGCGCCAAAAGTTGGTGTTGTCGAAGATTCTGTAAGTGGATCAGCACATTGTAAGCTGGCGACGTATTGGTCAGAGCGTCTTGGCAGAAATGTATTTACAGCATACCAGGCATCTAAGCGTGGCGGTTACCTTAAAGTTCGTCACGAGGGTGAACGTGTTTTATTGACAGGGTATGCTGTAACCGCGTTTAGTGGAAAATTTGTGGCGGTGGGGTACAAGTAGGTAAAACATACTATTAAATCAAAGCTCTAGTAGAGCGATGAGCAAACCTATAAAATATAAAATTTTATACAAATATTTTTTCTGTCATGTATTTTCTTAAAACTGGGATTTTTTCGCTTAACTGAACAAGCGAATCTTTCATTTGCGGGAAGAAAGATAGGCGTTTAATAACAGACTGAACAAGTATATTGTTTTCAATATGCGTCGCCAGTAATTGCATAAACACATCATATTCAGCCCTTATTGCACCCCGTATCGATTCGGTCCATTCTTCATATAGAGCGATCGTAATCATTCTATTGTTTAACGAAAGGTTAGAATTAAACTTATCAATAAGACACTTCTCTTCTCTTCTCCTTTTTTCGCACTTACATTGCTCTGAAAACTGACCTGACTGAATTTTTTCCTGTATGAGGTCATAATCACCATCCGATGCGATACACGGATAAATCAGTGCAAATATGGGAATGTATAGGGGTATTTTACGTAAAAACATAGTGTGGTCCTTAAAATTTGACTTCACATAGCCAATTCAGTTGATAATGCAGCATGCATGTATTTATTACCATCATCCTCTCCCCTTACTGTCATCCTCGCCCCTTACTGTCATCCTCGCCCCTTTACTGTCATCCTCGCCCCTTTACTGTCATCTTTGCCCCTTTACTGTCATCCTCTGCCTTTTACTGTCATCCTCGCCCCTTTACTGTCATCCTCGCGAATGCGGGGATCCAGTTGGCTGTTTTCCTGGATCACCACGGATCTGGCGCTCCTCGTGATGACGGCGGATAGACTATGCAGTTCCTTAACTTAATGGCAGTTGGGCAAGCCCAGGCAATGCACAGAGGGCGAGCCCCACTACGCGATGAGTATAATATAAGATTGTCAGACTGACCATAACAGGATAATAATGTTATTTTTTCGCATGTCAATAGTATTTTGTGTTTTTTGAGATTTTTTCGCCACGGCGAATCGCATGACTGCCGCACACTGTCATGTATGGATTCCTTACACCGTCATCTTCGGACTCCCCTTTTGTCAGCTTCGGACTCCCCTTTTGTCATCTTCGGACTTGATCCGAAGATCTATAACGATGCAGAAGCAAACACGCAGAGCACTGCGAACAGGCTGCAAGCTACATGCAACCGAATCAGTAGAGATGCTCGGGTCAAGCCCGAGCATGAGAGTAGATATATTTGTATAGTTTTTGTCCTGCTCTTAGACTGTTCGTGATGATCTTGGTTTTTCAATGAACACCGAGTAATTTCAGCCTCTTTAGCCAAACGTAATTGCATTTGTAATAGTTGTATTTCCTGTGGCCTGAAATGATGTACCTGCTCCAATCACGATGGCACCAGTGCCAACGTTAGCTGCTGCACCAATTTTTAATCCAGCCGTTCCACCAACCGTTGTGGTAAATGCGCCCACTTGTGTGCCGCTTAATGTAACAATAGCAGCCCCATTAATCGTTAATCCTCCGGTAGAACTGCCCGTTAATGCACCTGACAATGTTGCTGCGACCGCAGCAGTTATAGTAACTGCATTTCCAGTAAATGTAATAGGAGATGCAAATGTTGGCGTCCCGGTAGTATTAAGTGCAAGTATCGTTGCTGCAGCAAGACTAATGGCTTGCGAACTTGCAAGTGTACATGTGCCAGCACTACCCAATTGAAGCGTTCCATAATTCACCGAAATAGCACCCGTTGTATTTGCACCGGTAAGGACTACCGTGCCAGTGTTGCCTGATGTGCCGACAGCCAATGTGTTGGTAGAACCTGTAATTGCACCTAATGTCAATGTTATGCCAGATGCTGCTTGAACGGTTCCTGCGGCACTTAATGTAACGCTTGGGACTGAAATTGCTGGAGTAACGGTCGCAGAAAGGACCGCGCCAGTTGCAGCCAACGTAATGGAGCCTGTTGCTGGAATAGCGTTTGCTCCGCCAATGCATAATGTTGTATTTCCGCCTACACTAATACCACCGGTTAATGGATGGGCAGGCGCACTGACTCCGCTGTTGTTGCCGGACAGTGTAATAATATTGGCACCTGTACTTACGGTTCCACCTCCAAGTGCTAATATGTTAGTGCAGCTTACTGGTTCTGAAATTTGTCCAGAAAGCGTTACAGCATATGCAGTGGTGCCAAGTGCACTGCCAGTATATCCCAGTCCGGTAATATTTCCTGTTGCACTCGTACTACCAATTACAATATTGTTAGCAAGCGTCATGCCCCCAGAGAGGAATGGTATAAGCGTTGCCCCATCATAAATCGTAATAGGAATGGCAGCATTGGCTGTACCAAAAGCAGTAGCCGTAGCAGCATTTAATTGCAATGTACCAGCTTGAATGACAACAGCAGCTGATATGGCGTTCGTACCTGACGGTGCGATAATACCCACACCTGATCCCGTCTTATTCAATGTTGTGGCCGTTATCAAACCCGTAAGTGTTGTTTCGTCTGGACTTACGACATCCCATACAGAAGTACCGGCATAACTAGCCCCACCCCCAACAGCGCTTATTGCAGCTATAGCTACCAGATATTTTTTCCAAGTTGTATTGGAAAGAAGTGAAATACATGCCTGACGGCTTGTACTAAGAAGGGCGCTTGTCGCAAACAAATTTGAAAATCTCATAATTACACATCTAAGTAAAATTTTAACTTAACTTAGTGTAAAATGAATTATATTAAAATTTAGTTAATACTGATGCATATTCATCTCTATTCCTATCCAAATGTGATTGCATTCGAAATGATTGTTTTTCCTGTGACTTGAAATGATGTACCGGCACCAACAGTAATATGACCACTAGTAAGGTTTGTTGCCCCAGAAAGTATCAACCCATTTCCAGTACTGCCACTGACGGATATTGGAAAGCTGCCTGAAGATTGCGATCCTGAAAGCGTTAGAATGCCAGATCCATGGATGGTTAACCCGCTAATTGTACTGGCGATCGTTCCAGCAAAGGTTGATCCATTTTGCGATGTAATCGTTAGTGCTGCAGATGTCCCACCAGAACTTTGAATCGTTCCTGCGCCGCTGGGATCAATGACTGTGCGCCCAGTTCCAACAAGATCGTATATACCACCACCAGCTACGGCAACCCCAATAGACGTTGCTATATTACCCATCAATGTCCCGCCGGCACTAATGGTTGTTGCGCCAGTGTATGTCGCACTTGATAATGTTAGCGTGCTAGAACCACTTTGTGTTAATGCACCAGATCCACTGACTGTGCCTGCATAGGTATAAGCACTCGATAGGTCAAAAGCAAGTGCTGCATTGTTGACAATGCTTGTACTCGCAATGCTGCCTGCCGTTCCGCCATTACCAATTTTAAGCGTGCCAGCACTAATGGTTGTTGTGCCAGTATAGGTGTTTGCGCCTGATAATGCTAACGTGCCAACTCCACTTTGTATTAATGCACCCGATCCACTGATTATACCTGATAACACCATCCAATTATGGTTTGCATTAATGGTATTGGCATCAGATGCTAAGACAACATTATTAGCAAGTGTTAAGCCATTCGCGCCAACGTACATTGTTCCACCAGCAAAATTAATGGGAAACGTGCCATAATCAGCACTGGTCAAAACGGTATCGGTAGTGCCAGACCCAATATAATTTGGCGTCATACATCGAATACAGTGATTCCCTACATCGGTTACATAAATATTACCATTACTGTCTACTACGAGATCGCGTGGATCCGTAAATGTAGCTGCTGTTCCCAGACCATTTGCAGATCCAGATGCTGTTCCACCCACATGTCCTCCACCAGCAATCGTTGTAACAACACCAGCCGCCGTAATTTTTCGAATCAGATGATTAACCTCCTCGGTCACATATAACGTTCCAGAACTATCAACAGCAATACCCGCTGGCCCATTAAAGGTTGCTGCTGTCCCCGTTCCATCTGCATTTCCACCTGTATTTCCAACGGTAGTGCTACCCGCAAACGTTGTAACAGCTGCACCTGACTTTGTTATTTGCCTAATACAGTTATTGGTGTAATCCGACACATACAGATTGGCTCCCGACATAATTATTCCAGTTGGACGATAAAATTTCGCATCGGTTCCCGTGCCGTTCACATAGCCAGCATTATCAGCGGGCGATTGTGATGAGCTCGATGTTGATCCGGCAAACACAACAGCGCTAGGGCTTGTATATGATGTTTTATAGATTGCAGCGTCCATAAAATCGACCATGTATGCAGAAGTGCTATCCTGAACAGTAATAGCGTGTGCCGAATTCACATTCACAAAATTTGTTACGGCAGCTGTACTTATGTCAATCTTTCGAATAAGGCCATTACCCATATCTGCCACATACAGATTGCTTGATGTGCTGTCACAGGTAATACCACGTACTGCAGTGCTGAAGCTTGCTGCTGTACCTGTGCCGTTTGTACTTCCAGATGATCCTACTGTGCCCGCAAAGGTTGTTACAACAGCACCTGGGGTGATTTTTCGAATGTCGCAATTACCCCACTCGGTGACATACAAATTATTACTTGAGTCAATCGTGATGTTGCCAGGCTGGTTAAACACGGCAGAAGTTCCCGTGCCATCAGCATGGCCCGCTGTACCGGCAATTCCAGCAAAAGTTGTTACATTCCATAGAGTATCTTTTGCATGCCCAAGGTTGGATACAATGCCCACCAGTGCGAGTACGATTACTACGCGTATGCATGTCAGCTGTTTTCGTGAGAATTGTGTATTTCTGAATTGTGTTAATAAATTTACCATCATTCAAAAACCTTATACATAAAATTATATGATTACATAATATATTATAAAGTAGAAATGAATAATGAATTATTAACAACGATGAATTTTGCGTATAAATATTATTTTAGCGGCTGTTATGCAAAACGAATGAGTCCCCCATGCTGCTCGTCTTTTGTCCTCCTCGGACGCGATCCACATCTGCACGAACGTTTCAAATTTGGCTGTCATTCCCGCGTTTGGCTGTCATTCCCGCTTTTGTCTGTCATTCCCGCGAAGGCGGGGAACCAGTTTTGTTTAAATTACAATTTAATGGTTCTTTTGTTTGATTATTTCCTGGATCCCCGCCTTCGCGGGAATGACAAAACAGAAATACGCAATGACAATGAGGAGAATTTATACGGGCATGCAAAACCACTGCTTGCTTATACAAACAGGTACATGCTGAATTATAATTTTTAAGGGAGGGGGGATTTAAATGGTGCGCCCAAAGAGAGTCGAACTCCTAACCTTCAGATCCGTAGTCTTAGAGTCATATGGTTACCCTCAATTACACACGTAGATAAAAAGCTCAAAAACCCTTATAAACTCTAACTTAATGCATAATTTATGTTTATGCAATCTTCCCTATTATTCTTTTTTGTGCTACCTATATGCTACCTAGGATCTTCTAGGTAGCAGGATTATAGATATGGCTAAGCTAACAAAACGAATTGTTGAATCAACGTCACCGCAGGAAAAAGATATCCTTTTATGGGATTCAGAACTAAAAGGCTTCTGCTGCAAAATAACGCCAGTGGGAAAGAGAAGCTACATGCTCTTTTACCGCACAGCAGATGGACGTCAACGAAAACCCTTAATCGGGGCACATGGAGCCATCACGTGCGAACAAGCAAGAGATATTGCACAAAAATGGTTAAGTGAAGCAGCGCAAGGCAAAGACCCATCAGCAGAGAAGAAAGCCCTGAGAAGCAGCCCAACGATTAAAGAGCTATCACTAAAATATATGGTGGAGTACGCACCACACAAAAAAGCCTCCAGCAGTAAAGAGGATCAACGATTATGGGACAAGCAGATCTTACCTGTTTTAGGCTCTTTCAAAGTTGCATCCTTAACAAGAGAAGATATTTTAAAGTTTCATCACTCACTAAAGCAGACGCCTATAACTGCCAACAGAGTTTTAAGCCTTCTTTCAAAAACACTGAATCTAGCCGAGCTGTGGGAATTTAGGCCTGATCATTCAAACCCTTGTCGCCACGTAAAGAAGTACGCCGAGAATAAGAGAGAACGTTTTCTTAGCCAAGAGGAAATTACACGACTTATGTCTGTATTGGATGAAGAAGAAAAAGAAGACAAAGAATTGCCATCTGTTTTCCGCGCAATACGTTTATTGATTTTAACAGGATGTAGGTTGAATGAAGTTCTGACTTTGAGGTGGAGCGAGGTTGATCTTAAAAACCAATGCTTTAATCTGTCTGATAGCAAAACAGGCAAGAAGACAGTGTATTTAGCACCTGCTGCCATCCAAGTGCTTAATTCAATTCCACGCATGGAGGGCAACCCTTATGTAATTTATGGAAAGAAAGATGGAGCACATCTTGTTGGCCTGCAAAAGCCCTGGACGAGAATTAGAGAAAAAGCAGACCTCAATATAAGAATTCATGATTTACGCCATACATTTGCTTCAGTAGCAGCGTCGAATGGCTTGTCACTGCCAATCATCGGCGCCTTGCTAGGACACAGACAGACCCAGACCACCCAGCGATATGCGCATCTTGTGGGTAAAGTACTTTTAGATGCATGTGAGATGATTGGAAAGCAACTGACCCTTGGCTCACGACATTGACATTTTGTCGCCCTTAGGATACTATTATCTACAGCTAACCATAGAGATATAAATGAATCATAAAAAAGTACAGATTTATAAAACACATAACGGCAGAGCGCCTTTTATCGATTGGTTAGAGGGCTTAGATAAAGTATCCAAAATTCGTGTACTGAAAAGAGTTTCACGTTTAGAAATAGGCAATTTGGGTGATTATAAAGTGATTGAAGCTGGACTTTATGAATTAAGATTCTTCTTTGGCTCAGGCTATCGTGTGTACTTTGGAATGCTAGGAGATTGCGTTGTCGTGTTGTTATGTGGCGGCGACAAATCACATCAAGCGGATGATATAAAAAAAGCAATGACTTATTGGAAGGAAGCACAAAATGAGATCATTTAATGAATACCTTATTGAACAATTAAAAGACCCCGAAGATGCCTGCTTTTATTTAAAAGAAGCATTACTCGATTTTGAGACAGATCATGACGCACAAGCATTTTTAAAAGCACTAAAAGATGTAACAGATGCACAAGGTGGTGTTGGCCAACTTGCTAAGAGAACGAATCTCAATCGACAGAATTTGTATAAGTTATTGTCAGCGAAGCGGCAGCCAAAAATTGAGACGCTTGGCGCAATTCTAGATGGGTTGGGTTTTCAGCTGAGTGTTGTGCCGAAGAGTAGTGCGGCAAATGTGGAATGTAGCTGATTTGCAGGGGATCAATGATGAGATACTGCATTTGTTAAACAAGTGATTTTGGGATACTACGGAAAGATTGAAAATTATATCACGGAGAAGAGTGTATGAGTTATCCACGCGAGAGCAGAGAAAATAAAACAAAAGAAGAGTTGAGCGACGAATCAAACACTCTAAAAATTAGAAAGTGCATTAAGAATGATAAATGGATACTTTTACGAGATATTCAAAAATCTTTAGATTTGTCAGCAGATCAAACAAATTCTGTATTATCAAAAATAATGCAGGACTTTTGGAGAGGAAAACATAACTTATACTCGTTACCACAATATTCTGATATTTTTAGGGATCTAAATTTCCATAAATATAATTTAATTACTCTGACAAAAGAAATGCTTAGATCTTTATTGTCATCAGAATTAACTGGTCACAATAATCGAATAAAATCTCGACCTGATTTAATAACGACTCAATTAAATTGGAATAATGGTGACGATGATTTTTATGAAACATTTTATAGCTTAGAATGGAAAGATTATCAACGTATTATTAATCGACTTAAACGAAATAACAGCAAAGTGTGCAAGCAAAGAGAAGAGAAGTTAGCTCAGTTAAAAGATGAGTTAGAGCAGTCAGGTGCTGCAATCGAAACAACAGATGATCATGCTAAATTAAGTGATTTGGCATCTAAAATTGATCATCTTACACATGATATTAATATACCAATGACTTCAGATTACATAAAACTTTATACGCTTGATGCATTGGCGATGGAAATTAATGATTTTATACACTTTATGCGATCTCTTGTTGGAGGTGATAACCCGTTAAATATATTAAAAAGAACGATTGATAGTTTGGATAATATTATAAATTCAGACAAAACAAGACAAGGACATCAATTAGATAATGATTTTATTTTCTGTAGATATTTGGAAATTCAAGAGGCTGCCATGAAAGTGCTTGGTGAACAAAAGAAAATTACAGAAATTGCAAAGGAAATATACAACATATACTTCAAAGGGGAAGAATCAAAAATAAATTCATGCAGGTCAATAGAAAATATAATACACAGGCAGATAAAAATTGAAGTTGAAAAAAACGTAATAATAATGCGGGATAGAGACAATATTATGGGTAGTGATATTATAAGTACCCTGTCAAAATGGTTCTATATATCTCCAAGTTATATTGAAGATATGATTGCAACAATTGGTGATGAATCCCCTCATCCTGTCAATTTATTATGGCTTGAATGGGATACTAGCACTAATGAGTTCGTTCACAAAAATCAAAATGCTCCCAATGAAGATATTGAAGATAGCATGCAAAATTTCCAACGTTAGGTTTTTGAGCTAATTCTAGTAAAAAGCAATAATCAATATATTTCACCATCAGTTCACTCATGGGACTGATGGTTTTTGTAAATAACCCCCCAATAAATAAACAATAATTATGCTATTGCTAAATACGAGAGCTAAAATTATGCAGCATGCATAAAATTCTGAGCAGCCAAAATCATTCAATAATGAATGTTTTTAAATATTTTTATTTTTAAAATTTACAAATCTCCAAAAACCTCTCAAAACATCAATGATTCTGCCAAGTTAAAAGGCTTTACTAACTTTTCACCAATGGGTGATTCGTGCAAAAAGGAGGGTTATCTTAATAAGTATAAAGCAGATTAATGCGTAACTATTAGGAGATTTCAATATGACTCAACCAAAAACACTGTTAAACGAAACTAAGGCAAGTGAAGTTGTCGGATTTACTACAGCAACACTGCGCAAGCGCCGCTGGCAAGGGCTGCCTCCACGCTTCTTAAAAGTTGGCTCGAAGGTTTATTACGACCACGATGACTTGCAAGAGTTTCTCGAGGGATGTCGCCGCACATCCACATCAGATCAAGGAGAACACAATAAAAAATCTGAAAAAGTTATAGCAAAAAAGGGAGCTTTAACATGATAAGCCAAATTCATATTAGCTCTTTAAAATTGTCAGACAGTGAAATCAACACCCATGCGTTTGCAGAAAATATGCACCAAGCGGGCATCAGTTGTGCTGAACGTATTATAGCAGATGGCAAGCCACATCATTTCGTATCTTACGGTACAAATAGGGATTACTGCTACATCTTCGATGGCACTACTGGGACATATGGAACAAGCACTACCGGAGAGCTTTATGCAAAATAAATTCACAAAAGAAAATCCCGCTGCTGGTAACGGCGGGTTGCAAAACAGGAAGTTCACCCCTAAATATAGCAATAATCTTATGCAAAATCAATCAAACATTAATTTTGACCGAGTAAAACAAGAGACAATGCCTCACGTTCTGGCGTTACTCAATCGCATATTGCCAGGGGGGAAAATACAACGACATGAGTATATTGCTTTAAACCCACGGCGCTACGATAGAAAGCCTGGCTCATTCAAATTCAATACACGCACAGGGAGATGGCAGGACTGGGCTACAGGTGACAGCGGCGGGGATTTGATTTCACTTTGGGCATATGTACGAAACATTAAGCAAATTGAAGCGGCAAGAGAAATGCTAGCCATTGTTGGGGGTGCATCATGATCGATATCACATCCCCCCTGACTGCAGAAGAGTCAGCAAACTGCTTACCTATACAGGGAAGAGATAAGGAGGATGGTGCACCTGTATTGCCTATTCCAGATAACATAGACCCAAAAACCATTCCTTCCATAATAAAAGCTACAAATCCTATAATTACTCCTTACAGATGCGATGATGGCGGTGTTGTTTTTTACATAGCCAGAACCGACAAAGATAAAGGAATGCCTTGGTGTTGGTGGCGACATCCTGATGGGCACGAGGGATGGAAATGCAAACAACCGCTAGATAACAACCGCCCCTTGTTGAATATACCTAATATCATTAAGAATATGAATAAATCCATTTATGTTGGTGAGGGCGAAAAATGCGCCATCGCTCTTCAAAAACTATTTCCCGAATGTGTCGCAGCAACCTCTAGCGGGGGTGCACTGGCAGCATTAAAAACAGACTGGTCTACTCTTCTCGGGCGCGATGTGATTCTGTTTTTGGACAACGACGATGCCGGAGTAGGTTATGGAGGGGCTGTATATCAGGGTTGCAAACAAGCTGGAGCGCAATCAATCAAGCAATATAACATGCAAATCTTTGCTCAATACGCCATCGAAAATGGAGTTATTGTTAGCCAAATACGTGAGCTCCCCGATAAATATGATATTGCCAATGCTCTGGACGAAGGCTGGACAGCTGAGCTGTTAAAGGAGCTTGAAGAGATGCTGCAGCAAAAGGGGTTGCAGCTAGTTACTGATTATCATCCAAAATTTGTTTCTGCTGGCCTCTTTAATGACACGAACTGGCCAGATCCCTTACCAATCAAAACTGAGCTACTCCCGGTTGAGCCCTTCGATGTTTCACTGCTTCCCAAACCATTACAGAACTGGGTCATTGATATTGCACATCGCATGCAATGTCCAATTGATCAAGTTGCGATATCTGTAGTTGCTGTTGTCTCGAGTATTATTGGCTCACGTTGTGGAATCAAGCCTAAGCAGAATGATCCTTGGCTGGTAGTCCCTAACCTCTGGGGAATAATTATAGGAAAACCGAGCACATTAAAATCACCCGCACTGGCAGAAGCGTTAAAACCATTGAATAACCTAGAAGCAAAAGCACGAGCTAAATATGACGAGCAGCTCAAAAACTATAGTATGGAAAGTGAGCTCAGCAAGATAACTCAGACTGTCTTTAAAAAACAAATTGAAAAGAAATTAGCACAGACTCAGGGGGCTATCTCTGAAGAAGAGAAGCAAACATACAAAAGCCTTGAGCAAACAGATAAACCTATATGCAAACGCTATAAGACCAATGATGCTACGGTTGAAAAAATGACAGAGTTGTTGTCGGAAAACCCGGGAGGTCTGTTATTATTCAGAGATGAATTAATGGGACTGTTTTCAAATTGGGATAAAGCCGGTCACGAGTCCGACCGAACCTTCTATCTCGAATCATGGAATGGCTTTGGCTCTCATACGACTGATCGTATTGGTCGAGGCACTACACATTGTAACAACATGTGTGTGTCAATACTTGGGGGCACACAACCAAGCAAATTATTAGGATATCTGCATAAAGCTACTCGAAGCATAGACAACGATGGGCTGCTACAACGCTTTCAATTGTTCGTTTATCCTGATGAAATCCGCCAATGGAAATTGGTTGATGAAGCACCAAATAAGCCAGCGAGGGACAGAGTTTTTTATCTGGTTGAGGCGATCTCCACCTTAGACTTTACTTCATTAGGTGCGCGTACTGAAGAAAGTGACACTATTCCATATTTTCATTTTTCAGAAGAAGCTCAGACTGTATTCAATGCATGGTTAATAGATCTAGAACTTAAAAAGCTTCGTGGAAATGATAATGAAGAGGAAATCATTATCGAGCATCTGGCTAAATACCGTAAGTTGATGCCTGCTCTTGCTCTGATTTTTCATATCCTCGACCTAGTTGATAGCAAAAACAGGGGGCAGGTTACATTGGAATCTGCAGAGCGTGCAGCTGCCTGGTGTGACTACCTAGAATCACATGCCAGACGCATTTATGGTTTGGCGCTGGATAAAACACATGCGACTTCGGCCTTGTCTAAAAAGATTGAAAAACGTTCTTTAAAGGATGGCTTTACGACGAGAGAAGTGTATCGCAAGGGCTGGAGCATGCTCACAACAACGGAAGACGTGCAAGATGCATGTGATGAGCTTATAGATGCCGGCTGGCTGAGGGAGCAATACACTGAATCACCTTTTGGTAAAGGAAAGACAGTTTACCTCATTAATCCCAAAATTTGGGGGCATCATGGGTAAGTGGCTGACACATTTTTTACAGAAAACATGCCAAACAAGCACTGACAAAACTGACACGATGGCGCAAATGAGTGAAGCGTCAGTAATGTCAGCGAGTGCACTGGGCACTTTTGAGGAAAATAAAATGATTCTGAGTGATGTGTCAGTAATGTCAGCGCATGATCTGGGCACTTTTGCAAAAAACAATGCAATTTTAGGCGATGGCAAAGGTAAACAGCACGTCATCAACATGTCTTCTTACACCGATTTCTACAATGAAAGAGCAGCTATTTATGAGTTTGAGGCAAGAGATGTTGTAGGTAACAGACGCGAAGCAGAATGGCTCGCGATGAATGATGTTCTGGAGCAATTTATAGAGGATACACAAACATCACTGCAGAGTAAAAAGATACCGACGTTTTTATATAATATGTACGAAGCAACACAGTTTAATTTAAAGTAAATTTTATTTAAATAATTACCATGAATCAATGATATGTTATAATTTTGCAATAGATTGAATTGACGAAAATTATTTATACTAAGGTTTGACACGACAGACAACGTTTAATAACGATAAATTAACGGTAAATGCATTCTTATGAGAGGAATTACACGTATGCAAAAATCACATGCCTTTCAGCCAGGTAATAATTTTGGAAAAGGCAGACCTGCTGGCAGCAAAAATAACGCGCAATTGTTTTTAGAAAAAGTAGGAAGCGAACATGGGGAGGTTATATTGACCAAAGTAATAGAGCAGGCTTTAGCAGGTGACTTACACGCACAAAAGCTTATCCTAGACCGTATATATCCAATTCCCAAAGCACGCAACTTTATTACAAGCGCTAACCTGAAAAACATCCGCACACAGGCTCACATTAATGAGGCTATGACAGCAATATTAGACCAAGTTGGTGATTCCAGACTTTCATTGGAGGAAGGACATGAAGCGGTCAAGTTGATTGAAGCTAAAGCCGTCTCTATTCAGAAATGTATGAATGAAGAGTTAGAGTCTATCAGAGCTAGGCTGACTGAATTACAAGGAAACTCACATTAGGCCATATCCAAATTGCTAGATTCTATCCATAAAATAAAGTGAGAGGGATAACATATATTTATCTCTCTCGTTACCATGTGAAAAGAACATATACACAATCAAATTCACGTAAAAATACAACACTCACTTTTATTATATATTTGTTTTTATATTAAAGTCAGAATAAAGTTAACAAGGGAGGTTTTCCCCCTCCCCTTTTTATGTTTAACACAATTGCATCAATGAATATGTAAAGCTAAATCCATTGTTTTATCTCGCAGATATTTTAGGTTATTTCCGTTTTAGAATCTGTACGCAACGCCTGCTTTAAATGAATGAGACGTATACTTAACTGAGTAGTTTCCTGTCGCATTATCTCCTGGATTACTATGAACTGAAATCTTATTACCAAAACCATAATCGTAACTTATAGTCACTAAAAGGTTATTATGAACAGCCTTTGTAATGCCAATTCCTGGTACAAATGTAAACTTTGTTTTGCGTGAGGTTGTGTCGCGTGACTCAGCATCAATTTCAATGCGATCTCGGCTAATTTCTACGCCTGGTTTAATAAACGCCATGTATGACTCCGCAAATACAATGCCTAATCTAGGAGCAAAGCCGAGCACGGGGCTGCGGTTGTATCGTACTTTCACAGGTAAAGATCCATTGCCGCTATTTGAGGAAATGAGCACACTGTAATTTTCATCTTCACTTGCTGTGTCATGGTGCAAACTAATTTCTCCACCCAAGTAAACGCCACTTGTTACATATCCATAACCAGTCATCAATCCATAGTTAAAGGCATTGATACGTTTTGATTTTTGCGCATTTGCATTGAAGGGTGTTCCATTCTCAATACCAGTCACATTCATGGAAAAAGTCTGATTCCTTTGTGTATAACCTGCAGAAGCTCCAAGATAAAGGCCATCGAAAGGGGTAGAATTAGCAATAACGGAACATGCTGCTGTGATAAGCGGCACGGTAAATATTTTTTTCATTTTGTTATCCTTTTAAAAAAAATTAGTGCAATCGTAAGAGCTCCGTTCAAGTCTCAAATCACATTAACCTATACACAGATTCTCGTCTATTTAAAAACCTCTACTGATTCTATAACACCAGCCGCATCATAGGTAACTATATAGTTATGCATCTCATCTTGGGCGGCTAATTCAGTTGGTGTCCCTGCAATTTCCCATAGTCCAAGTGTCAGAATATCAGCAACAACATGTCCAGCAACAGCTGCATTCCTAGACCCACGCGAGTGTGCATCTGGATCCATTCTATAAATCACTCTTCGTTTGCCGCCTTCTAATGGGGAGGACATATCAGGGGCTCCTAACGTAGATTCAACTGTCATACGGGTTTGTCCAGTAGTTAGAACCTTTGGATCACCTTTATAAGTACTTCTTTTCCCTGCCATGACGGCACTACAACCATTGAGAACAAAAGCGCTTAGAAGCAAGCAAATGACGGGAGATAATTTAATATATTTCATAAACATACCTTATGTATTTCGCACATGTTAAAATCAATTACTATTTTCATTATATATTCCTTTAATAACCGCGCGAGCGTTTGCGTTCTTGTTCTTCTTGATATTTACGTTCTTCATCCCGTCTTCTCTTGTAACGCTCTTCCTCCTCTTGTTCTCTCTGCCAACATTCATAATAATCTTTTGCTGAATAACAATGTGTGTATCCAATTGTAGTAGATGCACATGCAATGCCAAGTGTGAGTATTAATGTTCTTTTCATAATTAATTCTTTTCTATTTTTTGTTTTCATATAAAATACTGACGCCAGAACGTGCATATTAATAAAGGCTCAAAATAATACAACGATCCTCATCTATACTGATATAGCGATCCAGTTGAGAATTTTCAAGTATTTTTTCGGTTAATTAATTGACGTTGGCTTTGCTAAGCCGATTGAGTTCACTGCTGACTCCCACATTTGAAACTTAAATTCTATAAAAAATTAAGTACGAACTGGATATGATAAGGTGAAACGAAAAAATTATGATAGTTGAATTTATTTCTATTTTTCCGTATTTCGTAAATTTTATTATAGAAAATCGATCTGCAAATAGCAGGCAGGCTTATAATGTTCAAACCATCGCCGGGTACTACTTAATGCTATAAATACGTTTAATGCAGTGCCACATACGTTGCTAAGCCATGCACAACTAATATATAAGTATAGCTAACAGGGAGTGTTTCCTTTCATGGGTTAATCCATCTGTTATTGTTGCTTGCACGCAGCTTTGACAGGATGCGGTATCGTTTTACGAGATACCCTATAACTGCGCATGATATGAGAAGACGTGCCATATTTATTGGATAGATTACGATAGATTTTAAGTGCTTTTCCTGTTTCAGCAAAATCTATCGGGGGTGGACTTCCGAATCTAAAATAGCTTTGATGGATCTGGCGTTTGACTGGATTATACAGGAGAAAAATTTTTGAACATCAAGGTCATCACTACGTAATTCGGTGAGCAGTCTATGCAGCGAAACTGTTTCTTCTGCTACCTATGTGCTACCTAGAGATTTTTGACCAATTTAAAAACTGCTTGTAAAACCGCAGTTTGATTGGTGCGCCCAAAGAGAGTCGAACTCCTAACCTTCAGATCCGTAGTCTGACGCTCTATCCAATTGAGCTATGGGCGCTTATTCATTATTGTTTATAAGCAATTAAGCAGATTTATGCAAGGTATTTTTTTAAGAACACCCTCATAACCTATCTTTTTTATTCACAAGACGGGCAAAAACAGGCATAACTAATACATACATCTGACCCTATTTTATGTGTTACGTGTGAAAGCATGTATTGTTTTCAAATAGGACCGGATTATTAAAATAATCGTATCAATGGAGGTTTTTGTGGCAGGTTCAGTTAATAAAGTAATTCTCGTTGGAAATTTAGGAAAAGATCCTGAAATGCGTTTCATGCCTGATGGAACGAAAATTGCAAATTTTTCAATTGCCACGAGTGAAACATGGAAAGATAAGACATCCGGTGAACGACGCGAACGCACCGAATGGCATCGCATATCAGTCATGAATGATAAAATAGCGGACATCGTCGAAAAGTATGTGCGAAAAGGCTCAAAGCTTTACGTTGAAGGACAGCTTCAGACACGTAAATGGACGGATCAATCAGGGCAAGAGCGCTATACAACAGAAGTGGTTATTGGTCGTTTTCGCGGTGAATTGACATTGCTTGATTCACGATCAAACAGCGGCGGCAGTGATGCTGAATATATGGGCGGTGGCTTTGATGATTCGAATCAAGGCGGTAGCTATGCACCAAAAGCAGCGGCAAAACCAGCTCAAAAATTCGATGAATTGGATGACGACGTTCCCTTTTGATCGAGGGTTATTCAGTGAAACAACGTGCGCTTTTTTTCCCAAGCTCTCCGACGTTTACGCGTAAAAATTATGTCGTAGGCGCCTGTAACGGAGACGCCTTCAGGGTGCTCGAGGCTTGGCCTGCATGGGGAGCCTTTGGCACGCTGATCGTGGGAGAAGCGCATTCAGGCAAAACACATCTGTGTCATACATTTTTGGAAAGTCACACTGAGGCGCTCTATTTAAATGGACACACGTGCGCTGCGCAGCATCCTTTTGATTTGAATGAATCTATTTTTATTTTAGATGATGTTGAACATGCTTCAGAAACGTGGTTGTTTCATTTTTTTAATCACGCAAAAGATAACGGTTCATATTTTATTCTAACCATGTCACAGCATTATCAGAATTGGTGCAAACTTCCTGATTTATGTTCGCGCTTGGCTACGTTGCCATTGCTTACATTGAATTTACCCGATGATGCACTTATGCTGGCACACCTTAAAAAGAATTTGACCGATCGCGGCGTTTCTGTCGACAGTTCTGTATTATCATATTTGGTGCAACACATTGATCGGTCCTATGCAAGCGTGGAACATTGGGTAAATGTATTGGAACGTTTGTCTGCTGAACAAAAACGAAATATCACCATTGCATTTGTGCGAGGGATTTTAAATGATCAGTCCTCATTGGAACTCTCTTCCTAGCGCAAACCTTAAATTCGTATTTATACCGTTTTCAAAAAGTTTTGAGTAGTAAGACATCAAGATTCGAGGTGCACAGTGTACTTTTGTACATGAGCAACAGAGATATTGCAGAGGGCTGCACTAATCGAAATTTAGTAAAAATGGTATTAGAACAAACATCCATTGCTGCCGCATAATGCAGCTCGCCCTAGAAAAACATGAGCGATGCTGCAACCTGAGATGTCCATGTAATAAGTGGATTTGGGTGTATCATCAGCCCAAGCAGCAGAGCTATCAAACCATACGTTACGATGAGGCTTGCAGAATCTGATGTTTTAAGACTGGCAACCGTTGGATTGCTTTGCGTGGGGTTATCAATAAAAATTGCTTTGATCAGCAGCAAATAATATGCAGCAGCAATAACGCTATAGAGCACGGCTATTACCGATAAAACATAATGGTCATATTGAATGGCTGTTTGCAGCATCCAAAGTTTTGGTAAAAACCCTGGCATTGGCGGAATGCCTGCGAGTGAGAAAATAAGAAACCCAAGACAAAATGATACAATTGGATGATGGCGCCCTAAGCCATTCAAGTCTGATAGCGTATTTAATTCATGTCCCCGACGTGATAGGTGGACGAGACAGCCCATAAAACCAATCATTGTTATTACGTAGAATATAAGAAACAAAAGGGTTGCTTTATAACCCGGTTCATTCGCTAAACTAAGCCCAATCAGGGCGAATCCCACTTGCCCGATGGAGCTGTATGCAATAAATCGCCGAATTGATTGTTGCGTAAGCGCCGAAAAAGCGCCGATAAACATGGATGCAATTGCGAGAAACATGAAAATTTTAGAGCCATGGTGCATAAATGTGCTAAATGGGCCCGTTAATAAGCGTAGTATAAGAGCAAAAGCAGCAAGCTTTGGCATGGTGACCAAAAAGGTTAATACCGGCGTTGGCGTTCCTTGATACACATCGGGAGCCCACATATGAAATGGAGCCGCCGAAATTTTAAACGCAATTCCTGTAATAATAAGCGTTAGGCCGATAAGCAAATAAGGCATCTTTTCTGAATTATGAGCAAAAAGAAAACGTTCTAACACTTCGAAATTTGTTGTGCCCGCATAACCATAGACCCAGCTTGCGCCATATAAAAATATTCCTGTAGCGAGCGCGCCTAAAATGAAATACTTAAGACTGGCTTCGCTTGAGGCTAAATCTCGGCGTTTAAGAGCAATAAGGATGTAAAGGCTAAGGCTCATCAATTCAAGCGCAACAAAAACGGACAGCAAATCATTTGCTGAAATCATGAGCAACATGCCAAGCGTGCTGGTTAGAATGAGAATGGGATATTCAAACAGAGCAAGTTCGGTTTGAATTAACGATGACCTGACGATGACTAAGATAAGCCCTACACCACTCGTTAAAAATATTTTTATATACGTACTAAAGATATCACTGATGAACAATCCATTAAATGTTACGCGAGCCGTCCCTGTTTGGCCCAACACAAATGCCATTTTCATGACAAGCAAAAAGGTGATGACAATAACCCCGAGCGAGGCTCCATAGGTTGCCCGAAAGGCATGTTTTCCTGAAAACAAACCAAGAAGTGTCAATAAAAGTATTGATATTGCCAAAAAAATCTCGGGTTGAGCCGGTGTAAATGAGGGGAGAGGGACTTGCCAAAGCATACGATTGCAACTTGAAACATGTTAATGAGTACTTAGTATCATCCTATAAGGGGATCGCGACTGTTGCAATGGTTTAGGCATGCTACCCGTCACTTTTTGTCACTCCACCCTTGTCATTCCCGCGGAGGCGGGAATCCAGAAAAGCCCCTTTAAAAACCGTGAGTTTGGGGAGAGCTAAACAGCCTGGATCCCCGCCTCCGCGGGAATGACAGTAAGAAAAATAAAAGTGACGGGTAGCATGTGGTTTAGGTTGAAGGTGGAGAACTTCAGCGCTTACGTCAAACGTGATAAAGTAGAAATAAATATGTATTTTCATGTCCATTTCAGCAAAAGTGAGGCATACTGAACGCCACTTATTTAGCGTGTATGGTAGAATTTTGTCTTTTCTGAAATTAGTAAAACAACCGCTTGTCCATCTTGTGTTCAGCATTGCTTTGGCGATGGGAATTGCTAAAGGACTTAGGAACTGTGCAAAAATAACTTACATAACTTTGTGTGATATTGTGTAATT